>CAUPXN010000001.1:0-53436 GCA_963515505.1 uncultured Streptococcus sp.
CAATCAAACGTGCTCGTATCATGGGATTATTACCATTCACAACAGTTGACTAATAATAAGTAAAAGGATTGAGAATTTCTCAATCCTTTTTTATTTTATTAAATTGTTCTTTTTATAGTTGAGTATCTATTTATAAAAATACAGATTATTGATTAACTAGATTGAGTTTTATCTTTTAATCTAAACTTGAATACATAAATCAGAATGTTTCACGTGAAACATTCTATTAGAAATAATGAATCTTAAAAATGTTTCACGTGAAACATTTGCACCCTACCCCCTCTGTCTAAATTGTTTCACGTGAAACAATTTTAGAGAACTGACGAGGGGCCAAAACTGTGGTAAAATAAGGTATATAGAAAGAAGGTGCAAGAATGAAGAAAAGCCTAAAAGAACGTATTAAGGCTTTACCGACATTTCTTAAAAGTGAAACAATGAAGAAATACGGAATCTCATTTATAGCAATCATTCTCTGTATGCTGATTATAGCGTATGTGATGAATATATGGATGGGACTTATCCTTACTTTATTTGTTATTTTATTAGGAACACTCCTCTATTCGTTTGCAAACTACATTATTAAAGAAACGAATCATTATGTAACGAATTTATCGTACAAAATTAATAAAGGTTCACAAGATGCTTCTATTAAAATGCCGATTGGAATGCTTTTGTTAGATGATAATGGTGAAATTCAATGGATTAACCCTTATTTACAAAAGTATTTTGAACGTAAAGAACTATTAGGGTTTAAACTTGAAGTTGTCGATCCGGATTTAGCGAATATCGTTAAAAATCTTGATGATGATAAAGATAATGTGGTCCATTGGAAAAATAAATACTTCCAAACAGTTTACCATAACGATATTGGAATGCTCTACATGATGGATATTACGGAATATGCGTTGATTAAAGAGACTTATCTAGACGAAAGACCTGTATTCGGGCAAATTTTCGTTGATAACTTTGCAGAAGTCTCTCAATCCCTCAGTGACCGTAAGAAGTCTAACTTGAATAACTTCGTGACAAATCAGCTTACTAGCTGGGCAAATCACAATAATATCTACTTAAAACGTGTAAGTTCAGACCGTTTTGTCGCATTTTTAGATAAAAATATCCTTTCTGAGCTTGAAAAAACGAAATTTGAGATTATTGACCGCGTCCGTGAGACAACTGCTCAACAAAATACCCCACTAACCGTAAGTATGGGGTTCTCGTATGCGGATGATACTCAAGAAGAGATGGATTACGGTTCAATTGCCAAGTTTGCGCAAGATAACCTTGATTTAGCCTTAGGAAGAGGCGGTGACCAAGTCGTTGTCCGTTCTAAAAACGAAGAAACACGCTTCTACGGTGGTAAAAGCAACCCGTTAGAAAAACGTACAAGAGTGCGTTCTCGTATGGTTTCTCAAGCCTTAGAAAATCTTATTGCAGAAGCGGATCAAGTAATGGTTATGGGACATCAATATCCAGACATGGACTGCATTGGTGGATGTTTAGGTATTCGAAGAATTGCTAAAATGCACGGTAAAACCTCATGGATTGTCACAAATCCAGAGCAATATTCGCATGATATCAAGAAATTGATGGAAGTGATCAAAGATAATGAACGTCTCTACTCTGCTATCGTAAATCCAGAGATGGCGGAAGCGTTAATGACTGAAAATACACTCGTTATTATTGTCGATGTAAGCAAGCCTTCCCTATGCGCGGCTCCATCGATTGTTAAAAAAGCCAATAAATTAGTGATTATCGACCATCACCGTCGTGGAGAGGAATTCCCTGAAAATCCTGACTTAGTTTATATTGAACCGTATGCTTCATCTGTCGGTGAATTGATTACAGAATTGCTAGAATATCAATCTGAAGATGCTGAAAAACTTCAGCCAATCGAAGCAACAACCTTGCTTGCTGGTATCATTGTAGATACGCGTAATTTCACGCTTCGTACAGGATCTCGTACCTTTGATACGGCTAGCTACCTCAAATCCGTTGGTGCAGATACAATTCTGATTCAACGTTTATTAAAAGAAAATGTAGATACGTACTTAATGCGTTCACATCTACTGAACTCGCTCGAAATGCTTCCTAACAATGTCGGAATTGTTCACGGTGAAGAAAATACCGTATATCCGACAGTCGTGGCTGCACAAACGGCCGATATGATGTTGTCGATGGAAAATATCGATGCTTCATTTGTGGTTACAAAACGTAATGACGGTCGTGTTGGGATTAGTGCCCGTAGTTTAGGAAACAAAAACGTACAACGTGTGATGGAAAAAATGGGAGGCGGCGGACATTTATCCAATGCTGCAACTCAGTTATCCGATATCACGATTGAAGAAGCAATCCGCCAGTTAATTCAAGTGATTGAAGAAATTGGTAGTGAAATTAACTTATAATTAGGAGGAAGAAACATGAAAGTAATTTTCTTGAAAGATGTAAAAGGTAAAGGTAAAAAAGGTGACGTTAAAAACGTTGCAGACGGATACGCACAAAACTTCCTAATCAAAAATGGTTTTGCTAAAGAAGCAAATGCTGCAAACTTAGCAACTTTATCAGGACAAAAGAAAGCTGAAGAAAAACATAACGCTGAATTATTAGCAAAAGCCAAAGAAATTAAAGAGTTCTTAGAACGCGAAGATACAGTTGTAACGATTAAAGCAAAAGCAGGGGAAGATGGCCGTCTATTCGGAGCTATCCCAGCGAAACAAATCGCTGAAGAATTCAACAAGAAATTCAATGTAGAGCTTGATCGTCGTAAATTCGAATTAGCAGCACCAATTCGTGCCTTAGGATTCACTCGTGTACCTGTTAAATTACATCACGATGTAACAGCCATTATGACTGTCAATATCGTTGCTCAATAATAAGAAATAGTAAGGATTTTCCCGTTGTGGAGAATCCTTTTTCTTTTGGTTTTAAATATGTGATTTAGTTCACAAAGTTATAAATGAACATACAAGTTTTCATGCTCGAAAAGACTCACTCTTCTGTTTTATTACAGCGTTTTATGATACAATGAAACTGTATTTTTATGGTTATTTTTAGTAGAAAGGGTGTTTGAATGGAAGAACTATATCCAAATTTAGTTCCACCACAAAATATTGAGGCAGAAGAAGCCGTTTTAGGGTCTATTCTTCTTGCTAGTGACTCGATTATTTCCGTTATGGAATTTTTGACACCGGAAGATTTTTATCGTGTTTCTCATCAATTAATTTTTGCGGCAATGATTGAATTAAACCAAAACAATATCGATATTGACGCAATCACCGTTTCAGAGATTTTAAGACAAAAGAATCAAATGGAGAATATTGGTGGAGAAGTAACTTTAATCGAACTTCTTGATAAAGTGCCAACTGCAGCCAACGTAGAGTACTATACACAAATCGTTTTAGAAAAATCTACGCGTCGCAAATTAATTAAAACTTCGACAAATATTGTAAAAACGGCTTACCAAGAGGATGAACCAATTGCCAACGTTTTGGATACTGCTGAGAAAGATATTCTTTCAGTATCGGAAGGACGAAATAAGGCTGGTTTTATTCCAATCAGCTCGGTTCTTCGTACCGCTTATGAAAGCTTAGAAGAGCGTGCGAAAAACAATGGTGAAGTGACAGGGATTGCAACAGGATATATCGGCTTAGACAGAATGACGTCAGGGCTACATGCGGATGAGTTAATCATCTTAGCGGCTCGTCCATCTGTTGGTAAAACGGCCTTTGTATTGAATATTGCAAAGAACGTTGCCGTGAACTTGAACGAAACGGTAGCTATCTTCAGTCTTGAAATGGGGGCTGAGTCCCTTGTAGAGCGTATTATCTGTTCACATGCTAGCATCAACGCAGGACATTTGAAAACAGGTAAATTAACGCCTGAAGAATATACACAATATTTCGTGGCGACCGGAGCATTATCTGAAGCACCAATTTTTATTGATGATACTCCAGGGATTCGTGTTGCTGAAATCCGTGCAAAATGTCGTCGTCTAAAACAAGAGCGTAATAATCTTGGGCTAGTCGTCATCGACTACTTGCAGTTGATTGAAGGAAACGGAAAAGAGAGTCGTCAACAAGAGGTTTCTGAAATCTCTCGTAACTTGAAGAAATTAGCGAAGGAATTAAAAGTTCCTGTTATCGCACTTTCGCAATTATCGCGTGGTGTGGAACAACGTCAAGATAAACGACCAATCATGTCAGATATTCGTGAATCTGGATCTATCGAGCAAGATGCCGATATCGTAGCGTTCTTATATCGTGATGATTACTATCGTCAAGAGCCAGATGAGAATGGACATGTTCCAGAGGTGGAACCAAATAGTACCATTGAAGTGATTATCGAGAAAAACCGTAGCGGTCCTCGTGGAACGGTTGAATTGAACTTCATGAAAGAATTTAATAAATTTACAAATCTTGTGCCAGATGGAGTCGAGCAAAACGCTCCAATGGCCTAATAACAGACATTTAAATGAATAATACAAAGAAGAGGTGCGTCAAATGTCATCAGTAGTAGTAGTAGGAACACAATGGGGAGACGAAGGTAAAGGAAAAATTACAGACTTCCTCAGTGAGAACGCAGAAGTCATTGCCCGCTATCAAGGGGGAGACAATGCAGGACATACGATTCAATTCAATGGAGTGACTTATAAACTTCACTTAATTCCATCAGGAATTTTTTCACCAGAGAAAATCAGTGTAATCGGGAATGGGGTTGTATTGAATCCAAAATCTCTAATCACAGAACTTGCGTATTTACACGAAAGAAATGTGACTACTGATAACTTACGTATTTCAGACCGCGCGCATGTCATCTTGCCATACCACACTCGCTTAGACCAATTACAAGAAGAAGCTAAAGGCGACAACAAAATTGGGACAACGAATAAAGGGATTGGACCTTGCTACATGGATAAAGCAGCGCGTGTTGGGATTCGTGTGGCAGATTTACTAGACCGTGAAGTATTTGCAGAACGTCTAAGAATCAACTTAGCCGAAAAGAATCGCCTCTTTACTAAAATGTACGATGCAGAACCAATCGAATTCGATGATATTTTTGAAGAGTACTACGAATATGGTCAACAAATGAAACAATACGTTTGCGACACTTCTGTGATTTTAAATGACGCACTAGACAATGGCAAACGCGTATTATTCGAAGGCGCCCAAGGTGTTATGTTGGATATCGACCAAGGAACATATCCATTCGTAACTTCTTCTAACCCAGTTGCTGGTGGGGTTACTATCGGTAGCGGTGTTGGACCTTCAAAAATTGATAAAGTCGTTGGGGTATGTAAAGCGTACACTTCTCGTGTAGGGGATGGACCTTTCCCAACAGAATTATTTGATGAAATCGGCTCACGTATTCGTGAAGTCGGACGTGAATACGGTACAACAACTGGACGTCCAAGACGTGTGGGGTGGTTCGATAGCGTTGTAATGCGTCACTCGAAACGTGTATCAGGTATTACAAACTTAAGCTTAAACAGTATTGACGTATTAACTGGTTTAGAAACAGTGAAAATCTGTGTGGCTTACCGCAAACCAAATGGAGAAGAAATTTCTCACTACCCAGCAAGCCTAGTAGAACTAGCACAATGCGAACCTGTGTATGAAGAATTACCAGGTTGGAACGAAGACATTACAGGATGCCGTTCACTTGAAGAGCTTCCTGAAAATGCACGTAACTATGTTCGCCGTATTTCAGAATTAGTCGGCGTACGTATTTCTACATTCAGTGTAGGACCAGATAGAGAACAAACCAACATTTTAGAAAGTGTTTGGGCATAAAAAAGTAATAGAGTAAAGGAGGATTTATATGAAAAAAATCCTAGTTGTAGATGATGAGAAGCCAATCTCAGACATCGTCAAGTTTAGTCTTACAAAAGAGGGCTTTGAAGTAATCACAGCCTTTGACGGTGAAGAGGGTCTGGTGGCTTTCAATGAAAAAAATCCAGATTTAGTTATTTTAGACTTAATGTTACCGAAAATTGATGGCTTAGAAGTGTGCCGTGAAATCCGTAAAACAAGCAATGTCCCAATTATCATGGTGACAGCCAAAGACTCTGAAATCGATAAAGTTTTAGGTCTTGAACTTGGAGCCGATGACTATGTGACAAAACCTTTCTCAAACCGTGAGTTAATCGCGCGTGTGAAAGCAAACTTACGTCGTCAACAATTAGCTCCAGCGGAAGCCGAAGAAGAAAAAACAGCTAACGAAATCGTATTAGGTTCACTCATTATCCATGAAGATGCTTATGTGGTTTCAAAACGCGGCGAAGAAATCGAATTAACGCACCGTGAGTTCGAATTACTTCACTACTTAGCAAAACATATCGGACAAGTAATCACACGTGAGCATTTATTGCAAACGGTTTGGGGATATGATTACTTCGGAGATGTGCGTACAGTAGACGTTACGGTACGTCGCTTACGTGAAAAAATCGAAGATACACCGAGTCACCCAACATGGATTATGACTCGTCGTGGGGTAGGTTACTACATCAAGACCCCAGATCAAGAAAAAGAAGCTTAAGATTGAAATGCGCTTTTCCTTGCCACCTGATCTACCGGCAAGAAAAGCGTATTTTTCTAAAAAGTAGAGGGGGAAATGACTCATGAATACAATGAAACGATTCTTTCGTTCCATTCAATTTAAGATTCCGATGCTGTTCATCTTGCTCTTAGTCATTTCGTTGCAACTCATTGTCGCAAACTTCTTAACGCAATTAGAGTCGCAAATGATTTCCAACTTCCAAGAACAAATCCAACTGCAAGTAGGGTTCTTGAAGAATAATGTGCAGCCGATTTTGGCAAAAGATGCGACTGATGAAGCGAAGATGTCTGAAATTTCGCAATTGCTACAAGATTATCCAACAGGGAATAGTATTGTCGAAATTCGCATCATGGACATGCAAGGATATATTTTGGGAACAACCAACCAAACGCAACAATCTGTTGTAGGAACGCGTTCAACAGAAGCGGACGTTCAACAAGTCGTTGTGTCGAATACCGTTCAAAGCTACAACTTCACGGAAGGCGAAACGCGTTATTGGAAATACGTTTCACCGATTGACCCAGTGAATACTGCTTCAGGAAATCCGGTTGGGATTATTTCGGTAACATCGAATATCGAATCGCGTTATACGCAAGTCAAAGATATCGGGGTTATCTTTATTAGTTCTTCTATCTTTGTCATTATTTTGGCGATCGTGATCACCGTGATGATTTCACAAGGGATTACGCGTCCAATCGCAGAGATGAAGCAACAAACTGAGCAAATCGCCGAAGGAAACTATACAGGTGAAGTGATGATTTACGGAGACGATGAGCTTGGTCAACTTGGACAAGCGATTAACGACCTCTCTGTGAAGATTAAAGAAGCACAAGAAGGAACCGAAGCGGAACGGCAAAGGCTGGATAGTGTCCTTCGTCATATGAGTGACGGGGTAATTGCGACCGACCGTCGTGGACGTATTGTGATTATCAATGCGGCTGCGTTAGATATTTTAAACTTACGTAGCGAACGTATTGTCGGTACACCACTATTAGATGTATTAAGACTCGACCGTACTGTGACTTTCAGGGATTTACTCGAGTCTCAAGAAGAACGTATGATTACGTTTGAAGAAGATGGCGAAGATACGATTGTTCAATGTGAGTTCTCAGTCATCCAACGTGAATCTGGATTTATTAGCGGTCTTGTCTGCGTCTTAACAGACGTTACCGAGCAAGAAAAAATCGACCGCGAACGTCGTAATTTCGTATCGAACGTTTCCCACGAATTACGTACCCCACTAACAAGTATTAAGAGTTACACAGAAGCGTTAGTGGATGGGGCATGGGAAAATAAAGAAATTGCACCAGAATTCTTACACGTTATCGAAACTGAAACGGACCGTATGATGCGTATGATTACGGACTTACTCAACTTATCGCGTATGGACCAAAACCGTCTCGAGCTCGATAAGGAATTCGTGAATATGAATGAGTTGGTAAAACATATTGCCAACCGTTTCGATATGGTGCTTTCAAGTGACCAATATCGTGAAAAGAATTACCGTATTTTAACGGACATCACGCAACGAGACTTATGGGTAGAAATCGACCAAGATAAGATGACGCAGGTGCTGGATAATATTATCAATAACGCGATTAAATATTCTCCAGATGGGGGTCGTATTATCGTTCGTCTGATGGAAACTCATACGGACTTAATCGTGAGTGTAAGTGACGAAGGGTTGGGAATTCCACGTAAGGATATTCCACACTTATTCGACCGATTCTATCGTGTAGATAAGGCTCGTTCAAGAGCGATGGGTGGTAGTGGTCTTGGACTGGCTATCGCGAAAGAAGTTGTCCAATTACATGGTGGAAAAATTTGGGTGAACAGTATTGAAAACAAAGGGTCAACATTCTTTGTTTCTCTACCATATGTTCCATTTGAAGAGGACGGTGAATGGGATGAATTTTAAACGTTATCGAGCAATGCTAACGGCGCTCTTTGTATTAATGGCCATTAGCTTTGTGTTTACGTATCTCATCGTAGTACGTCCGGTTGATTTCTTTACGAATCAAAAGCAAAATAATAATAAAGTTGCAACACAACAAGATACAGGTGTACAAGTTCGTGCAACCTATTCGATGGAGGATGTCTTCAGACCCACTCGTTTAGTGTTAACGAATAAAAATAAATACGAAATGACAAGTAGCGCTTCAATTATGAGAGAAGTGAACAGTCATTTAAATAAACGATTTACGAATTTAACGCGTCTGGAAACGATGGATGAGACTACTTATGAAAATCTTGTCTTGCGTGAAGCGCGCATTGAAATTCTATTTGATGGATTACATTCGTTTGGGATTTTGAGTCGCTACTTCGATGCAAATAATGAGGACTTAAGCAATGATCGTTTCTCACGCATTGTGATTCGTACGGACGATCCTCATACAGCGTACTTCATTAACGACGAGAATAAACAACTCTACAGTGCAAAAATTGATGAGAGTCTCAAAACAGAACTCGAAGCATTATATGCGGATAGTGACTTCTATGAAGTCGAATCTTATCGTGGAAAGACAAAACAATTCTTTGTCGAACAAGATAATTTGAATGTTGAACAATCGGCCTACTTAATCGAACAAATCCCGATGAGTTTCTACATTACTCAATTATTTACTAACCAATCAGAAATTCGTACGCGTGGAGACGGAAAGACAGTTGTGTACAATGATAACTTGTCGCAATTGAAATTGGACCGTACAACGAATGTAGTTACTTTCTTTGAGAACCGTTCAGGAGAAGAAACGCTACTCTATACGAATAACTTAACGCAAACTTTCAATCAGATGAAACGTCTTGGAGGTTGGCAATTAGGTGTGAGTCTATTCTCAGTGGATTTAAATAATAATATTGTTGATTTTGTCCGCTATGTCGATTCGTATCCAATTTTATCGAGCGGAAAAGAAGGATTTACGCAAATAAAAGCCAACACGAATGGCATCGAAAAAATGAGAACTTCATCGCTAATCGCACAAACACCTTTACCAACGAAAAGTAAGAAGGTAACGGTTGTTGGTGGGAAGACGATCGTCACTGAAATGTTGAACGAAGGCTTCGTCATGAATGAGATTGAAGATATTCGAATCGGCTATTCATGGACGATTAGTAGCGAGAGTGTTCAAATCGTTGAATTTACGCCAACGTGGTACATCAAAAAGAATGGAACCTGGAAGACGCTTGCTGAATTAAAAGCAGAGAAGCATCAGACAGAACCAGCGAACGGACCGCAAACAACGGGAGGTGACGCAGATGGATTTTAAGAGAAGTGCAGTCGTCCTCATCGTCTGCTTCTTTATCCTTGATTTATTCTTATTCGGATTAGTATGGCAAAAACGAACCGACACGAAAAATCCGTTGAATACAAGTATTAACGTCATCGACCAAATGAAGTTAGACGGAATTACATTACCAACGCTAAATGCGACGGTGGAGGCCGTTCCGATTATTCAAGTAACACCGGAATCTACAGATGGCAAATTGTCTAGCTTACCAAATCAAGTCGTAACGCTAGAAAAAAATATTATTAACGGGCAATTTGTGACACCAATCCAATTAGACTTAAGCGGATCTGTATCTGCAGATAGCTTTGCGGATTTAACAAAAATCGTTGAAAATAATCAAGTGACTTTTGGAGACCAATACACATGGTCGTCCTATAATCCGACTACACGTAAAGTGATTTATACGCAAAAAGCTGACAAGTTAACGATTATGGATGGTTCGAGTCAAATCATTTTCACGATTAATGCCAATGACCAAGTCGTAAGCTACGAACAGATTTATGCTGGAAGTGTGCAAGTACTTGGGAAAGAACGTGAATTGATTACAGCTCAAAAAGCGGTTGAGATTCTCTATTTAGCGGGACGAATTTCATCGAAGGCAACCGTTCAATCGGTGAAATTATCTTACTATCAATCGCTAGTGCTGAAAGATTTTTCAATTTACTCACCTGCGTGGTATATTGAAATACGTCAAGCTGATGGACAATTAATCGCCCGTCGTGTGGATGCGATTCATGGAACGGTTCTAGCGAATGAAACGCTAGAAACAACCAATACGCAAACACAGCGTACAACCACAAATAACACAACAACAACGCAAAGTGTACAACAACAATAAGAAGGGAATAAACATGCAAGAACAAGGTTTGAAAGTGAGTTTACTCGCGAGTGGTAGCTCGGGAAATGCTACTTACATCGAAACGCCAAAACAAAAAATATTAGTGGACTGTGGACTCACTGGTAAAGCCATTACTGCGCAAATGGAGAAGATTGATCGCTCCATTTCGGATGTGGATGCCATTCTCGTCACCCATGAACATTCTGACCATATTAAAGGAATTGGGGTTCTGGCTCGTAAGTACGGGATTCCAATTTATGCCAATGAAAAAACATGGCAAGCCATGGCTGGAAAGATTGGGAAAGTCGCTCTCGAACAACAGGAAATCTTCAATACCGGAGATACGCTAACGTTTGGAGACTTAGATGTCATGAGTTTTGCGGTTTCGCATGATGCGGCAGCTCCTCAATTTTATAGTTTCCAACGTGAAGGCAAGCAGTTCGTGATGCTGACAGACACGGGTTATGTGAGTGATAAACTAAGAGGTTTGTTGAAAAATGCAGATGCGTATCTCATCGAAAGTAATCATGATTTAGAAATGCTTCGAATGGGACCATACGCTTGGCATTTGAAACAACGGATTTTAAGCGACAAGGGGCACTTATCGAATGATGATGGCGCGCTTGCGATGTGTGAAATGATGGGTGACCGCACGAAACGAATTTATCTAGGACACTTAAGTCAGGATAATAATATGAAGGAAATCGCCTATCAAACAGCCGAAAGTATCTTCCAAACGCATGATAAAGGCGTTCATCAGGCGTTCGAGCTCTATCATACGGATCCGTATGAACCCACAAAATTATTTACCGTTTAAAAATTTAGCAAGTTCGAAAGAGTTTTTTAAGTACTCTATAAGCTTTATTTCATATAAATTTCATATGAAAAAACTATTGTATATTTACAAATGAGAGGAGTGAGCAGATGTCACAAGAACAATTACAAAGAAAAAAATCATCGAAAGCTTTTAAAAATGGCTTTATCGGCGGATTATTGGGAGGAGCAGTCGCTGTTGCCGGAGGAGTTGGAATTATGGCCGTAACAAATCCAGCAAACCAAGCAACAACACCTGCTACACAACCCTCACAAACACAAGTAGACACAACTAAAACATCCACAGCCACAAAAGGTGGAACAGAAATCACTAAAGTGGTTGCTGAAGTGAAAAATGCCGTCGTTTCAGTTATTAACAAACAAGCAACTTCAAGGAATAACTTATACGGCACACAACAAACCGGAGGAGAATTAGCTACTGCGTCTGAAGGTAGTGGGGTCATTTATAAAAATGAGGGTGGATATGCCTATATCGTGACGAACTATCACGTTATTGCGAAATCACAAGAATTGGAAGTTCTTTTAGCAGACGGAACACGCGAAAAAGCTGAGCTTGTTGGTAGTGATCAATGGACAGACTTAGCCGTGATTCGTATTGCCAATACAAATGTTACAACTGTCGCAGAATTTGCAAACTCAGATGAGGTTGAAGTTGGACAAACAGCGATTGCGATTGGTTCCCCTCTTGGAAGTGAATTCGCAACAAGTGTAACGCAAGGAATCGTCTCAGCAACTAACCGTGCTGTTGCCACAGACGTTGATGGTGATGGACAAGAAGACTGGGTCGTAACGGCCATTCAAACAGATGCGGCGATTAACCCAGGAAACTCAGGGGGAGCGTTAATTAATAGCGCTGGCCAAGTCATCGGAATTAACTCAATGAAGATTTCAAAATCTTCTGTTGAAGGAATGGGATTTGCGATTCCAAGTAACGAAGTTGTTTCGATTATTAAACAACTCGAAACGGACGGGAAAATTACACGTCCAGCTCTTGGAATTTCAATGGTAAACTTATCAAGTGTGAATGAACGAGTAATCGAGCAATTGAATTTACCACGAGATGTGAAGAACGGAGTCGTTATTGCAGAAGTCATGGCGAAAGGTAGTGCAAAAGCTGCGGGACTACAAGCTTACGATGTCATTGTTGAAATGGATGGACAAAAAATTCAAGGAATTCAAAACTTACGTAAAGTTCTTTACAGCCATAAAGTTGGCGATAAGCTTGAAGTAACATACTATAGAAATGGACAAAAACAAACAACAACGATTTCTTTAACAGAAACGAACAGTCCAAGTTTATAACAATAACGAATAAGGAGTCGGATAGCGAAGTGCTATTCGACTTTTTTTGTGTATTTCCACAAGGTTATCCACAAAAATGTGGATAAGTCTGTGGAAAACTGTGGGTTAACCCCGTTGTCAAGTCTGTGAAGTGGAAAATCGGTGTTGAAAATGGATAGGCTAAAAATGGCTTAATTATCGGATTTTATTGAAAAAAGTTATTCACATGATAAATTTTTATTGTGGATAACTTTGGTGATTAACTGTTTAAAACGTTGATATAACAGCATTTTGATATACACAAAAAGTGTGTGGATAACTGTGGATAACTCGCATCTTTCCACCTTTTAGAAATATAACAATTAGATAACAAATAAAAATTTTGAATCAATATCTAGTGTTTTTCATAAAAAAAGCCCAAAATTTAGGGGCGAACATGTGTACATGTGGATAACTTTGTGGATAACTGTGGATAAAGGGATAAAACAAGCATTTTTTTCCAAAAAAAGGTAAGATAATTTGTGAAATGAGGGGATCAAATGAATATCACAATTGTGAGTGTAGGAAAACTGAAAGAAAAATATTTAAAACAAGGAATCGACGAATACGCGAAACGCTTAGGTAGCTACTGCAAGTTCCAGGTTGTGGAAGTGCCAGATGAGAAAGCTCCTGAGAATTTAAGCGACAAAGAGATGGAACAAGTGCTCGAAAAAGAGGGCGAACGTATCCTTTCTAAAATTAAAGATGGTGATGTCGTTGTAGCGATGGCGATTGAAGGTGACTTAGTGAGTTCAGAACAACTCGCAAAAGAGATGGATACCTTCGCGCTTCATGGGAAGAGCTCAATGGTCTTTGTCATCGGCGGCTCTCTTGGGTTGAGTCCGGCCGTGAAAAAACGTGCCGACCGCAAGATCTCATTTGGCCGTATTACGTTGCCGCATCAATTGATGAGACTCGTTCTAACTGAGCAAATTTACCGTGCATTCCGTATTAATGCCGGACATGCATATCATAAATAAGTAAAGATTCTCATAGAAAAAGTGAAAAGAAAGTGCAAAATGAAAATTGTATTTTCATAGTATTTTCATAATGTGCCTCTATACTTTAGTTATTCCCAAAGAGAATATTTATCCTCCCAAATAAATATTTCTAATCCTTTTTTCCACCGGCCGTGAGTCGGTGGTTTTTTATTTTCTTTAAAAAAGGATTGATTGAAGAAAATCTCCGTACTATACTAGAATCATGGAGAAGTACCCAAGAGGCTGAAGGGGTCGCACTCGAAATGCGATAGGTCGTGAAAGCGGCGCGGGAGTTCAAATCTCCTCTTCTCCTTACTTTTACGGAGAACAAAATAGTGGGGGCGAAAAACGAATGACAAAAGTGAAATTAAATCTGAACCAAACGCATTGTTGCGGTATTTATTCTGATAAGACGGTGTATAGTTTTACGGCTGATAGTTATCCAGAATTGTTTTACCTTCTTCAAAAACGTGGACTTATCGAATCGTTTATTGATGGGGACTTCATTGTTTATGATGAGTTAAGAAAGTATTCTGATTTACCACCTTATCAAAAGCTGACTGAGGAAGAACTAGAAGCGATTGATTTCGATGCGATTATTCAAAAGCTAAGTACGGATGAACTCAAAGCCGTTATCGAGAAGTTCTTTGAATATCGTTTTGAATGTGAGTTTCAAGAAGTAGACGAATAAATAGATGTATAAATGAAAAAGCTGACGGCTCATAGGAGTTGTCAGCTTTTGTAGTTTCTATAGTTTATTCTTAGCGAATAACTTCCTCAGTTTCTTTGTCGAAGAAGTGAGATTTGTTTAAGTCGAATGCTAATTCAACTGTTTCGCCTGGGTTGTGGAAGTCACGTGCATCCACTTTAGATACGAATTCAGTATCGTCAACACGAGTGTAAAGCATTGTTTCTGCACCAAGTAATTCTGATACAACAACTTCTGATTTCACTGTTGCTGCTGGATAAGTATCGATAGCGATTTGAGCACCTTTGATATCTTCTGGACGGATACCGAAGATTAAATCTTTTCCGTTGTAACCTTTGTCTTCAAGAAGTTTTCTCTTCGCTTCAGGTAATTGTAATGATAAACCTTTACCATTTGAAATCACGCCATCTTGTAATGTTACATTGAAGAAGTTCATTGCTGGTGATCCGATGAATCCAGCTACGAATACGTTGTTAGGAGTGTTGTACACTTCTTGTGGAGTACCGATTTGTTGTACGAAACCATCTTTCATGATAACGATACGGTCAGCCATTGTCATCGCTTCTGTTTGGTCGTGAGTTACGTAAATTGTTGTTGTTTCTAAACGACGGTGTAATTTCGCAATTTCAGCACGCATCGCAACACGTAATTTAGCATCTAAGTTAGAAAGAGGTTCGTCCATTAAGAATACTTTCGCATCACGAACGATCGCACGTCCTAAAGCCACACGTTGACGTTGACCACCAGATAAAGCAGCTGGTTTACGTTCTAAGTATTGAGCTAAGCCTAAGATTTCTGCTGCGTTTTTAACACGTTTGTCAATTTCAGCTTTGTCGTATTTACGTAATTTCAAACCGAATGCCATGTTGTCATATACGCTCATGTGAGGATATAGGGCATAGTTTTGGAATACCATCGCGATATCACGATCTTTTGGAGCTACGTCGTTCATTACAACGTCGCCGATTTTTAATTCCCCTTCAGAAATATCTTCAAGACCAGCGATCATACGAAGAGTTGTTGATTTACCGCATCCAGAAGGTCCTACGAATACGATGAATTCGCGGTCTTTGATGTGTAAGTTAAAGTCTGTTACGGAATAGTTTTCCGCGTTGTCATATTTTTTGTGAATATGATTTAATTGCATTTCTACCATTAGGATTTCCCCCTATAATTTGTTTTACAGTAACAGTTTACGTTTTTTTGAGGAAAAGAGATAGGGGAAGGTTGCACAAAAACGACTGTAAAAATTGTGCACTTTGCCCAAAAACCATCTCTTATTTTTAAGATTTGGACGTAACTTATAATAAAGAAGTAAAAAAGTATTGAGATGGATGCAACACGTGGAAAACAATGTTATGATAGGGGTTAGAAACTTACATGAAAAAGGTGATGAAATGGAAAGAAAACGTGGATTTGAAATCGTATCTGCTTATGAAGGAAAAGGAATCACTGTTCCAAAACGTTCGACAAAACATTCAGCAGGATATGACTTCGAAGCTGCCGAAGATATCGTATTACCAAGCATTTGGAAAATGATTTTCAAATTTGCAGCAACTCAATTAAAACAATGGATTTATACAACGGATAAAGAAACAGTGGAAGCAGAACTTGCAAAAGAGCAAAAGGTCTTAAAACCAGTGCTTGTTCCAACAGGAATCAAGTCTTATATGCAAGAAGATGAGTACTTACAACTAGCAAACCGCTCAAGTAACCCATTGAAACACTTCCTTGTCTTACCAAACGGGGTAGGCGTTGTGGATAGCGACTACTATAACAACCCTGACAACGAAGGTCATATTTACTTCCAATTATTAAACTTCGGATTATTCGATAAAGAAATAAAAAAAGGCGATCGTATCGGCCAAGGAATCTTCCTACCGTTCTTAAAGGCGGATGCGGATGAAGAAAACGATATGAATGAACGTACAGGTGGTTTTGGTTCTTCTGGCGTTCGTTAGAAAGGAGCCAAAATGGCAAAAGCAACGACAAGTTTTGTATGTAGAGAGTGTGGATATAATTCACCAAAATATTTAGGAAAATGCCCAAACTGCGGCAATTGGTCTACGATGGAGGAGTTCAAGGAAACAACCAGTAACGCGAAACGTCCTTCTTTAGTGCAACATTCAGAAGAAGCACATAAGACAAAACCAATGCGATTAGACCAGGTTTCTTATGAGCGCGTAAATCGTGTGAAGACATCCATTAGCGAATTGGACCGTGTGCTCGGAGGTGGCGTGGTTCCGGGTTCTCTAGTATTAATTGGTGGGGACCCAGGGATTGGGAAATCTACCTTATTATTACAAGTGTCTAGTGAATTACAACAAACACAAGGAACAGTTCTCTATGTCTCAGGAGAAGAAAGTGCGTCTCAAATCAAAATGCGTGCGGAGCGTCTCGGGATGCAAGCAGACGGATTTTATATTTACGCTGAAACAAACCTAGAAGATATTGTTGCGCAAGTAGAAGCGTTGAAACCGGACTATGTCATTATCGACTCGATTCAAACGATGACACATCCGCAAGCAAATGGGGTTGCAGGAAGTGTGTCTCATGTTCGTGAGGCGACAGCTACATTGATGCGACTAGCGAAACTCAATCAGATTGCCATCTTTATCGTAGGTCACGTGACAAAAGAAGGAGCATTAGCAGGGCCACGTATGTTGGAACATATGGTGGACACCGTTCTTTATTTCGAAGGGGATAAACATCATAGTTTCCGCGTGCTTCGTTCCGTGAAAAACCGTTTTGGATCCACCAACGAGATTGGCGTTTTCGAAATGCATCAAGAAGGACTGAACGAAGTAACGAACCCTTCCGAAGTCTTCTTAGAAGAACGTCTTGCAGGCGCAACAGGTTCGGCAATCGTCGTGTCTCTTGAAGGAACAAGGCCAATTTTAACCGAGGTACAATGTTTATTATCACCAACGGCCTTTGGAAACGCACGCCGTACCACAAGTGGTCTGGACTATAATCGTGTCGCGCTCTTGATGGCGGTGCTTGAGAAACGTGCAGGTCTTCTATTACAAAACCAAGATGCTTACTTTAAATCAACAGGTGGTTTGAAACTCAATGAGCCTGCAGTCGACTTAGCGATTGCGATGAGTATCGTTTCAAGCTACAAGGAAAAAGAAACGCAAATGGGTGATTGCTTTATCGGAGAAATCGGCTTGACTGGTGAAATTCGTAAAGTGAATCGTGTCTATGACCGTGTTCGCGAGGCTGAAAAGCTCGGATTCAAGCGTGTCTTTATTCCAAAAAATAATTTAGATGGATGGGAACTTCCAAAAAATATCGAAGTCGTTGGAGTATCTTCTGTCAAAGAAGCTATTTACAAAGCCTTCGGGAAAGAAAATTAGAAAGGAGAACTGTTATGGAACAACCTAAAAAATTTCGAGCATACGGAAGAAAGTTATTGCAACTGATTTTCGTATTGCTCGGAGGGTCTTTAGGTGCAACGTATTTTCCAAGTCTATGGCAAGCGTTCAACATTACGAATGAATGGTTAACATCGCAAGTTACGAGTATTTTGTTAGGTGCCATTATTTTATTCTTTATTTCATTTTTCGTGACGGATCCGATTTTAGCGGGTATTCGTAGACTTGAAAAACTCGTTAGCCAACTTTCTGTGAGCTATTTACTCTTTGGAATGATTGGAGCACTGATTGGACTCTTAGTTGCATGGCTCGTTGGATTGCCATTTACAAACTTACAAATTCCAGCAATTACACAATCTGTACCAATTGCCCTTAGTATTATCTTTGGGTACCTTGGCTTTTATGTCGGAACGACGCGTCGTGAAGATATTCTAAAAGCATTTACAGCGACAAGAAAGAAAACGGAGGATTCTCCAGTGCTTGAACGTAAAGCAGGAGATAACTTCAGAAAATACAAACTGCTCGATACAAGCGTCATTATCGATGGACGAATTTACGATATCGCTAAAACAGGCTTTATCGAAGGGGTGCTCGTGATTCCAGTATTTGTACTGAATGAATTACAATATATCGCCGATAGCGCTGATAGCTTGAAGCGCGTGAGAGGGCGCCGTGGATTAGATATTTTAAACGCTCTTCAAAAAGAAGAGAATATTAAAGTTGAAATTTACGATGGAGACTATGACGATATTAATGAAGTGGACCGCAAGTTAATTCGCTTGGCAAAGGCGATTGACGGCATTATTATCACGAACGACTTTAACTTAAATAAAGTCAGTGAGTTCCAAAATGTACCAGTCTTTAATATTAATGCGTTAGCGCAAGCCATCAAGCCAGTTGTGATTCCAGGAGAAACCTTGAAGACGACGGTAGTTAAATCGGGAACGGAGCGTCAACAAGGGGTTGCGTACTTGGATGATGGTACGATGATTGTTGTGGAAGATGGACAATATTATATGAATCAAGAGATTGAAGTGGTCGTAACGAGCGCCCTTCAAACTGCAGCAGGTCGTATGATTTTCGCTAAACCACTGCATAGCCAAAAGAAAATTAAACAATAAAGTGCTTCAAAACTTCTATTATGATTACTACGAATCCTTGCGGATTTGTTTATAATAACGGTAACGTTGCACCGGCTCGAGCCTAGAGTCTCTCGCCTAAAAAACTCAAAAAGGGAGTACGGAATGAATTCCGAACTCCCTTTAATTCGTCTTTTTTGCGAAACACGTTACTGTTATTATAAAATCCGCACGATTCTTCGTAATCATGGTGCTTAATTTTCTTTTGGCTGGAGCAATCAACGACCTGCTGACAATTTGAATAAATAGAAAAAGGATGGACGAATTTCGTCCATCCTTTTTGTTATTCAATATCGATTTCAAATGGTTCGTCAATGGTTTCAGAGACGTATTTACCATCTTTCTTACGTTGTTTCACACATTCTGTTAATAAGTATTCGATTTGTCCGTTGACTGATCTAAAATCATCTTCTGCCCATGATGCGATAGCAGCATATAATTTAGATGACAGTCGTAATGGAATTTGTTTTTTCTTTAAATCAGCCATCGTTAGTACAGGCTTCCTGTGTTAACGATTGGTTGAGCATCATGATTGCCGCAAAGAACAACGAGTAAGTTAGAGACCATCGCAGCTTTACGTTCTTCATCCAATTCTACGAGTTCTCCTTCGTTTAAGCGTTCTAGCGCCATTTCAACCATTCCAACAGCACCGTCTACAATCATCTTTCTAGCGTCAATAATTGCAGAAGCTTGTTGACGTTGAAGCATTACTGCAGCGATTTCTGGAGCGTAAGCAAGGTAAGTGATACGTGCTTCGATGATTTCAAGACCTGCATTTTCAACACGTGCTTGAATTTCATCACGAATACGTTTTGCAACGACTTCACTTGAACCACGTAAGCTACCTTCATCGGCAATACCGTCCCCAGTTGTATCAACGTTTGGAGCTACATCGTATGGATAAATACGTACAATGTTACGAAGCGCGCTATCACATTGAAGAGATAAGTATTCTTTGTAGTTATCTACGTTGAAGACAGCTTTAGCCGTATCGACCACTCTCCAAGTCACAGCAATTCCGATTTCAACAGGATTTCCTAAGCAATCGTTAATCTTTTGACGAGAGTTGTTTAACGTCATAATTTTTAGAGAAATTTGATTTTTTAAGGCATTTAAGTTCGCTTCAACACCGCCTGTAGTGCTAATTGTGACAGGAGTACTTTGACGGTCGACGTCACCGCTTTGGCCTAATTTTGTTTTGGCAGCAGGGTTTACAGACACGCTAAATGGGTTTACAAAATAGAAGCCAGGTTCTTTAATACTTCCTGTGTATTCACCAAAGAGCGTCAAAACAATCGCTTCTTGAGGTTTAACAACTTTTAGTCCTCCAAAAAGGATAAGACTACTGATAAATACTAGAATGCTGAGGATAATACAAACTACTTGTAGGCCTTCATTTTTTATCAACGCAATTGAGGAGATAAAGCCCACAACTGAAAGGATGAATAGAAGTAAAATGCTAAACAACGCAGCAAAACCGTTAGATTTTGTTTTTAAAATTTTTTCGTTCATAAAAAAGACTCCTTTGTCTATTTGATATCTAAATGATATCACTGTGAAATCCAAAAAGCAATATAAATAAAGAATTATTGGTAAAATTTCCCAATAATTCTTAAAGATGCTATTTAAACTATAAAACAAATAGTAAAATGAACGTTACAATCGCTAGTCCACCTTGTTTCCAGAGGATGCTTCCAAAGCCCGAAACATTGACGGAGTGCACTCAATATGCTATTCTATCCATTGTATAAAAAAGAATCACTACGATTTAGAAAGGAGAAAGGCATGAGTTATATTTCAGTAGAACATCTTTCTTTCTCATATGAACAAGAGACAGTACTTGAAGATATTAGCTTTACAGTGGAACCAGGTCAGTTTGTGATTTTGACTGGGGAAAACGGAGCAGCGAAGTCTACTTTAGTAAAAAATATATTAGGACTCTTAACACCAAAGAGTGGGAAAGCCACTATTGCAAAGAAAAATAGTAATGGCGAGAAGTTATCGATTGGATACGCTCCGCAACAGATTTCTTCTTTTAATGTAGGGTTCCCATCAAATGTGTATGAACTTGTGGCGTCAGGTCGTTACCAACAAGGGCGCTGGTTCAAAAAATTAAATGCAGAAGATCATGAACATATCGAACGTTCTCTTAAATCCGTAGGAATGTGGGATGAGCGTCATAAACGTATCGGAGATTTATCAGGAGGGCAAAAACAACGCATCTGTTTAGCACGAATTTTTGCGACAGACCCAGATTTATTCGTCCTCGATGAACCAACAGCCGGTATGGATAAGGCTTCTAGAGAACGATTCTATCATCTATTACACCATGCTTGCGCGCATCACGGGAAAGCCATTTTAATGGTCACTCATGAGGAAGAAGCGCTTGAACAATACGTGGATAAACATATCCATCTGCAACGAAAGGAGGATTCTCCATGGAGATGTTTTTCTATGGTTTCATGCAAAGAGCATTCATCTCAGGAATAGCGATGGCTTTTATCACGCCAATTCTTGGATTGTTCTTAATTCTTAGAAGACAGTCACTGATGGCCGACACCTTGTCGCACGTGTCCCTTGTTGGGGTAGCGCTAGGATTTCTTTTGGGGATGAATCCAACACTCACAACGCTGATTGTGGTGATTATCGCCGCAATTTTCATTGAAGCGATTGGAAAATACTTTAGAGGATATTCTGAAATTACCGTTGCGATTCTAATGTCGGGAGGAATGGCGATTGCCCTCATCCTGATGAATATGCAAAAAGGACGTTCAACATTAAGTGTGGATCAGTTCTTATTCGGTTCGATTGTGACGATTACAAATGAGCAAATGTGGATTATGATTCTATTAGCAGTTGTCGTAGTGGGATTATACGTGATTTTCCGTAAACCACTATATGTATTATCGTTTGATGAAGATACAGCGATGACAGCGGGGTTACCCGTTCGCTTGATGACAAACCTCTTTACGATTATCACAGGGGTTGTGATTGCAGTGATGATGCCAATCGCAGGGTCACTTCTAGTGTCAGCCGTTATTGTATTGCCAGCATCGATTGCGCTTCGAGTGAGCAGTAAGTTTAATGGCGTGATTATCGGTGGAATTATCATCAGTCTGATTGGATTCTTTGCAGGTCTATCCGCTTCCTATATTTACGAAGCACCTCCGGGAGCCGCGATTACATGTGTGTTCCTCGTGATTTTATTTATCTCATTTATCGTGAGTGCCTTCCGTAAAAAAGCATAATAACTAAGCTTACCATTTATTTGGTAGGCTTTTTTTATTTCTTGACTTGAGTGAAAAAAGGGTTTATATTACGTGATAACCAGTGGTTAGTGTTGACAGTTGAGGTGTTGAAATGAATCAATTGATATATCGTTTAATTTCAAAGAGAAAGAGAATTAGTCCACATATTGAAAAATTCGAGTTTGATATTGGGATATTCATTGTTAGTATTTGGAGTGTTGAAAAGAATAACCAATACTTCTTAATTGATAGTGGTTTAGCTAAATTATTACCACGAATGGCAGAGTATGTTGTTCGTAATTTTTATGATAAGGAAAGAGTTTCTGGAGTATTTTTAACGCATGGGCATTCTGACCATATTGGGGGAATTCCAACGTTAAAAACATTACTACCAAATCTTCCTATTGTAATCGACAGCAGAGAAATTCCTTTTGTCTCAGGAGAAAAACCATATCCTGGTCGAGAGAAGCTAGAGCCTTTCACTTTTAAAAAACAGGATTTCATTGAGTTAGGAACTCCCGAATCAAATGAGTTGTTAGAACAAGCCGGACTCAAAGCAATTTATTCACCAGGGCACTCACCGGGACATACCTGTTATTATCATGCAGAGGATAATCTATTAATTGGAGGAGATCTTCTCACGACGAACAGAGCTGGAGTGTTAAGCGCACCAATGAAAGAATATACAGCAGATATGCCGAAAGCTTTAGAAACAGCTCATTCAGTATTGAAAGAATATAGCCATGCTATACTTTCTGTTGCTCATGGTGGAGAAGTGAAGAATGCTTTGCAAGAAATGGAGAAAAGTGAATGGTTTCAGAACAGTTAACAAGAGATAGAATTTTAGAAGCGGCAAGTAGTCTTTTTGCAGAAAAGTCTTTTCAAGAGGTAGGGATTCGTGAAATTGCCAAACGTGCAGGATGCTCTCATACAACTATTTATCTTTATTTTAAAAATAAGGATGAAATTCTGTTTGAAGTTGCTAGTGCTCCACTAGAAAAGTTATATCAAACGTCATTAGAAATCTATCAATCGAGCGAGAGCATAGAAAATAGATTGTTAGAGGTATGTCATCACTTCATACGCTTTGGGTTTCAATATGCAAGCTCTAACCAGCTTTTATTCATTGTTGAAGGGGAAGAAGTTGATTTACCCGAATTCACAAAACCAATTAATCAGTTAAGAATGAAGAGTTTCAACATACTAAAATCTTTAATTCAAGCAGTATTACCTCAATCAATCAGTGAAGAGAAATTATTCAATATCGTCCGAGGAACCTATTTGTTTTTACAAGGAATGGTGATTAACTACGCTTCTGGCGATTGTGGATATAACGAAAGACTGCAGACAATTGTTACAGATTACTTAACCTTCACATTATTGGATCGAAAGAATCTGTAAAAAAGTAACTATTTTTGGAGGACAAGCATGTGATTATACAGGCGTTATCGAGTATGGTGACGATACTTGCGGTCATCGCGCTCGGCTATCTCTTGCAGGCCAAGGGATGGTTTAAGGAAGGGTTCAGCAAGAGCATTGCGGATTTGATTTTGAAGATTGCTTTGCCGGCATCAATCTTTGTTTCAGTATTAAAATTTATTACAAAAGAACAACTCGTGAGTTTCTTTGGGGCTAGCCTTTATCCATTGATTGCGGTGATTCTAGGCTACATCGTGGCATGGGGCGCTGTTGTCTTATTCAAAATTCCGGTTGGAAGACGCGGAGTGATACTCAATACATTCGTAAATGCGAACACAGTTTTTATGGGGCTGCCGCTCAATCTTTCTCTTTTTGGAGAAGAAGCGATGCCGTACTTTTTGGTTTACTACGTGATTAATACATTGTCGATATTTACTGTTGGAACTTATGTTGTAGCAATTGATCGTCCTGATGGAACCAAAAATAAAGGAATCGAGTGGAAGAGCCTCTGTTCACCACCGCTCATTGCGTTCTTAGGGGCATTAGTAGTTGTGGCGCTTGGAATTCCAATTCCATCATTTGCACAAAATTCCATTAGTATAGTAGGAAGTTTAGTGACGCCATTGTCGCTCATGTATATCGGGATCAACCTTCAGCAAAGTGGTCTTGGAACATTGCGCATCGACCGCGATACTGTAATTGCGCTAGCAGGGCGCTTTATTATTTTCCCAATGTTAATGGTATTGGTGTTACTTATTGGAGGAGCGGATAATCCCTTATTAAAAGAAACTTTTATTATTCAGTCGACTATTCCAACGCTGGTGATTATGCCTATTTTAGCGGCAGAAGCTAAAGGAGATGTTGATTTTGCGACGAATGTGGTGACGATGACAACCATTGCTTACTTAGCAGTATTGCCATTGTGGTCGTTATTTTTATTTCTAATTTAACGCAATTACCATATATGGTAATTGCAGCATACAAAAAAAGCGAAGAACCAATTTGGCTCTTCGCTTTATTTCATTTTATCTTATAAAAATTCATGTTTATCAAAGAAGTTACCAAGTTCTGCTTTGATCGTTTGTGCTTCAGTATCAATCTCTGTAATTTTGATGATTGAAGAGTAGTCTGTTACATTGTGGTTTGAAACCCCTGACTCACAGAATACAACGGCACCTGCTGTTGTTGAATCAAATTCTTGGATAAGGCTACGCATACCGTTGATTGTACCGCCGGCTTTCAAGAAGTCGTCGACGATTAATACGTTTGATCCGCTAGCTAAGGTACGTTTTGATAATTCCATTTTCTCGACGCGAGAAGAAGAACCTGAAACGTAGTTAATACTTACTGTAGAACCTTCTGTAATTTTTGAATCACGGCGCACGATGACGAATGGTACGTTTAAGTAGTTCGCAACGGTTTGTGCGATTGGCACCCCTTTTGTTGCAACCGTCATAACGGCGTCGATTTTCTTATCTTCGTAAGCAGATGCAATCATTTTCCCTAAATCATGTAATACATCTGGTTTTGCAAGTAAATCAGAAAGGTAAATATATCCCCCTGGCAATAGACGGCTTGCATCGTTCATTTGCTCTCTTAGTTTTTCCGCAGCAGCCAATGCTTGTTCGCGTTTGATTTTCGGAACAAAAATCACGCCCCCTGCAGCACCCGGTACTGTGCGAATAATCCCTACACCTTGCTTTTCAAAAGTCTTCTTGATAATAGCAATATCCTCACTAATAGAAGATTTTGCGGACTGATACAATGCTGTAAATGTTGTTAATGAGATTAACGTATGTGGGTTATCTAATAGACGTTGTGTCATATCGACTAAACGTTCACTTCTTTTTAATTTCATCGTTTTGTCCTCCTTTTTTTCTTTAAGACACTATTATAGTATACATAAAAGTACGGAAATTACAATTTTTTAAACCTGTAATATTCGGGAAATGAGCAAATGAAACCTTGAAAATCAAAAGAATGTTCCTAAATTCATTTGGAAAAGATAAAAATTAGTCTTCTTTCAGGAAATCTACGTTGCTATTCCTGAAAATAATAAAGAAAAACGAGCCTAATTAGGCTCGTTTTGTTAAATAAGTTTCAGTTCGATGCCGACAACGCCATATTGTGCTTGTTTTTCTTTGGAATAGTAAGTCAACATATCGTCGGGATGCGCATTGACCACGTCTTCTGGAGTATAACCGCATTTTAATAGCGGAAGGCGCTCGTACAGTTCTGCAAAGTTTTTAAAAACATGCAACTGAACCACTTCGCAGAGTGTTGTTTGCGAAGCGTCCAGGGTATTGGTAAATCGAATGTGATCACCAATTTGAATCGATTGACGCTTTTCATCGTAAAGACGAAGCTCAATCGTTTTTTGACCGGAGGCGATGGAAGCATACGGTTTTGGAAAGAGAGTCATCTCATGAAGCATGACTAGTTCTCCTTGTTTAAAACGAATTTTTCAACGGCAACAGCAACGCCATCTTCATCGTTGGTTGTTGTCACGAAGTTAGCAATTTCTTTAATCGAATCAATCGCATTTCCCATCGCAACGCCTAGACCAGCGTATTCAATCATGTCACGATCGTTTTCGTGGTCACCAAGGCACATTACTTCATCGCGTGTAAGGCCAAGTTTATCGGCTAGATGATGCACGGCTTTTCCTTTGCTCGCTTCAGGGTGAATCACTTCGAGGTAGAAGCCAGCACTACGGAAAATGTTGTAGCGGCTCTTGAAGTCGTCAGAAAGATTTGGTATTAATTCTTCTAACACTTCAGGTTCATCCACAAACATGATTTTGACAAATTCTTTATCGGTTGGAATGTCTTTGTATAATTGGTGCACGATTGGCATCCCAACAAGTTCACTTTCATGAATCGAGTATTTACCAACTGTTGCAGTTGGAACGTAAATCGCTTCTTCGTCGATAGCGTGGTAGTGAACATCGTATTTTGTAGCGTAGTCGTTCACGCGCTCTAAGTCATCATGTGTCATTGAGAAACGCACGAGTGCTTTTTTCGAACCTGTTTGTTGCACCAGAGTTCCGTTGTAAGTTACGACATAATCATGGTTGTTCACGAGGTCGAGTTCTTTCAGTAGTCCTTCAACACCAGGATATGGGCGTCCTGTACAAAGAACTACATAGACTCCTTGTGCGCTTGCGGCGTTTAAAGCAGCCTTTACGCGTGGTGTAATTTCGCGTTTTGAATTGAGTAGTGTGCCGTCGATATCGATGGCGATTAATTTGATAGCCATAATTCCTCCTTGAATAGCGTTAAGTAGTGTTTTGAGCTGGATAATTGGACGTCTTTAAAATAAGAATCTGAGCAAAAATACAATGCTTATACATAAATCCATTACGTAAATCTTTCGGAGTGTTCCGTAAAATATGGAAAACACAATATACCTTATAAGGTATATTGTGTTTTTTTATTTATAAAAAGTAATTGGTAGATGATGCTCACATTCTGTGTAGTTGAGTTCACAATCGCAGAAATGGCGTGCGTTTCCCGAAACGTCCGCAGAACGTTGCACGTTCCTTCCGGCGTTCCGGTCCAACGTTCCATTTCTGAGCGCGATTGCTCACATTCTGTGTAGTTGAGTTCGGAAAAGCAGAGGCTCAAGCCTTTCGAGGTTAGTCTGCACGACTTGTTCCAAGTCCCTTGCGGCTAACCTGCGAACCGTCACCCAACATTCACACTGTGAATATTGGCTAAACGCTTTTCCTCACATCCTGTTATTTCATTTGATTAGAAAACACATCCAGTTGTGCGGCGATATTTTGAAACTCTGCATAGTCGTCCATGAAGAGGCCGTTTTGCATTTCGCCGCTGACCATTTCGCGAGGGAAGTAGAGGCGTTCGTCACCACGTACTTTTCCGGAAATAGCATCTACAATCGAACTGACTTGAGACAACTCAACCATATTACCGTTGCGTTCTACAAGCTCGATTTGCGTTCTTGGTTTAATCGAATCTGGACGATAGAAATCGTATGGTAAGTCGAAACTGTTGTTAATGGCAGTGTAGTATTCTGGATCGAATCCAACTTCTTCTACGATTTGTTTCATGCGTTCGATTTGAGCGCCATCGTTTGTACGGTTAAATGGCACTGATTTAAACGGACGACGGTTAATGAAACGATCTGACAAGTCGCTTAAGATGGCATCTTCTTCTAATAACCAGTGAGAGAAGTATGTGTTCAATACGCCGTCATCGAGACGTAAGTAGTCCTCCAATGTCCATGTTCCCTCGAAGAAAGGTTTCAAAAACGTTGCAGAGTGTCTTAATGGATTCAATTCTGAGTGGTAGCAAGCAGAAGCGCGTTTTAATAAGTGATTTAACACGACTTCCATCCCACGAGAAACTGGGTGGAAATACACTTGCATGTACATTTGATAACGACTCACGATGTAATCTTCCACCGCATGCATTCCAGAATACGTAAATGCAATGCCGCCTTTATAAGGACGAATCACACGAAGGATACGCGTGAGGTCGAAGGTTCCGTAGTTTACCCCTGTGAAATAAGCGTCACGAAGTAAGTAGTCCATACGGTCCGCATCGATTTGACTCGAAATCAATTGCACCACTTGAGGATTTGGATGTGTTTTTTGAATCACGCTGGCTACTTCTTGTGGGAAAGTAGAAGAGACTTTACGTAAAATTTGATTGACTTCCGTTTCCTCAGACAAGATGATGTCGATAGTGATTTGTTCATGGTTTGTATCAAAGATTTTCTCGAAAGTATGTGAGTATGGTCCGTGCCCAACATCATGCAAGAGGGCAGCACAGAGTACAACAAGGCGATTGCTGTCGTCCCATAGTCCATCTCCTTCTTCTTTAGTTGCATAGTTACGAGCAAAGTTGTCGCAAATACGACGGGCGATTTCATATACCCCTAAAGAGTGAGAGAATCGTGAGTGTTCCGCTGTATGGAAAGTATACATGGAAGCTCCGGTTTGTTTAATTCTGCGGAGTCGTTGCAATTCACGACTATTAATTAATTCAAGAATAATTGGATGTTGCACGTGGATATAATCGTGTACTGGGTCACGAAATACTTTTTCACGTTTAAATGCTTCAGTCATGCGTTTGACGCCTTCTTTCGATTAGATTGTGAATTTTTATCATAAGCACTTTCAGTTTATGCTATTTTCGGTAGAAAAGCAAGAGGGTCAGACTTTTAGAATGCTTTTACACCGCGTTTTTTAGCGGATTATTGTCTTTTCACAAAACGCTCAAGTGCTTTTTGGAAATCTGGAGTGTGAATAAAATCTGTTTCGTTCTCTTCCAGCGTGCATCCAAGCTTCGTTAAAGCCTGCAGGACGCGAACTTGAACGTCTTCAATCGTAAGGTCGATCCCAAGCGCGTCACTAATATTCCACATACTGTCCGCGTTGACTTCTGGGAAATGCCATTTCGTCTCTTCGCCTTGAAGTGCGTGGTCATAGAAATCACGAACAACAAGCCCACGACGGTTTTGGTCTCCATAGACGCTTAAGTAAATCGAAACGCATACCACATCTTTCAAGCGGCGTTGCGCAATTCCGGCAATTTTACGGTTTTGAATGCTTAAGTCATAGTCTCCTGGACAATAAGAGTCTGCCACTTCAAAAGCTTGAATCCCACCAAGCGCCTCCGCTTCTGGGAAAGTCTCCTGGATAAGTTGTTGCATCCATTCGTAGGCTTCGTTAATCGTTGGCATTTGTTTATTTTTAAAGAGAAGGCTGATGTTTAAGATACCTTCGTTACTCACAACGGCCAGTCCACCTGCTTGGCGCACAATCGGCGTAAATCCGTTGGCACGCAGTCTTTCTAGCCCTTGTTCAAGATAAGGAACCTTTGTATCGGTCATTCCAAGAATCACGATATCTTCAAGCGTCCAGAAGTGAACGAATGGCCCGTCTTCTTCTTTTGTGAGATGACGAATCAGTGTCTCATCGAGCGCGAACGGCGTCAGCATTTCTTCGAGTTTTTCAGTTTTTGAAATTTGTGTCGCAACCAATTGAATGGTTTGCTGCCTAATAGGTGATTGAGTCATACGATTCTCCTTTAGAGTTCTTCGTGTTTTATTATAACAAAACTTCGCGTGATGGTCGTGTTGGAGGCCGTTTTTAAGCCATTTCTTATGAATTTATTAAGTAAACATCAAGAATCGTAAAAATTACTAGCAAAAAACTTATATTTTTAATACGATAAGGTAGAAAAAGAATGAAAAGAGGGAATGCTCATGAAAATTTTAGTAGTAGATGATGATCGCGAAATCGTTGAGTTATTGACGATTTACTTAAAGAACGAAAATTATGAAATTGTAAAAGCCTATGACGGGAAACAAGCTCTTGAAAAATTAAAAATGTATCCAGATATCGATATGATTATTTTGGACATTATGATGCCACGCTTAGACGGAATCTCAGTGGTGCATGAAGTGCGTAAAGAAAATGCACAATTGCCAATTCTATTATTAAGCGCGAAATCAACAGATATAGATAAAATTCAAGGCTTAACAAATGGTGCCGACGACTACGTGACAAAACCATTTAACCCACTTGAAGTCATTGCGCGTGTGAAATCATTATTACGTCGCTCAACGATTACACAAGAAGGCCCAGCTAACGAAGAAATTACAATCGGACCTTTAACAATCAAGAAAGAATCTCACCAAGTGACAACAACAGATGGCACTGAAATTCAATTAACAGTATTAGAATTCGGAATTCTATACTTGCTTGCAAGCCATCCAAACCGCGTATTTAGTGCAGATGAAATCTTCGAAACGGTATGGCAACAAGAAAGTATCGTTTCAACAAAAACAGTAATGGTACACGTAAGCCACCTTCGCGACAAGATTGCCGAAGCGACTGGCGGAGAAAAAGTTATTGAAACAGTATGGGGAGTAGGCTACAAGATTGAAGACAAATAATAAAAAAGTTCTTCACCTTCGAAAAGTCAAAAACGAACCGACACTCTTAACACTTACGCCAAAGGAAATCAGCGAACTCGTACTAGAAGGAATCGTGACGCTCTGTATTGTATTCCTCTTGTATTTAGGAATTCTCGTGATGGTCAGCCAACTCATTAACGAGCCAGGGTTCATTTCGGTGGAATTCTCTGCTCGTGAAGTATGGCATATCGAGCGCGAACAAATTGCGTTCTACAAAAATATCTTTACGATTACATCGGTCGTTTTTGCAGTGGCATTTACTTACTGGCGCTTGATGCGAAGATACCAACAAATGCAGTTAAACCATATTTTGGAGGAGTTGCATTTAATCGCGGACGGACAGTATGACCGACGCATTCCGTTCCGTTTATCCGGAGACATGGGGCAAGTCGTAAACTCGATTAACCGCTTGGTCGATTCAACCGTGAATGCGCTAGAGGATGAACGTGCGATTGAGAAATCGAAGGACGAACTGATTACCAATGTATCGCACGATATTCGTACACCGCTGACATCGATTCTTGGGTATCTTGGACTGATTGTGAATCAACCCAATGTCGAGAGTGCCGATGCGAAGCGTTATGCGGAAATCGCCTATTCGAAGGCGGAACAAATGAAATTACTCGTAGACGACTTATTCGAATATACGACAACTCGTCCAAACGGAGCACCGCTTAGACTCAATGATATTCCAATCGTGAATTTCTTAGAGCAAGTAGCAGCGGACTTCGAGCTCGAAGCGCAAAAACGCAAAATGGCGATTGAAGTCTTGCCGAATAACCGTGATGTCGTTCTTGAACTCGATGCCGAGAAAATGGTGCGTGTGATTAATAATCTGTTATCAAATGCGATTAAATACGGGCATGAAGATTCTGTCATCACGATGGAAGTCTTAAAAAACGATGGTGTCATTACGATTGCCGTTCGAAATGCCGGAGATCCAATCCCGAAAGAAGTATTGGAACAACTCTTTGCACGTTTCTACCGCGCAGAAGCATCCCGTTCCAAAGAAACTGGTGGAACAGGACTTGGTCTGGCGATTGCCGAAAACATCGTACAGTCGCATGGCGGGATGATGTATGCTGAATCTGAAAACGGACAAACAAGCTTCTATGTATGCTTGCCGGAAGAAAATCAAGGTTCACTCAAACAATTTAAAGAAAAACTCAAATAACCAGCAGAAATGCTTTCTGCTGGTTATTTTTATTCGCAAAAAGACCCTAGAGTTGATACTATGGAAGGGACGTAATGGAGGGAAAAATATGAAATTAGCAACGTGGAACGTGAACGGAATTCGTTCGGTATTAAATAAAGGTGCTCTACAAGAGTATGTATTAGAAAGTAATCCAGATATTTTATGCCTACAAGAAACAAAGGCGCAACAAGAACAAGTGGAACTCGGGATGGAGTTTAGCGAGTATGATGTGTATTTCAACTCGGCTGTGAAAAAAGGCTATTCTGGAACGGCCATCTTCACCAAAGTAAAACCATTATCGGTGACTTATGGCATCGGCATTGAAGAACATGATCAAGAGGGACGTGTGATTACTGCTGAATTCGAGAAATTCTACTTAGTAACCGTCTATACACCAAATGCGAAGCGCGACTTATCACGTCTTGCATATCGCCAAGTATGGGAAGATGATTTTCTCGCATACATCAAGAAACTAGAAGAGACAAAACCAGTCATTTTCTGCGGCGACTTGAACGTAGCCCATAAGGAAATCGATTTGGCCAATCCAAAAACGAATGTCAATAATGCCGGATTCACCAAAGAAGAACGCGCGAAATTCGACCAAGTTGTCGCAAGTGGCTTAGTGGATGCGTTCCGCTACTTACATCCTGACACAGTTGGGGCGTATAGCTGGTGGAGCTACATGGGTGGTGCTCGTGTACGAAATATCGGATGGAGAATTGACTATTTTGTCGTGTCCAAATCTCTCGCGCCGCTTCTCAAAGAAGTCGACATTCGTAGCGATGTCACAGGAAGCGACCACTGTCCGGTAGAAATCGAAGTGAAACTATAAGAACATTTGTTCGTGTGCAGAAAGTCTGATACAATAGAGGTATCGATTAAAAAAGAGGTATAGAAATGGCAAAAGACCATATTTTCGTGCATGGTGCACGATCTCATAATTTAAAAAATATTGATGTGAGCATTCCTCGTGACAAGTTTGTCGTGATTACAGGACTATCAGGGTCAGGGAAGAGTTCGCTTGCGTTTGATACATTATACGCAGAAGGGCAACGTCGTTATGTAGAGAGTCTATCTGCATACGCACGTCAATTTTTAGGGCAAATGGACAAACCAGACGTGGATAGTATCGACGGTTTGAGTCCAGCAATTGCCATTGATCAAAAAACAACGTCCCGTAATCCGCGTTCAACGGTTGGAACGGTGACGGAGATTAATGACTATTTACGTTTATTATATGCGCGTGTGGGAAAACCTATCTGTCCAAATGACGGCACACCGATTGAAAGCCAGTCCTTGGAACAAATGGTAAACCGCGTCATGGCGATGCCAGAGAAGACTAAGATTCAAGTATTGGCGCCGGTTGTCGTTCAGAAGAAAGGCGAGCATAAGAAAGTCTTCGAGAAGATTCAAAAAGACGGCTATGTGCGTGTACGCGTGGATGGCGAGATGCATGAAGTCACAGAAGAATTCAATCTCGAGAAGAACAAGAAGCATAATATTGAAATCGTCGTAGACCGTATCGTAGTGAATGATAAGAGTCGTTCCCGTCTATTCGATTCGATTGAAGCGGCTCTTCGTTTAGCGGAAGGCTATGCGATTGTCGATGTGATTGGTGGAGAAGAACATCTCTTCAGCGAACACCATTCATGTCCGATTTGTGGATTTACGGTGGGCGAATTAGAGCCACGTCTCTTTTCATTCAATGCGCCGTTTGGAGCGTGTCCGGAGTGTGATGGTTTAGGGTCGAAGCTTGAAGTCGACTTAGATTTAATCGTTCCTGATAAGAATTTAACGCTGGAAGAAGGAGCGCTTGTTCCTTGGAATCCAATTAGTTCGAACTATTATCCAACGATGCTGGAACAATTTTGTAAACAGTTCAAGATTCCGATGAATATTCCATTCGAGAAATTGACGCAGTCGCAGAAGAATATGGTGTTATACGGGTCGGGAGACGCGACCTTTAAGTTCCATTATGAAAATGAATTTGGTGGCGTTCGTGACGTGGAAATTCCTTTTGAAGGAGTAGCCGTCAACGTAGAGCGCCGTTACCGTGAAACGAATAGCGATTTTACGCGTGAACAAATGCGCCAATATATGAACGAATCAGAATGTAAGAAGTGTCATGGATTCCGTTTAAATGAACAGGCGTTGTCTGTCAAAGTCGGAGGCAAAAACATTAGTGAAGTGTTGACACTCTCTGTAGATGATGAGATTGATTTCTTCAAAGACTTAAACTTATCCGAAACTGATGAGCAAATCGCAGCTCCAATTTTAAAAGAAGTAAGCTCTCGTTTGAAATTCTTACGCAATGTTGGGTTGCAATATTTAACATTGAGTCGTGCTGCTGGAACGTTATCAGGGGGAGAAGCACAACGAATTCGTTTAGCGACGCAAATCGGGTCAAATCTATCTGGCGTGCTCTATATTTTAGACGAGCCATCGATTGGACTTCACCAACGCGACAATGACCGCTTAATCGAGTCATTGAAGAATATGCGTGACCTTGGAAATACCTTAATTGTCGTAGAACATGACGAAGACACGATGCGTGCTGCGGACTACTTGATTGATATTGGTCCAGGTGCGGGTGAATTCGGTGGTGAGATTATCGCAGCAGGGACTCCAAAAGAAGTGGAGAAGAATAAGAAATCACTGACAGGACAATATTTAGCCGGTAAAAAATATATTCCAGTTCCAAGCGAACGTCGCAGGGAAGATAAGGGCTGGATCCATTTAGAAGGCGCTGCGGAAAATAACTTACGCGGTATCGATGTGGATGTGCCACTTGGACGTTTTGTGGCCGTGACAGGGGTATCGGGTTCTGGGAAGAGCTCGCTTGTCAACAGCGTATTGAAGAAAGCTTTAGCGCGTGAGATTACGCGTACGAAGGAAAAACCAGGGAAGTTCAAGAGCATTTCTGGATTTGAGAGCCTCGATAAGATTATCGATATCGACCAAAGCCCAATCGGAAGAACCCCACGAAGCAATCCGGCGACGTATACGGGTGTATTTGACGATATTCGTGATTTATTTGCGACCACAAACGAAGCAAAAATCCGTGGATACAAGAAAGGTCGCTTCAGTTTCAACGTGAAGGGTGGACGATGCGAGTCTTGTAAGGGGGACGGCATTCTGAAAATCGAGATGCACTTCCTGCCAGACGTATATGTGCCGTGTGAAGTCTGCCACGGAACGCGTTATAACTCTGAAACGCTTGAAGTGAAATACAAAGGAAAGAGTATCGCGGATATTCTTGAATTAACGGTCGAAGAAGCGGTGGAATTTTTCCAAGCCGTACCAAAAATCAAACGTAAATTACAAACGATTAAGGATGTTGGACTCGGCTACGTAACCCTTGGCCAATCTGCCACAACGCTCTCTGGAGGAGAAGCGCAACGGATGAAGTTAGCCAGCGAACTCCAACGTGTCTCAACCGGCAATACCTTCTACGTGCTCGATGAACCAACAACTGGCTTGCATACAGACGATATCGCACGCCTACTTGAAGTGTTGAATCGTTTAGTTGAAGCGGGGAATACCGTGCTTGTCATCGAACATAATTTAGATGTGATTAAGACCGCTGACTATATCATTGATATGGGTCCAGAAGGCGGTAGCGGTGGTGGACTTGTGATTGCGACTGGTACACCAGAAGAAGTGGCGAAAGATAAAAATAGCCATACGGGTCGTTATTTAAAACGTGCCTTAGAAGCAGCCGCATCGCATAAAAAGAAGTAGAAATTTACGAGAAGAGATAGTTTGAAGAAAGTAGTTATGCTATACTCAACATAGATCATTTCTCAGGGGGAAACTTGAATGAACATGAAAGAATTAGTCGGCAAGAAAGCCGCAGAATATGTAGAAAGTGGAATGACGGTTGGTCTAGGAACGGGTTCGACAGCCTACTATTTTGTAGAAGAAATCGGTCGTCGCGTGAAAGAAGAAGGTTTTGAAATCGTGGGAGTAACGACTTCTTTAGCAACGAAGAAACAAGCAGAATCGCTTGGAATTCCGTTGAAGAGCGTGGATGAAGTGGATTATATCGACGTAACGATTGACGGCGCAGACGAAATTGCTCCAGATTTTTCAGGAATCAAAGGGGGCGGCGGTGCGTTATTATTCGAAAAAATCGTTGCCGAACAATCAAAAAGTGTTATCTGGATTGTAGACGAATCAAAAATGGTCGACTACTTAGGTCGTTTCCCATTACCAGTGGAAGTGGTGCCGTACGGATCAGAACAATTATTTAAACGTTTTGAAGCGCTAGGATACAAACCAACTTTCCGCGAACGCGACGGAGAACGCTACTTAACCGATAGCAAAAACTACATTATCGACTTGGATGTCTATCCAATTAAAGACCCAATCGCATTTGGAGAAAAAATCAAAGGCATGACAGGCGTGGTAGAGCAAGGTCTCTTCACAAACATGACAGATATCGTGCTTGTAGGAACTCCTGATGGGGTTGTCGTAAAACAATTCTAAAAATTAACCGCTTAGAGTCAGCATGGATGTGCGATTCTAAGCGGTTTTTGTTATTCTAATTGGTAATTTGAATGAGAAATAGAACTCCATTGGTTTAATGAAAGTAGTTGTCTTCGAGCAGCTGTTCTAAGTTCAATTAGTCTATTTTTTTGAGAAATACCATTACGAATTAAAATCGAATTATAACTTTCCATATTTGAAAGAACCAGAAGTTCATTGAGATTCGCATAGTCTCTCATATTTCCTTTCAATGTAGGATTCTTTTCTTTCCATTGTTTAGCAGTTTGATTAAATAAAGCTACATTTAATAAATCACTTTCTGTTGCATATTGTTGTGAAAGTTGTTCAGGTGTTAAATCTTGAGTAATAGTGTCTTTTATTGCTTCAGTATGAAGTTTATAATTTAATTTAGCTATTTCTCGATAAAGATTCCATTCTAAAGATTGTTGGTTATGCTCGTTAGCTTTGAGACGTTTATAATCTTTAACAATATAAAGTTTGAATTCGGGAGAAATCCATGAGGCAAATTCCATGGCGATATCATAATGAGCATACGTACCACCGTATTTTCCAGATTTTGAAAAAATTCCAGTTGCATTTGTCAATTGTACCCATTTTTGTGGAGTCATTGTGAAACGATTAAGACCAGACTCTTGTCTAACCGTGTCGAATTGCACACGGTTAAAATCTTTATTATTTAAAATCTCCCATAGGCCTATATATTCAAGTGTGTTTCGGTTCCTTAGCCAGTTTTGAATGATAAATCTTGGTTCATCAGAATTTTTGTATTTTGCAAGATCTGTTAGACAAATATAATCATCTTCTGAATCACTAGAAATAATTCTAATACCGATTCCTTTAGCATTAATATTGTGTTTGATTTCTTTTACCATATTTTCCCCTCCTATTTTGAGATACGACAAAAAAAGGAGAGCATTTCAATTTGTGTTCGAATATCAAGGCGGAGTGTGCTATACTAGTAAAGATTTAGTATTGAAAGGATCTGATGAAATGTCATCATTCATGGAAAAAAGAAAAGGATTGTTGTGTACATTTGCTATAGCGGTTGTCTCAGTGATGCTGGATAAGCTATTCCCAGTCATTGGGAGTGCGGTATTTGCTATTATTTTAGGGATGGTCTTGAACCAATTTTGGAAAATTCCAAGTGATTTTAGACCGGGGATCAATTATTCAGCGAAAAAATTATTACATTACTCCATTATCGCACTAGGATTTACAATGTCGTTTGCGCAGGTGAGCCAAACAGGTGCATCATCGTTCCCAGTGACGATTGTGACCATCTCTGTAGCGTTTTTAACAGCGCTACTTGTAGGAAATTTCTTCAAATTGTCTCGTCCACTGAAGATTCTTGTTGGTTTCGGGACTGCGATTTGCGGGGGATCTGCGATTGCGGCAGCTTCACCGATTATTAGAGCAGAAGATGATGAAGTCGCGTTGTCAATTTCAACCATTTTCCTATTCAACGTCATCGCGGTATTCCTATTCCCATTCTTAGGACATATGATGGGCATGGACGCGTCGCAATTCGGACTTTTCGCAGGGACAGCGATTAACGATACATCAAGCGTGGTTGCAGCCGGCGCAAGTTACAGTGCAGAAGCGTTAGAAATCGCGACAATCGTGAAACTTACTCGTGCGTTGATGATTGTTCCAGCCTGTCTCGTATTATCATTTGTCGAAGCACGTCGCATGAAACAAGAAGGACAAAGCGTTCAATGGAAGAATATCGTGCCAATGTTTATCATTTGGTTCATGGTCGCTTCCATCATTACAAGTGTGGGATTATTCCCAAATTCCCTTGTACCGTATGCAAAATTAGCATCTAACTGGTTGATGGCGATGGCATTAGCAGGTATCGGTATGCAAGTATCCTTCCAACAATTCAAAGAAGCAGGGGCAAAACCAATCTTAACCGGTTTAGCTACTTGGTTTATGGTGGCTGTCTCTAGCTTGATTATGCAGTACTTCGTTTTATAGAAAGGACATCTCATGAAAAGATTATTAGGACTCGGGTTCTGGATTAGCGCCTTGTACTTTGTCTTATATACGAAAATTCCAGCGCTACAAGACTTCGTGAATACACCAGTAGGGCCGTATGTGCATGTCGTGATGGTTATTTTACTCATCGTGGGGATTTTCTTCTACATACTGCGCATTATCCATTACTTATTTTTCCCATAGAAATAGAAAAGAGCTTAGGCATTGCCTAAGCTCTTTTTGCTTTTAACGTTGTGCAAGATGTTTCCAATCAATCCCGCGGGCATCACACCAGTTTTGGAGGCTTGGTGCGACCACGATAGGGGCTTGTTGGAGACTAGAAATACTATCCGCACCGACAAGCGTTAAGATCGTTGTCAGTTGCTCTTTCCATGTTTGAACTGTATGGATGGCGTCTGGAAGGGAGTCATCTTTACGTACGAGATGCAACATTTCACCAGATAATCCGACAAGGCTGGCTCCAAGCGCGAAGCATTTGACCATGTCCATTGGCGTCTTCACACCGCCGGAAGCGATGATTGGGGTGCGGCTTCCTTGGGCTTCCATGAGAGACGTCAAGGTCGTTTGTCCCCAGTCTTCTAGGAAATCGAGTTTGTCTTCTTTGCGACGGCCGTTTTCGATTTTAGCGAAATTCGTACCACCAGTACCGCTAATATCGATGGCAGCAACTCCGATACTCTCTAGTTGCGCGATGGCTTCACGGCTAAATCCGAATCCGACTTCTTTTACGATAACGGGAACGGCACTCGCTTTGACGATTTCCTCGATGTTTTTAAGCCAATTGCTAAAGACGCGGTCACCTTCTGGCATCACGAGTTCTTGTGCACGGTTGACGTGAATTTGAATCGCGTTTGCTTCGATGATATCGACAGCGCGTTTAGCAGCCTCAGCATCGTAATGCGCACCAAGGTTCGCGAAGAGGATTCCATTTGGATTTTCCTGGCGAATGACCTTGAAGCTTTCCTTACTTTCAGGAAATTTCATCGCGATACTCATTGAACCTGTCGCCATTGCCATGCCTGTTTCACGAGCCAAGATGGCTAAGCGCTGGTTTAACGCAGTAGTGAGTGGGCTCCCACCTGTGATGGCGTTGATGAAGAATGGAACGTTGAAGGTGAGTCCGGCAAGCTTGGTCTGCAGTGACACATCAGCCACATCAACGGTCGTGAAGGGATGATGCACGAAGCGCGTTTCCACGAACTCGGGAGCGCTCGTTGCACGATATTGCTGGTTCGCATGACCTACGTGTTCGTCCTTTCGATTCATTTGTTGTTGAAATAAATCCATCATTAATCTCCTTTACCAGGCTTCAGCGATAGAAAGCGGAAGCACTTGAATTTGAGCCTTGGCCCATTGAGTTTCAATTTGTTGTCTCTCGGTTTCGTTTTGTGTAAAGCAAATGCCACAGTCGCCACCACCAGCACCGGATGTTTTCGCGCAGGCACCATTTTGTTCTGCGAGGTCGCAGAGAGTTTGGAGAGCAGGGGTTTCAATTTCCAGCTGCATCTCTTTTGCAAATTCATTTAAGAGTGCACGGTTGGCACGAATGCCTTCTTGTAAGGCTGGGATATCTTGTTGGTTCCAAGCATTTTGTAGGCCTTGAACGATGGCGTGACTCTTTGTAAGAAATTCCTTGTAAAAGGCACTATCGGTTTCGACTTTCCGTTTCTTCTCAGTAGCTTGAATGAGTGAATCGGTGATAGCGACTTGTCCTGTCCATCCTACTAAGAGGGTGAAGGTTGGGATTTCTGGAAGACGTATAATGGTGAGGTCTTTCCAGTCAGCATCACAAATGGCTTTAATCGATTGGCTTTGTAATTGTTCGAGTAAATTGCTTCGATCTGGACTTGTGTAATAGACCATTCCTCCAAAAGAAGAGGCGGCGATATCTCCAAAGGATCCACGTTGCGATAAGCGGAGATTCGTTAACACACTCAACTTATAGACGAGTAAAGATGTGCGCGGAATCTTGTAAAAATCAAGAACGGCTTGAATCGTTGCGACTACAACGGCACCACTGGAACCCAGTCCGTATTTAATACCACGCTTAGCGTCATCGAGTTCACTTGTAATCGAAAGCGAGTAGAGGGCATTTGTTAGTTTGCCAGTTTCTCGAACATACTGTTCTGCGACCAGAATCGCTTCTTCGACTAGTTTATAGGGATGCTCTCCCTTTGCACGGAACAATTCTTCTTCGCGAGTCCATTCCACAACGACGTCTGGATTTTGCGTAGAGGTTAAGGTTCCTACACTAGTAGCTTCGTCGATTGTGACGGTTAAGTAGCGAGACACTGCCGCAACAATAGCGCCGTGACCCGGTTCGACAACCGCATATTCTCCGGCGATAAAGAGTTTACCGGGAGCTTTTGAAGTAATCGTCACGCGCTCACTTCCCTTCAAAAGCCGCACGAGAAGCGTTCCATTCGTCTTCTGTCAATGTACGAATGCCTTCTCCTGGAAGCGTTGGGATGAGTTTTTCACTCGGGAATACTTTGCCAAGTTCTTCCATAATCGCAGGAATATCACTCGCCTTGCAGATGACTTTGACGTTTGGCCCAGCATCCATCGTGAAGTAGGCCGGAATACCTCGTTCTTCTCGAATCGTACGAATCGTTTGTTGGGCGATAATACTCTCCGGTTCGAAATAACAGAATGGAGGGTTACTTGCCAGCATCGTAGCGTGCATTTTCATGCCGTTAAATTCCGCAATAGAGCCGATACGATGAATATCGCGGTCCTTGATGGCCTCTTTGATGTCGGCTAAATCGGTCGCCGCTGAAGTGACCCAACCTTCGTAAAACGGAGAAGTAGAAACGGTCAGTTCCATGCCGGCACGACTCGAAATTTTCTTCTCAGTCGCACTCACGACGATAATAATCATCCCGATGTCAAAGTTTGCATCGTCGACAGGAATCGCCATACTGTTCTCGTTGGAGTCACCCTTATTCCATTCGACAAATCCGTCAAAGAGACTACGAGTAGCACTGCCGCTACCACGACGCGCGTAAGTCGATAATTGTTGGGCAGTCAAGTGAAGGCCTGTCGCCTCGTTCATAGCACCAGCTAGTGCCGCAAAGGCGGAAGCAGAGCTCGCAAGGCCTGCAGCTGTTGGTACGAAGTTTAAGCTCTCGACACGAGCACGACGCGTATCTCCTGTTTCAGCGCGGAACAAGTCTAAGAAGCGCGTAATTTTAGCCGTTGCCGCTTCGTCTTGTTTTACTCCGTTAAGGTAGAACTCATCTTCTGTTAAAGCGTCTGTGAGTTCGACTTTAGTATCGGTATAAAAGGCTTCGAGGGTCAAAGAAAGACTACTATTCATCGGAATGAAGAGTTCCTTATTTTCCTTTCCCCAATATTTAATCAGTGCGATATTCGTATGCGCACGCGTGATTCCAATGTTCGATGTCATTTGGTATTCTCCTTTTTCGCCAGCGACTGGATCCAGACCGCCTGCGCTCCTTGTTTCATGAATTGTTCTTGTAAATGAAGGGCGTCTTCCTCGGTTTCAACGAGGGCAATCATGCATCCGCCGAGGCCGCCACCTGTCACTTTTGCCCCAAGTGCGTTGTTTTGATGGGCCGTATCGACGAGTGTATCGATAACGTCATGCGACACTCCAAGTTGTTGGAGACGCTCATGGTTTTCGCTCATTAGTTGCCCTAGTTTTTGTGGGTCTTGTTCCTCGATGGCTTCTTTCGTTTCATTCACGATCGCGCCAATCGATTGGACTGTATCCGAGCCAGTCTCCTGTGTAGTAGGGTCGATGATGCGTTCTTGCAGGGTGCTGACATGTTGCACCGCTTGTTTCGTGTTCCCTGTAACTCCAGAGTCGGCAATCACGAGGTATGCTGGCATATCGAGGTGGAGCGTTTGTAGTTCTTGTTCTTTTTGGAAAAATACAGGACGCGTCCCGCTCGTTGTCGCCGTATCGACGCCACTCGGATTTCCATGCGAAATGGTTTCTGCGCCTTGAACGATGTCCCATAAGGTTTCTTCAGGAAGAGTCGCATCACAAAAATCAAAAATGGCACGCACCACTGCAACGCTGACGGCAGCGCTCGAGCCCATTCCACGTTCTGCAGGAATCGTTGACTCAATCGAGAGCGTAAAAGTATGAGCCGTCACTTCTTTTGCAGAGGCCGCTTTGAACGCTTCGCGAATCGCAAATTGTAGACCTGCCATCGAAGTAGGCATGTCTGTTACGTCGCCTGTATAAAGTTCACATTGAATCGTTTGGCCTTCTTTTGAAGAAACGATATCCGCCTTCACGTAAACCGCGTCAATTGGCAGTGCAATCGCTGGTTCGTGGTACACAACGGCATGTTCACCGGCAAGAATAATCTTTCCATTTGCCAGGCCTGTTCCTGTTTGTGGTTTCATACGACAAATCCTTTCCTTATATTCACTTTTCATTCTACTAAATCCACGCCCCGACGTAAACAAACACGGCGATTTCATGGGAAAAACTTAAGATAATGAAAAATAGAAACCGTGTTCAACATGTGGTACAATTCAAGAATAGGACTCAGTAGCTGAAGGAGACGAATCCGTTGAAAGAAAACGAGACGTATTACCAAATTAAACGAGATGAGTGGAGCCAGTACGAAGGTGCCCATCCATTCACAATGACGAGAGAAGAACTTGCGCACTTAACATCTTTAAACGACCGCATTTCCCTACAGGACGTGCAAGAAGTGTATGTGCCAATGCTCGATTATTTCGATTTATACTTTAAAAAACATATTGAATTACGCACGGAGGAACAGCAATTTCTTCATCAAACGAAGAAAACAGTGCCGTTTATTATCGGGGTTTCTGGGAGTGTGGCCGTTGGGAAGAGTACGACAGCCCGCTTGATGCAAACGATGCTGCAACAACGCTACCCGGATAAGCGCGTGTTCCTAATGACAACGGACGGATTCTTATTACCGACCCAGGAGTTGATTAACCGTGGAATCTTGGATCGCAAAGGGTTCCCGGAAAGTTACGATATGGAAGCTCTCGTTCATTTCTTACTCGAAGTGAAGACGGGAAATCCAAGCGTGGATGCACCGGTATATTCGCATGAGATTTACGATATTGTGCCAGGGGAAGTGCAAACGATTGAGTCGCCTGACATCTTGATTGTTGAGGGGATTAATGTGTTGCAACTGCCGCCAAATCGTGAAATTTACGTGAGTGATTTCTTCGACTGGTCGATTTTCGTAGATGCTGATGCGACGTTGATTGAGCAATGGTACTTGGAGCGTTTCGAGCTCTTGATGGATCGTGCGAAATCACAGCCGGATAACTATTACTATCAATATGCGATTGGGAATCGTGCGGACGCGATTGCGATGGCGAAAGATGTGTGGAAGAAGACTAACCTGAAGAACCTTAAGGAATACATCTTACCAACGAAAACCCGCGCCGACTTCATCCTCCATAAAACAGTGGGACATCACATAGATTTTGTGCAAATTAAAAAATATTAGGATACGAGACCGAACGCTCAGAAATGGAACGTTGGACCGGAACAACGCAAGGGACTCGGAACGAGTCGTGCGGATGTTTCGGGAAACGCACGCCATTTCTGTGAGGTCGAGTTCAACTTCATAAACAAACATAAACATCGATTACTCAAAATCCTTGCGGATTTTTTTATAATCACTGTAATGGGGCACCGGATTGAGCCTACGTCTCAATCTCTACCAAGCTTCAAACTGACTCTACGGGTTTTACCCTAGAGTCAGTAATTCACATTGGTTGCTATCCCCCATTACTGCGATTATAAAATCCGCTTGATTTTTCGTAATCGATTTTTTATTTAGGATAGGAGACCGAGCGTCCAGAAATGGAACGTTGGACTGGAACAACGCAAAGGACTCGATCCGAGTCGTGCGGATGTTTCAGGAAACGCACGCCATTTCTGCGAGGTTGACTTCGACTATTTGTACAAAGTCATATTTACTCTGTTTTAGTAGGTGAAGCGGTACGGGGTTCTTAGTAAGAGTACGGGAAATCGTAAGAAAGAGTACATCTATGTTCATTGCAAAAAAAAGTAAAAAATTAAATGTAAAAACCTCTTGACATTTTTAGACAGGAGAGTATAATTTGAAATGTAAAGAGCTCTTGACATTATTACAAAAATTTGGAGGAACAAAGCCATGAAAAAGATGGATGAAATGGACAGAGATATTCAGTTGCGTTCTGAGGCGTGGGGCTATAAAACAGCGCTTTTGGGTTTATGTGCATGGACAGGATTTAATATCTATCAAGCACTTGTTGGTGGTGGCAAACTTGAAATGCTTCCTTGCTTAATTTTGCTCTTATCTGTAAGTGTGCAAGGATTTGCTCAAACCGCAATGAAACGCAATATGATTGCTGGTGATGAAGAGTATAAAGAACCAAATAAACTTGTTCAAGGAGTCATTCTAGCAGTTGTCACTGTTATCGTATTATTGGCTGTTGGCGTTTATTTTTTTCAGAAAGCGTGATGGCATATGAAAAATAATATTAAACAGCTAAGAAAAGCAGCAGGATTACGACAAGAGGATATGGCAAAAACGTTGGGTGTAAGCAGACAGACCATTATTGCCATTGAGAATGATAAATATAATCCTACCCTTGAACTTGCGATGAAGATTGCAAGGTTACTCCAGCTAAATGTTGAAGAGATTTTTGTGTTAGAGGACTAAAAAGGAATAACTGAATACTCAATAAATGAAGAGAGATTCCTATTCGTTGGGGAATCTCTTTTTTTGTAAAATCCATAAAAAAAGCTGTTTAAAACGCGGAATAGTAGTGGTAAAATGTAGGTGAAAAATTGTAGCTTGTAGTATGGTTTCTTTAACAATGAGGTGAGGACATGTACTTAAAAAGTGATCAAGATAAACATCAAAAATTGCCGACTTATGGTGTTGGGCCGTATCTCGTGGCGTGTATAATTGCGATGAATTTGACAGGATGGATGCTGAATAAGTCTGTGCTTGAGAGTGGACTGTTAAAGGGTGGATTCAAAGATTTGTTTGATTTAATTGGATTCATCTTAATGTTCGTTGCGACGAGAATCTGGTGGCTTAGCGTGGTGAAGTCAGATATTGATACGAGCATCCAAAACAATGAACTCAAGACGACTGGAATCTATGCGCGCACACGCAATCCGATTTACTTTTCGTGGTGGCTCTGCGGCATTGGGAGTATCCTAACCATGCATAATGTGTGGTTATTGCTTCTGATTCCAATTCAGTGGGGGCTATTAACCGTTATTATTCGTAATACTGAGGAAAAATGGCTGTACGAACTGCACGGAGAAGCCTATAAGGATTATTGTGCAAGAGTGAATCGATGGATTCCAATCAAGAAAATTTGATTTTAGAATCGCCAAGACAAAAGAATCAAGGTGAGAGCGATGGCGAAAAAAGATTCTTTAAAACAACAAAAGTTCATGTCGTTTATGTTTAGAGGAAAAGAAATTTTCAAACCACTAAACACGGGCCATATCGACGAAAGAGTGAGTTGTATCCGGGAATATGTAGCCAATATTTACTTTTACACCAAAGACGGCTACACAATTATGATTGATGCAGGATATAACTATGACAGGCTTGCCGAGAAGATGAGGTGGCTAGATATTCGTCCAGAAAGTATCAACGAGATTCTCATTACGCACCAAGATACGGACCACGTTGGAGCGATAGAAGTCGATGGCCAGGGATTATTTAAAAATGCAAAAATCTATGTGGGTCGTGTCGAGAATGACTACTTAGAAGGCCGAGTTCGGCGCAAAGTATACTGGGGGCTCTATAAACTTCCGCAAGTGCATATCGAAAATGACAAAACATTGATAGAAGATGGGGAGATTTTCTATATTCACGATATTAAAATCGAAGCCTTTCTTGTACCTGGTCATACGTGGGGACATTTAGTGTATTTAATCGATGATGCGTATTTGTTTACCGGAGATACGATTTGGTTTGGTGCAGACGGTGGTTATGCGTTTTTAAACACGCTCGCAGAAGATAGAAAATTACAAAGTGTGTCGTTGAAACGACTAGAAGAAAAGCTCAGAAAGAGAAATCTTTCGCTAAAAATCATTACAGGACATACCGGATGGACAGATGACTTTGATTTTGCATTTCGTCATGTGGATGAAATCTGCAATGCCTTGAAGCGCAAACCGAAAGTGCAAGACCCGAAAGCGCCATTTGATGGGTTCGATGAAAGTGGTGATACCGAGGAAAAAGCAAGAACGCTAATTCTTGAAAAATGTTAAATGAATACAATTTCTAGCCAGTAGCATGTCTATTGGCTAGTTTTTTGTTAAAAATCAAAAAGTAGCATATTTGCTACTGTAGCATATATGCTACATTTCAAAAAATTAAAACACAATTTTTGAGCGTGGTGTCAACACTTAAAAACGTTGATTTGACAATGTTTGTAAAGGGTGAAGCGAGTGAGTGTACACTCTATATACTAATTTATATATCCGAATGAAAGCTTGGTGTGACGCGGAAAATGGGCCTAAAAAATCCGAACAAAAAATTCAGTTTTTTAAAGTAATTTTCGTGCTTTTCTGTTACAATGAAAAAGGACTAAAACTAAGGAGGCCTCTTATGACAGCTCAAACCACTTCATTAGAAAAGATTATCGTGCTCGACTTCGGAAGTCAGTACAATCAGTTGATTACGCGCCGTATTCGTGAATTTGGTGTGTTCAGCGAGTTGCTACACAACGACATTACAGCCGAAGAAATTAAGGCACATGGCAGCGTAAAAGGGATTATTTTCTCAGGGGGACCACATAGCGTTTATGCAGAAGATGCTTTTACCGTGGATCCTGCGATTTTTGAATTGGGAATTCCAGTGCTCGGGATTTGCTACGGGATGCAACTGACAACGCATCTGTTCGGTGGAAAGGTAGAATCGTCTACAACGCGTGAATATGGTTCTGCGAAAGTCGATGTCTTTAATACGACTTCAGGCATTTTCAAAGGGTTAGCTGAAGAGGAAGAGGTACTCATGAGCCACGGCGACCGTATTACTGCGATTCCGGAAGGATTCAGCGTGACGGCTTCGAACGCGCACACGCCATTTGCGGCTTTTGAAAACCAAGAGCGTCGCATTTACGGCGTGCAGTTCCACCCAGAAGTGCGCCACAGTATTCACGGAAACGACATGCTTCGTAACTTCGTGTTCGATATTTGTGGGGCAACAGGCGACTGGTCGATGGACAGCTTTATTGAAATGGAAATTGCGAAAATTCGCGAAAAAGTGGGTCATAAGAAAGTGTTACTTGGGCTATCTGGTGGGGTAGACTCTAGTGTGGTTGGGGTTCTTTTGCAAAAAGCAATCGGCGACCAACTCATCTGTATTTTCGTTGACCACGGCTTGCTTCGTAAAGGGGAAGGCGACCAAGTGATGGAGAGCCTTTCTGGTAAATTTGGGCTCAATATTATCCGCGTGAACGCTCAGGAACGTTTCCTATCGAAACTAAAAGGCGTTAGCGACCCTGAACAAAAACGGAAAATTATCGGAAATGAGTTCGTGTACGTATTCGACGATGAAGCGGCAAAACTCACGGACGTGGATTTCCTTGCGCAAGGAACGCTCTATACAGACATCATCGAATCCGGAACGAAAACAGCGCAAACCATCAAGTCTCACCATAACGTTGGGGGACTTCCAGAGGACATGCAATTCGAACTGATCGAACCGCTCAATACGCTCTTCAAAGACGAAGTGCGCGCCCTTGGAACAGCGCTTGGCATGCCAGATTCAATCGTATGGCGCCAACCATTCCCTGGACCAGGACTTGGAATTCGTGTGCTTGGAGAAGTGACAGAAGAAAAACTTGAAATCGTCCGCGAAACAGACGCCATCCTACGCGAAGAAATCGCCAAAAACGGCCTTGAACGCGACGTATGGCAATACTTCACGGTTCTTCCAGGTATCCGCAGCGTTGGGGTGATGGGAGACGGCAGAACGTACGACTACACGATTGGTATCCGTGCCGTAACAAGTATCGACGGTATGACGAGTGACTTCGCTCGCATCCCATGGGAAGTGCTGCAAACTATCAGCGCCCGTATCGTAAATGAAGTAGCCCACGTCAACCGCGTCGTCTACGACATCACGAGCAAACCGCCGGCAACGATTGAGTGGGAGTAACAGAAGCAAATATGTTGCTGTTATGAAAGTGTTGAAATTTGTGGGAGATAAAAAGTATGGATATTATATACAAGAAGCAACGATTAGCACTTACACGATTTTGGGGCGACAATAGATTGTGTCTAAGGGCTACAGAACCGGAGCAAAAAGAAATGCCTAAAATGCAATTTGTTGGTGGGTATCCCAATGAATGGTACATATTTATTGATGATCTTACAGATGAAGAAAAAAGTGAGATTACAGATATTTATGGCAACTCTATTAGAATACAGGAATTTGATATATAAATCCCAGTTTTGGAACCTTCTGCAGAATGAAAAATTTGAAGTTGCGGAGATGAATGAAATGAATCGCATCTTCAAATATCTAATTGCAAGTATAATTATGGGAGTTACCGTATTCTATGCCGTTTATTATACAAAAGGTGAATACAACTATATGGCGGTACCGATAGCGTTCATTCTTAACGTACCAATTTATTTCAGTAGGAAGAAAACTTAGTTTAGTAAGCTAGCTTTAAAAATAAGCAAAAATGAGACCGTAACGACTTCGTTACGGTCTTTTGATTTATAAAACAGAACCAATTTCGTACCAAATTTTTAAGAATAATGTTAACTCTAATCTAGTAATTCGCAAAAAGGCGCAGTATAATATAAGCAAATGAAAGCGGTTAATTATTAAGGTGCAAACTTGATAGAATTTAAATAAAGTATTTGTGTGAATAATAGAATCAAAAAATAACAGGGAGGCGAAATTAATGGATCTTGGAACATATATTTTCGTAGGGATGGTTTCTTTAGCAATCATCTTAGTTGTTGGTGTTATCAGTTTTATAAAAAAAGATAAATAATGATATGACAGACTTGATTAAAGAAAAATAATTAAATAGAGGAGAATTGCTAAAAAGAAGTAAGGAGAAGGTTAAAATGAGACAATTAAGCGGTATTAAAGTGTTTCTCTTTGGGTATTTATGTTATGTAGTCTTGGCCGTGTTTCTTGACCTATTTCTTGGATTCGATCAATGGAATCGCGAGCTTAGATTTATATTCATGTTCTTCGTTTTTGGGACGTTCTCTATATTTTTGAGCAAGGGTTATTTCGATAAGTTTTTAAGCAAAAAGATTAAATAGAGTATAGACTGGAGATGAATGTAATGAAACGCATCTTCAAATATCTTATTGTAAGTATAATTATGGGAGTTACCGTATTCTATGCCGTTTATTATACAAAAGGTGAATATAACTATATGGCAATTCCGATAGCTTTCATTTTTAACGGACCCATTTATTTCAGTAGGAAGAAAAACTTAGTTTAGTAAGCTGAGTTTAAAAATATATGGAATAGGCTCTGGAATTTTAGTTCTAGAGCCTTTATTATTGGGGTTGAAAGCCTTTATTTGAAGGGAGTAGTCGTCATGGATGAAAAGATTGAAATCAAGAAGCAAGATTTCTATGAGATGATGTATTTAATGGAGAAAATTCTGTATATAGCAGAACGCGCAGGAGCCAGAGAAGATAGCGATAACAACGCGTATTCTTTAGCCATCACCTTTGGAAAAGAGAACGTTTTGCAGGAGCTGCTATCGCTTAGAAGAAAAATGAATCGCTACTTAGATGAGCAGAACGAAGCGGAGCTAGAAAAAGTCCTCGAACCAATCGATGACATCACCATTCCCTATGGCCTAACGCTCGAAGCCTTACGAAAAGAACTCGAACCGTACTTGCCGAAGAGGGTTGGGGGGTAAGCAAGCTAAACTTTAATTAGGAAAGGTTAGATATCGCGTGTTTCTAAGCTTTTTATACAGAAATAATATAAAAACGATATTGCTTGTTTAGCTGTGAACAGGTAGAATTTGTATAAATACGAGAAAAGAGATTGGAAAAAGTTATCAAAAAAATATATGTGAAAGTGAGGGATATTAAATGACGGGAGTAATGTTCACTCCAAACCAAAAATTAAAGGTATTTATTAGCTCTGCCTGTGGTAAAGGAGCAAATAAAGAAAAATACAATTATGTAAGGGAAGGATTAAAAGTATTAATTGAGGCGACAGGTTTGGCAGATGTATATGTTTTTGAATCAGAAGGAGCTTCAACAATTTCTGCTGAAAATCATTTTTCTTTTGCTTTACAGGATAGCAACATTTGCATCTTTATCATCGATAATAAAGATGGTGTGCCTCCAGGAGTTCAGAAAGAGGTAGAAGTAGTAAAAAAATTTAATATAAAATCATTATTCTATTTTTGTGATAAGCGAACAAAAAAAGAAACTCAATTGCAGAAAAGTCTTATGGGAGCAGAGTTTGCAAAGAGTGTTGTAGTGCATGATTTAAAAGAGGTGATAGGGAAAGCTGCGCAAGATTTGATAAATGATTTGGTTCTAGTTTATATGCATTATTGTAAAGGTAGCTTAAGTTGGATTAATAGTAGCAATGATAATAATCTGACTAAAACATCCTTGATTCAATTATCCACTTTTTCGGATAGTATTATGAAGAAGGAAGTCTTATCTAATGTGGATAAATGTTTTAACTATTTTACTAATTTGATATGGAAGAGAACGTTTAGAGAGAATACAGATACATCTAACTTGGATGAAATGTGTGCCAAATTTCTCACTGTACTGTTTGAATCAGCAAGTTTTTCTAAGGAAGATATGAATCTATTTTTGGAGGAAATAGAAAAACATCAGAATCAACATCATTTTGAAGTGACGAAAAAACGATTTGAAGCTATGTTTGAATATTTCAAAGGAAATCAAGAAGGTTGTTTATCGAGACTTAATGAGGCGTTGGTATTATCAGAAAATGATTCTGTACCGAAATGGTTGAAAGATGATATATTAATTGATCTAAGAAACCAGAGTTATTCTTTTAATGAGAGTAATAATAATTATGAAGGAGAGTCTCAATATCAGAGGGAATTAATGAATGGAGAATATTTGATATATTATCCACAGTTAGATAGATCAAATAGTAATTTTCAAGAAAAAATTATTCTAGATTATATTAAAGGAAAAACAAAATCTTTGAATACTGAGATATACAGTAATACTCCTCTTGAAGAAATTGAATGTTTAGTCGGAATGTATATAGTAGCCTTATGTAATGGATCGTTGACTCAGATAGAAATGATATATAAAAGACTAAAATATTTTTGCTTCTATGAAATTTCTCAGCAGTTTGATTGGAATACAGCGATGCTTCTATTAAAAACAACAATTCTAAGCAGTAACCGCGAAGAGTTGGATGGGATAGTGCGATTGTTTAGAGAAATTCATAAGATGGATTCAGACGATGCTCTGGATCTATACTATTTTACTAATAATACTCGTATTCCACACAAAAGATTTGCAGAGCAGTTAAAAATTTTTGGAATTGTGGCGTATTACTTTAATGATGATATTTTTTCGGAAATTTGGGGAGAACTTTATGAGAGTATCTGTAAATGGATTGATACTGAAGGGGCCACTGTTTCCTTAGGGTATGAGATATTTTCTTCCCTTGAAAAAATTGGCTATAGAATTCCGCAAAATGATTTAATCAATATTATTTGCAAATCATTGAAAGGAAAATTAAGAATGTTCTATGACGAAATATTTAAATTAATTTACCATAGCGTGAATTTAAATATGGTTCAGAAAGAACAGCAAAATAATTTAATACAATGTGTAATAGAATTGGTATCTGATTCAAATGAAAGATCAAATATTCATAATTTAGATAATGCTCTTATTAGACTCAGAAATAATAACAAAGCTGTTACTGAAAAGTTAGATATGGTAATACAGAGTGAAATGCCAGAATTCTATAATGGTAATTATCGATTGGAGACAATATGCGTTCAGATTGAAGATATTAGAAGATTTGTTGCAGAGATTGAAGAAGACAATAAGAAACAAGGGAAGAATGGTGCTTATTATGGAAAAGCAATTAGACAACATTTAACTATTAAAAATATCTTAAAACGTAATACAAGTATACTCTCGACTGAATTAATTGATGAAGTTTTTGAGAAATCGGTGGATACTGTACTGAATGAAAACCAGTTACTTTCCACTAAACTCGATGCGATTGAATTATTGGTGTATTTATTAGGATTTGATAAAAATATAAAAGAAAGAAATGCGATAAAAATTTCTGAATTGCTTAAGAAGAAAGAACAAGCATTAACTGCACAGACAATATTTACCAATCTAAATGAATTGATGCTTAAAACCTCTATTTTAATCTTAGAATGTATACTAGAAGTTGATGTAAAGATGCAATTAATAAACAATTTGGCTATTATTGGAGATGATGGGTTAACAAATCGAAATGCTAGTAGGGCTTTTTTGAATTATATAGAATCATGTGATTTAAAGTTTATACAAGATGGACAATTGGAACAGTTGTTTATACTAAGTGCTATTAAATGGTGTAATCTACCAGATACACAAACTAGAATTAATGCAGTCAAGATTTTGTTTATTTTGTTGGATAACCCTTTAACTGTGGAAACTATTTGTAACCAGCTAATCAGTTTAATGGATAATGATAATGTTTATATTAAAACAGAGATTTTATATAATCTTCCAAAGCTTCTTGAGGTGAATATAGAATGTTATAATTTTATTCTGCAAAAAAGCGAAGAAGACTCTAATTTTATTGTTAAAGAAGAGGTAAAAAAAATAAACAGTAAAAATCAATAATATTGAGAAAATTTGATGGGATATAGTTTCATACGAATAAGCTTAAAAATGGAGGGCCTCTTATGATAAGTTATGATTCAAAAGAAAAGATTAGTATTAACCCGATAATAATATTGTTTTTCTTTTCTAAAATAACTAGGGCAGAAATTAAAAACTATAAACTTAGAGAGAATGATAAAAAAGAAGACCAAAAGTGTACTGACCCCAAAAAGTTAGACAATTAATTTAAGCAAAGGATTTAGTTCTG
>CAUPXN010000002.1:0-51554 GCA_963515505.1 uncultured Streptococcus sp.
ACTGACGCCCTAATTCATTTCGGTTACACTCGTTATTTCCATTACTATAGAATCCGTAGGATACTTCGTAATCATCTATTTTATTTGTGCTTATATTTATTTGAAATGCTTCAAACTCTTCAAAAAAGGGACGCACTATGAAACAAAAAGAAACTCCGGCTGGGATTCCAGTCGGAGTTTTTGCATGCTAAAGGGCTTCGATAAAGCGCTCAGAGTGAGTTTGCCACATATCGGGATTGAAGCGAGCGGTTTCGGGAATGAGAATCATGTGGTAGAGTCGGACCGTGCTTCCGTCTTTGACCTCATAGGAGTACTCGTATAAAAATCCAATACGTTTGGCGAAGTCGCAAGAGTCTGTGTGCGTACTTTCTACTTTTAAATAGAGCTCTGAGATGCCCTGCTCAACAAGGTACGGATGTAATAATTGAAAGGCTTCAATTAAAATGTCACGATGCCAATATTCTTCGAGCAGCGCGAAATCCATTAGATGACTTTTGTCTGTGGAGACTTTCATAAAGCCAATTGGCAGGTCGTAATTCTTCATTTCGATGATAAAAAAGTACGGGTCGTTGTCCATTAGTTGTGTATAAAAGTTCTCTGCATTTAAATGAGACGTTGCAGATACCCATGGAAGATTAGACGTTGCTAGAGGGTCCGTTAGCAAAGCCGCTACAATCTCCATGTCAGTTTCGTGAAAGGGCCTTAGAGAGATTCGTTGTGATGCTAGTGTAGGTACGTTCATAATCGCTACCCCCTTTCTCTACTTGCATTATAGTTCTAAAAAATAGGAAAGTAAAGAGGAAGAATTGCGTTTACAACAATAATGAAAAGGGTTCCGAAAATCTCTGAAAGAAGGGGATTAATTCCTAGAACTTTGGTTTAAGCTGTCAATTTCTAGTGTCATTTTTTATCGTGACTTTTGTCATGGTGAGTCGTGACGGACGGGCCTACTGAGTGACCTTCGTTTTTGTTAAAGTAGAATCATCAAGAACAACACATGGAGGCAAACATGATTACAGTAGAAAAAATTACAAAGCGTTTTGGGAACAAGACAGCATTAAACCAAATTCAATTTAACGTCGATAAAGGAGAAATCTTCGGGTTCTTAGGACCAAGTGGAGCAGGGAAAACAACCCTCATCAATATCTTAACCGGGCAGTTGAAAGCCGATGAAGGAACGACACAGCTCCTCGGGAAAGACACAAAGGACCTTACTCCTGAAGACTTAGCACGTATCGGACTCGTAGGAGATTCAAGTGGTTACTACGAAAAACTAAGTCTCGAGAAGAACTTAATCGTCTACGCGAAGATTTACGGGCTACCAAATAGCCGCGTCGATGAAGTGCTTGAACAAGTCGGATTACTAGAAAGTAAGAAAACAATTGCGGAAAAACTTTCAACAGGGATGCGTCAGAGAATGTTTCTAGCAAGAGCACTGCTAAACAGACCAGAGTTACTCTTCCTAGATGAACCAACGAGTGGGCTAGACCCAATGACTTCTAAGAAGATTCACCGACTGTTGGAAGAACTAAAAGCAGCGGGCACAACGATTTTCCTAACGACACACGACATGGTCGAAGCCACAGAGATGTGCGATCGCATTTCCCTACTAAACCAAGGGGACTTAGTGGAAATCGGAACACCACGAGATATTATTCAAAAATATAACAAAGAAAAACGAGTGAAAGTGACATACATGGACCACAGCGAACAAGTGATGGCTTTTGAAGATTTAAAAGACCAAGACATGACGCAAGTGGAATTGATTCACTCAATGGAACCAACGTTAGAAGACATCTTTATTCAATTGACAGGAGAGAAATTAAATGATTAAAAGAATTAGCGCCTTAATTTGGCTACGTACACAAATGATTTTAAGCAATGGAGCAATGTTATTCCAAATCGTATTCCCTTATGGAATGTTACTAGCATACGACCACTTCATGAACAAAGACGGCAACCCACAAACAGCCGTACAAATCCTATTCATGATGATTCCGCTAGCGCTTAGCTTATCTGTCGGATCAATGATTACAATTATGCTTGCTGAAGAAAAGGAAAAGAAAAACTTGAAGACTCTCTTCTTAAGTGGCATTCACTCAGTCGAATACTTAATCTCAATCTTATTCTACCCAGTAGTTTTAGCATTGATTACGATTGTAAGTTTCCCAATGATTGTTAAAGCGGATCTTTCAGGTCGTTGGATGGAATATGGTGCAATCGTTGCGAGTGTGGCTATCTGTGTGATTTTACTCAACTTATTAGTGGGTGCGTTGACAGATACGCAAGCAAAAGCGCAAGTAAATGGTGTGATTCCGATGATGGGGATTGCGTTCTTACCGATGTTCTCAATGTTGAGCGATGCGGTATCAAAAGTGACACACTATACATTTATGGGGAACTTTGTGGATTTCTTTACCAAAACCGACTTCGCCTTAACAGCCCAAAACTTCATCGTCCCTGGTGTATGGATTGTGGTGCTACTCGTCTTAAACTTCTTCTTCTTAAAACCTAAAGCAAAGAACTAGAATGAGCTTGGACTTAGTTTAGGATTACTGCGAATCCTTACGGATTCTTTTATAAAAGCTATAACGGGACACCGGTTCGAATTTTTGAAATTAAACTAAAAATATAGGCTTCATCTATCAGTACGACTGATAGGTGAAGTTTTTTTGTGTTGTAGAAAATTTCCGAATATAATTGTCTAATTTTCCAAAAGTTTACATGTATGGATAGTATGATTAAATAAACAGCCCAATTGTAGCAGTAGCTTTAAGTGGAAAATTTGGGCTAAAACGATGTTCATTTCTATTTTTTTCTATTTTATAATGGTTTTAGAAAGGAGACATAATGATTGATTTAAAAGCACTTATAATATTAATGACATTGAAGGACTATCAAGAATTATCATTGTATGAATTTTCAGTAAAAGTTGGTCTCTCGATTAAAGAGGTAAAAGAAGCTCTCGATTATTTGGTTTCATATTTGGAAAAAAAGAATATAAGTCTAAAATGTGCAAAAGGAAAGTACTTTCTTGAGGATAATGAACAGCATCAGCAACTGACGGATGTGATTCAATCTAAAGAATTAGTTTTACCAAAAACAACAAGACTAGCATTGATTTATTTGTATACTTTTTGTCGGATGGAATATATTTCCAACAGTCATTATCAAGACTTCTTAAAGGTAAGTAAAAATACAACCTTATCTGATATTCAATGGTTAAGAAAATTATTGACAAAAAATGATTTAGAATTAGGATATACTCGTTCAAAAGGCTATACCTTAATTGGAGACGAATGGAAAAAACACCAACTTGCTTTTAAGATGGTCGGGGAACTCTTAAATTCACCTATTGGTCTTTGGGGGCTAGATTATGTGTTATCAAGTTGGAATCACAATATTCGATATGTAATTATTGAGCAGATTGTAAAAGATTACTACAACCATCTTAAATTAACTCCTATCGAAGATCAATTAAAAGAATGTATCTATGATATTGTTTTTGTGCTTTGTAGATATCAAAGAAATGTGAATCATGTTGAATTTTCTCAAACGATAGTCTCTCCAGCTATTGAAGTATTGTCTAAAATTTTACTAGAAACAATTGATAATTTAGGTTTAGTCGAGACTAAATTTACTAAAACAGATCGGCAGTATTTGTCAATTTTACTTTCCAGCTGTTTTGAGGGCGAAGTTGATTCAAATTTTGAATATTTTAACGAACTAACAGAAAAAATCATCCATAAAATGGAAGAAGTATCGCTTCTTCAGTTTAGTGAGAAAGTAGCTCTAAAGAAAAATTTAAAGAAACATCTAATTCCAGCGTATTATCGATTGAAATTTGGGATTCCTAGTACAAATGATTATACGCAAACCATAAAAGAAAATTATCCTGATTTATTTGAATTGGTTAAAAGTTCCTTAACACCGCTGGAAGAAGTTGTTGGAAGAATGATACCAGAAAGTGAGACCGCTTACTTTGTGGCTCATTTTGGAGGGTATTTAAAGGCGGAACAAAATAATAAAGATTTGAAATACAAAGCGGTGATTATTTGTCCAAACGGTGTAAGTTCTTCTTTAATTATTAAAGAAAATTTATCCTTTTTATTCCCTCAAATTGAGTTTGTTAGAAACATTAAAATTGAAGATTTAGATGATAATGCTACGAAAGAATTTGATATGATTTTTTCTACAGTGAAATTAAATATAACAAAGCCAAATTACTTAGTATCGGTAATTTCTTCAGAAGAGCAAAATATTCACCTAGTAAATCTAGTAAAGAAGGATTTTCCAGACCTAAGTTTAAAAGATGCAGCAGTTGAGGAATTACTAGCAATTGTAGGAAAGTATACGATGGTGACCAATGAATTGGGACTAAGTTTTGCTTTGCAAAAATATATAAAACAAAAGATAAGTAGAAAGGAGAATTTACCATTGTTAGAAGAGTTAATTACGAAAGAGAATTATCAATATAGTGCAGAAAAATTGGATTGGACAGATGCAATACGGTTAGCTGCCTCTCCGTTATTAAAAGCCAATAAAATCACTTTAAATTATCCAGAAGCAATGATTGCAAAGGTCGAAGAATTTGGTCCATTTATTAATTTAGGAAAAGGTATCGCCATTCCACATGCACGTCCTGAAGACGGGGTCAATGAAGTGGGTATGTCCATGCTTGTTCTTGAGAATCCGACGTATTTACTAAATGATTCTAATCAGGAAATCAGACTACTTATTTGTATTGCTGCAGTTGATAATGAGACACATTTAAAAGCCTTAGCGCATTTGACAACAATCCTAAGAGATAATGATAGTGTTCAAGCTTTATTATCTTCGAAAAACTATGATGACATCAAAAATATTATTAAACAGGAGGTATAAAATATGTTAAGAATTGGAACAGCTTGTGGATCAGGTTTAGGATCAAGTTTCATGGTTCAAATGAATATTGAATCTATCCTAAAAGATTTAGGAGTAACTGAGGTAGAAGTAGAACACTATGATTTAGGGGGTGCAAATCCAAGTGAAGCGGATATTTGGATAGTTGGACGAGATCTTGAGGATTCAGCAGGTCATTTAGGAGATGTACGGATTTTAAATAGCATTATTGATATGGATGAGCTGAGAACGTTGATTACGGCAATTTGCGAAGAAAAAAATCTTATCTAGGAGGAGAGAAAAATGAAATTTATTTTAGATATTGTTAGTACTCCAGCAATTTTAGTAGCCTTAATTGCTATTATCGGGTTAGTTTTACAAAAGAAAACATTACCGGATATTATGAAGGGTGGTATTAAAACATTTGTAGGGTTCTTGGTTGTTTCTGGCGGGGCTGGAATTATCCTTGACTCTTTAAATCCTTTTGGAAAAATGTTCGAACAAGCGTTTAATCTTTCGGGTGTAGTTCCTAATAATGAAGCAATTGTAGCGGTTGCTTTAACTCAGTATGGTTCGTCAACTGCTATGATTATGTTTGCAGGAATGATTTTCAATATTCTAATTGCACGTTTTACAAAATTTAAATACATTTTCTTAACAGGACATCATACATTATATATGGCATGTATGATTGCAGTTATTTTAACTGTGGCTGGATTTACAAATGTTCCTTTAATTTTACTTGGAGGACTTGCTTTAGGGCTTATCATGAGTATTTCGCCAGCATTTGTCCAAAAATATATGGTTCTATTGACTGGAAATGATAAGGTAGCATTAGGGCACTTTAGCGCGCTAGGATACTGGTTAAGTGGTTTTGTAGGAGGATTAGTAGGGGATCGTTCAAAATCAACAGAAGATATTCATTTCCCTAAGAGTCTTGCATTTTTACGTGACAGTACTGTAAGTATTACAATCTCGATGACTATTATTTATGTAATTGTAGCGCTTTTTGCAGGATCAACTTATATTGAAACTGAATTAAGTAGCGGAACAAGTAGTCTTGTTTATGCATTACAATTAGCCGGTCAATTTGCTGCAGGGGTATTCGTAATCTTAGCTGGGGTTCGTCTCATCTTAGGTGAAATTGTACCAGCATTCAAAGGAATTTCTGAACGTCTTGTTCCTAATTCAAAACCAGCTTTGGATTGTCCAATTGTATATCCATATGCACCAAATGCTGTTCTAATCGGGTTTATCTCAAGTTTCGTCGGCGGTTTAGTAAGTATGGTCATTATGATTTTTACTGGATCAGTAGTAATTCTTCCGGGTGTTGTTCCTCATTTCTTCTGTGGAGCAACTGCAGGTGTTATTGGTAATGCATCAGGTGGTGTACGTGGAGCTACAATTGGAGCCTTCTGCCAAGGTGTGCTTATTAGTTTCTTACCAGTATTCTTAATGCCTGTATTAGGAGGGCTTGGATTTGAAGGATCAACATTCTCAGATGCTGACTTTGGTTTGTCAGGGATTATTCTAGGAATGCTTAATAAATTCGGTTCTCAAACAGGAATTATCATTGGACTTCTAGCCATTTTAGCAGGGATTGTTGTCTTCTCATTTGTTAAGAAAACAGAAACTAAGGAGGGTTAATCATGACGTTGGAAGAAAGCAAACTTCATGAAATTAACCGATTCGCGAAAAAAATCAGATTAAATACGTTAGAGTGTTTAAATCATTTAGGATTTGGACATTATGGTGGGAGCCTCTCAGTAGTAGAGGCTTTAGCCGTATTATATGGTGAAATTATGCCGATGACACCAGATAAGTTTAAAGAGACAGAGCGAGATTATTTCGTGCTCTCAAAAGGACATGCTGGACCTGCATTATATAGCACATTATATCTAAAAGGTTTTTTTGATAAAGATTTTCTATTTTCATTGAATACCAATGGAACACGTCTTCCATCTCATCCAGATAGAAATTTAACTCCTGGTGTGGATATGACAACAGGTTCACTAGGACAAGGGATTAGTGTTGCAACAGGGATAGCATATGGACAAAAAGTAAAGAATCTCTCAAATTATACGTACACAATTGTAGGAGATGGGGAGTTAAATGAAGGACAGTGCTGGGAAGCTATCCAATTTGCTGCGCATCAACAGTTAGATAATCTTATTGTTTTTGTAGATGATAATAAGAAACAACTAGATGGACGAACTTGTGAGATTTGTCAAACTTTTGACTTTGTTGAGAAATTCAAAGCATTCGGTTTTGAAGCAATACGCGTTGACGGTAGAGATATCCAGAGTATTTACGATGGAATTCTTCAAATGCAACAATCAACATCAACAGCACCTAAATGTATAGTGTTAGACACTGTAAAAGGACAAGGAGTACCTGAGATAGAGGAATTTGAGTCGAATCATCACATAAGGCCAACTTCAGAACAACGGGACATTCTTGAAAATGCAGTGAAACAACTTAAGGAAGAATTGGAGGGTATTCGTAATGAGAGAAGCTAAAGAGTTAAGATTAGTCTATCGAGATTTCTTATTAGAAGCGAATAGTGAATACCCGGAATTAGTCGCGTTAGAGGCAGATTTATCAAGTTCAATGTCGACCAATAAATTAGGAGAGGTCTTTGGAAAAAGATATATAAATGTCGGTATTATGGAAGCTGAAATGGTAGGAGTTGCTGCAGGATTATCCATTCTTGGCTTTAAGCCATATTTACATACCTTCGGACCATTTGCGACAAGAAGAGTATTTGATCAGGTATTTCTTTCCTTAGGATATTCTCAATTAAGTGCAACAATTATAGGTTCAGATGCTGGAGTTACTGCTGAGATGAATGGTGGGACCCATATGCCGTTTGAAGAACTTGGCTTAATGAGATTGATACCGAACATTACAATTTTTGAGGCGTCTGATGACATACAGTTTGAAGCAGTATTGAAGCAAACGTTGGAAATTGAAGGGCTTAAATATATTCGAACGATTCGAAAAGCACCTGAGGTAGTGTATGAAGGCGGAGAAGATTTCTCAAAAGGATTCATTGAATTAAAGCCAGGAAGAGATTTAACTATTTTTGCTTCAGGGATTATGGTTGCACCATGTTTAAGAGTGGCTAGAGAGCTTGAAGCAACTGGGGTGAATGTGGCAGTTGTTGACTTGTTTAGAATTAAACCTCTTCCAGACGAAATCAATACGATGTACTCTGGAACTCCAATTTTGACAGTTGAAAATCATAATGAAATTGGTGGAATCGGAAGTGCACTTTGTGAGTTGTTTGCAAGGGATAATACAACAGCTGTTCATCGCCTGGGAGTTCACGAAAAATTTGGGCAAGTTGGGAAAGTACCATATCTTCTCTCCAAGTATGGAATAGATGAGAAGGGTATAAAAGAAAAAATTCTTTCCATTATTGAAAAATAAGTAGACTTATGAGTACAAAATTATCATATATGATAATTTTTAACAGCAGCTACATTTGGCTACTCTGACTCTTGTTGGAGTAGCCTTTTTATTTCCGCTAAAAGACGGTATAATAGACGTGATGAACTCTGGAGGAACAGAAATGAAGAAAAACGAATTTTATACAGTGACGATTGAAGATTTAACGCATGAAGGACTTGGGGTTGGGAAGGTCGATGGATTCCCGCTATTTATCGAAAATAGTATTCCTGGAGAAGTCGTTCGTGTGAAGACGATGAAGATTGGAAAAAGCTATGGCTACGCGCGTGTGGAGGAGTGGCTGGAAGTGAGTCCAAACCGTGTGGAGGTAAAAGACACCCTCGGAACACGTGTGGGAACAATGCCGCTGCAGCATATGACGTATGAGAGTCAGCTCGCCTTCAAGCAGCAACAAGTGAAAAATGTGATGACGAAAATCGCGAAGATGCCAGAATTAGAAGTGCGTCCAACGCTTGGAATGGAGAGTGCGCTGGGCTACCGAAACAAGGCGCAAATTCCAGTGCGTACGGTAGACGGTCTGTTGACGACAGGTTTCTTCAAGAAGAACTCGCATGACTTAATTCCGATTGAAGACTTCCATATTCAAGACCCTGAAATCGACCGCTTGATTGTAGTGGTGCGTGATATTTTAAGAAAGTATCCAGTGGTGGCGTATGATGAAGCGAATCATACTGGTGACTTGAAGCATATTATTGTGCGACGCGGCTTGCGTACAAAGCAAGTGATGATTATTTTCGTGACGAGAACAAAGGTGTTGCCGCAAGCGGAGGCGATTGTAAGAGATATTACAGCGGCACATCCGGAAGTGGTTTCTATCGTGCAAAACATCCAACCGAAGCCAACGAATGTCATCATGGGACGTGAGACGAAGGTGCTATTCGGGGAAGATGTGTACGAAGAGAAATTGTTCGAATTCACGTTCAAGATTAGCGCGCGTTCCTTCTTCCAAGTCAATACCGTGCAAACCGAAGTGCTCTATCAACAAGCCATCGACGCTGCGAATTTGAAGGGCGGCGAGACGGTCGTGGATGCGTATTGCGGCATCGGGACGATGAGTTTAGCCTTTGCCCGTGATGCAAAGAAAGTCTATGCCATGGAAATCGTGGATGATGCGATTGTGATGGCCAAGGAAAATGCGAAACTGAATGGCGTGACGAATGTGCACTTTGAAACGGGTGCGGCTGAGAAAATCATGCCACGCTGGAAGGAAGAAGGCATCCAGCCGGATGTCATTGTGGTGGATCCACCGCGTAAAGGACTCGACCTTGCCTTTATCGATGCAGCGTGCGCAACAGGACCTGAGCGCATCGTATATGTCAGCTGTAACCCAGCAACACTCGCTCGCGACCTTGTACACTTCAAGGAACGAGGCTACGAGGCGCAATACGTGCAACCCGTGGATATGTTCCCGATGACTGCGCATGTTGAGACGGTAGTATTAATGTCAAGGGTTGATAAATAAGAGTGTAATAAGATAAGTAAATAAAGGCTTTCCGTGATTTGAGGTCTGGTTTTAAGCCGGAAGGATAATCACGTTTTTTTGTTTTGAGGGAAGATATCTGAAATTGGGGAATTTGAAAAGTAATCAGCCGATACGGTTATTGATTTGGTGAGTTGATAAGATGGTTGACAAAGTTTCTTCGTAACATTGAACTGCTTACTATTCTAAATATTTATCAAATCGGGATTTTTAATACTTAAAAACAATGCCTTTATTGTATAACATAAACACCTGATGGAGGTGTAATTATGCACGTAGGATATAGAGAGGGATCTGGCAGGAAAAATGGCAAAGTAGATGAAGCTATTGCACTTTTTGATAAAGCTCGATATAACGGCTATGATGCTCCTGCGCTATATGATTCTTATGCTAAAGCTTATCGAAAAATTAAGGATTACGATAATGAAATTCTCATTCTTGATGAAGGAATTATGCGTAAAACACGGCACGATGTTGGTACTTTAGCGGCTCGTAGGGATAAGGCAATTAAGCTATTATTTGCTAAACAAGAGGCAGAGCGGATAGCTAAGGAAAAATCTGATTTTCTAAAAGCGAACAAAAAAGAGGATATTTAGAGGTTCAAAACGAAGTTAATAAGTTAATATAAAAATATACTAAGACTACGGAGTAAAATCTGTAGGCTTATTTTTTATGGTATAATAAATATAAATTAGAATTTATAGGATAAAAACATGGTAAAAGTAAAAAATAACAAGATAAAAACATACATTCTATCAGCAATAACATTAATATGGCTAGCAGTTTCCATGATACTTTTATATATAAAAAGTAGGACTGGTTATAGAATATTAATTGATTTCTTTGGGTTACAATTAAGGCAAGAAGATGTCCTATTTATTCTTTTACTGATGATTGTAGCTTGGCTTATCTTTTTTCTAAAGCTATTTTGGAAGAAATATTCTAGTAACATTGCTAGAGTTATTCTGGTAACAGGCTGGATTTTATTAATTGCAGGATTCTTATTTGGGTCTTTAATTTTTTTAGGTGGTCATCTTGTAAGTACCTACTATACTTTTATTTCCCCTGATAAAAAACATACGCTAGTAGTTGATGAGGCTTCGTTCTTGCTTTTGTCAAATGTAAGTTTATTTGAAAGGATAAATCCTTTATTTATTGAAGATTTAGGCGCAGAAACCTCCCTCGATGATGGATTTTCACCAATTTCAGCAGGTAAGTACTGGATAAAGTGGGATGGAAATAGGGTTAGCCTTGCGATGTTGGATGAACTTGGGACTGGGACATGGGATGTAGTAAAAGTTTCCTTAGGAGATAGTGATAGGAATGTTCAACATGATAATTTAGACTCTGAGGGCAAGCCTATTGTCTATGAGGAAAATTATTCTCCTACGCTTCCTGCGAAAGATACCATTCATAAACCACTAACTAAACAAGAAATATTAGATAGTTTATCTCTTGAAAATGCTATCATAATACCAAATTCTAACTATGGACTTATAGAGGTTGATAGGGCTATGGCTAGAAGTCTATGGTATTTTGTAAGAATTGAGGAAAATAGGATGATTTATATTTCTGATGCTCCGGATACATCTCCTAAAGTTGAGGGAGAAATTGATTCTGAAGGAAAAATACATTTAAGATTTACGGATATTAATAATAATCAAACCAATTATGAATCTTTAAACCAGGGAAAGACTTGGAAAAATGCTCATAAGTTTTCGGGTAACATGGATTAAATCGGGGTAGACAAATGCAAATTTTGGAGGTATAGATTATGGCTTCAAGTAAAGAGTATTTAGATTTTATTTTAGAACAACTATCCGAGTTGGAAGAAATAACATATAGATCAATGATGGGCGAATATATTGTTTATTATCGTGGAAAAATTGTTGGTGGGATTTATGATGATAGGTTTTTAGTGAAGCCTGTTAAATCTGCAATAGCATATATGCCAAATGCAAAATATGAGTTGCCGTATGATGGAGCAAAGGAAATGTTATTGGTAGATGATGTTGACAACAAAGAATTTTTAACCGGCTTATTCAATTCAATGTATGATGAGTTGCCTGCACCAAAACCAAAGAAATAATCGAATTTGGGGGGCTTAAAATGCTTGAGATAAAAGAAACAATGATTGAGGACCTCAAATGTGTTCAACAGCTTTGGGCCGATGGAGATGTCATGAAGTTCGTCGGTTTTCCGGACGGCTTACATCAAACAGATGAAGGAATGCAAAATTGGTTTCGGTGGATTAAATCGAACAGACCGACTTTAAACCACTATTCAATTTTCGAAGACGGGAAATACTGCGGAGAAGCGTTCTATGAAATCGACGCAGAGCATCGAAGCGCCGCTCTGGACATAAAATTGTTTGGATTTGCACGGGGATGTGGAATTGCAACAGCAGGGCTCTCCCATGCAATCAAAGAAGCGTTCCTAAACGGTGCAGAGATTGTATGGGTCGATCCGAATCCGGAAAACATGAAAGCAATCGCGTTGTATGAGAGGCTGGGCTTTCAGCAGAAAGACTTTCCGGAGTACCTGATTTCCGAGGGTGAGGAGAAAACCTCAATCTATATGGAACTTCGAAAAAACTGATTCATAAGTAAAGTAATTTTATAATGGATATTTTATAAGGAGGGTATATATATGTTAGGAGCAATTGTGGGAGATGTTGTTGGGTCTGTTTATGAATGGAATAATATTAAAACAAAAGATTTTCCATTGTTTAGGGACGATTGTTTTTTCACAGATGATACGGTGATGACCTGTGCTGTGGCAGAAGCCATCATGAATGGTGGACAGAAGGATGACTTCATTGATGCCATGAAGAAGTACGGCAGAATGTATCCAAATGCGGATTACGGAGCTCGTTTCAATCGTTGGCTTATGACCGACAACCGTGAGCCTTACAATAGTTTTGGGAATGGTTCTGCGATGCGCGTTTCTCCGTGTGCGTGGGTGATGGAGGCTACAACAGGCGAGTTGCCGTCCGAAGGGAAACGTCTGGCGCAACTTTCTTCAGAGGTGACGCATAATCATCCAGAAGGAGTTAAAGGCGCGATGGCAACAGCGGATGCGATTTTTATGTGCCGTTATTTCTTTGACAGAAATGACAACCCTGCGGAGATTAAAAGACGCGTTAAGGAACATATCGAGAAAGAGTATGGATATGACCTTTCTAAAACGCTGGATGAAATTCGTCCTACGTATCGTTTTAATGAAACGTGTCAGGATACCGTTCCTCAGGCCATCGTTGCCTTTCTAGAAAGTACGGATTTTGAAGATGCGATTCGAAATGCGATTTCTCTCGGCGGGGACAGCGACACTCTTGCTGCAATCACAGGAAGTATCGCCGAGGCAGCCTATGGAATTCCTGAGTGGATTCAGGACAAGGCCTATAGCTATCTCGATGAGCCGTTAAAAGATGTGCTTAGACGATGGGAAGAATTCGTAGTAATCAAATAATCGTATATATAGGTGTATGTCCACACGTTGACGGGACATGCTGATTGACGTTACTGTCGTAGATTTAAAGGGTGGAGGTGATGGTTTGGCGGAAAACAGACCTAGTTTTAAAGAGATAAAATCATTTGAAGAATTTAACCAATACTATTGGTATCGAGAGGAACTTTCACAAATTTGTAAGTCTCTTGGATTAGAGTACAGAGGTACGAAGAAAGAATTGACTTTTATTATTGAACAATACTTTCAAGGAAATAAAGTAGAGAAATCTGTGAGGAAAAGCCGTAAAACTCAATCCGAAGTAATCACTTTAGAGACTCCGCTCCTGAACTGTGGGTTTTCTTTTAACCAGAAGTTTAGAGATTATTTTTCAGCGGTAACTGGGGTTAGTCCGTTTAAATTTAATGCGGATATGGCAACTGCTTGGCGAAAAGTAAAAAGGAATAATGATCTACAATTTACGATTCAAGACATGCTTAAAATTTATTATGGAGAGTCAGATTACGCCAAGTATGACCATTCGGCTTGTCAGTGGAATCAATTTTTAAAAGAATTTTGTGCAGATGAAAGTAGCCATCAGTATGCGAACAAGCTAACCGTTGCAGCGATCCTTTGGAGGGGAGTTCGAGATTCAAAAGATGAAAAAGTTTATTCCAAACAGCTTCTGAAAGAACATAGCCATAAAATAGAGGAGTATCGTAAATAAGCAACTACTCTTTCTTCTATCTGATCCATTGTAGCGAAAGCCTCTACGTACCTTTTAAAGGATTATAGATAGGGTTCCTCATGAAGGCAGGTCTACTGGATGTACATCGTGAGCGTTTGTTTCATGATAATTGACGGCAACATAATAATGTTTAGAACGAAAAAGCTTAGGAGGGTTATCGATGGTTATATTGGAATTGTATCAAGGTGATTATCAAAAGGATTTAGTCGCGTTTGATTCTTTAGAAGAGGGAAAAGCCTTTGTTGCTCAAATTCCGGGATATACTTTAGAAACAGAAGATGGGTTTGAAGTGGAGTATGTGAACCCTAAACAATTACCGGATTATATGGAAATTGTCTTCAACGACAACATTGTCCCTTTATCTAGATTTTCGTTTGAACCTGAGGAAAATGTGGACATTATTTGGAAAGAAATTTCGAATCTATCCGTTAAAAATGATACAGTGATCGAAGGAGCTACAAAGGTCGATGCTTATGTCGTGAATAACGATGAAGTTAAAGCCTATATCGAAGCCAGAGAGATAAACTTCCGCAAGGCAAAAGCTTTTTTAGAAAGTAAAGGATATGAAGTCGACAGAAGCTATTTTGGAAGTGAAGATGGCGAAGCAATTCTCTACAGAAAGAAAGGCGCCGAAGATTGGCACTTCTTATGTCACTTAGACCCGCTGTTTGTAGAGATTGAAGGGTTTGTGGAGAATATTGAAGAATCGGAAGAAGCGTCTAAATAGAAAGAAGGAAAAATAAAGTTGAATAGAATAGTAGACGATCAGATAACGCTTATTCCTTATTATAGAAATGATGACATCTCCCTTCTTTGGTATCAAGATAGTGAGGTATGCAAACAAGTAGATAATACTGATCAGATTTACGATCTAACAAAACTTCATAAAATGTATGATTACCTAACTTCACATGGTTCTTGCTATTATATCCAATATGAAGGAGTGTTAGTTGGAGATGTGACACTCCAAGATAACTCGGAACTTTCTATAGTTATCAGCAAAGAGTATCAGAATTTACAGATTGGAAGACGATGTATTTCTGAAATGATACAGCTGGCGAAAGAACAAAAAATGGTAAAGGTCTCTGCACAAATATATCCTTTTAATACTCAAAGTCAAAGAATGTTTTTGGCTTTGGGATTTCAGAAGGTAGATGAAGAGTGGTATGAATATAAGTTGATTTAGGGTAGTTGTAGATCATTTTATATATTTAAATACTGGTCCGTATTTTGTATATCAAAGAACATCAAATTGAAAATTAACTCATTAAAAACATATAAAGGAGTACGATTAGTGAAAGCATTAATTGTTTTAGATTGTCAAAAAGGAATGTTAGCTAGAGGGGATTTTGACCTGCTTAGAGAGAATATTTTGAAGTTACAAGAGATGTTTAAAGCCAGCGGGGATCTCATTATTCATACGCGTCATATTGATGAGAATGAAGAGAGCATTATTTACAATGGCGACGAGCGAGGAGAGCTTGACGAAGAGCTCTCTGCGGATGCGGATTTTATCGTAGAAAAAGACTCGCCAAATATTTTTAAGAGTGATGAGTTGAAGACGATTCTTGCGAACCATCCGGTAGACGAAGTGGTGATTACGGGATTGAACGCGGAATATTGCTGCTTATTTTCTGCTATTATTGCTTCAGACAGAGGCTATAAGGTAACTTATATTGAAGATGCAACGGGCAGCGTCAATGATGGCGACACTTATGAAATGCCAGGGCTCGACCTTGTGGACTTCGTTGGCTGCGTCTTGGATTGGTCTGGGCAAGTCGAGGTTCTATACTTCGATGAGTTCAAAGAGAGAGGGTAACAGTTGAATTTGATAGAAGCAGGCGAAGTAAAATTTGCCTGCTTCTTTTATTTTCGGACAAATAATCTTCAATAAGCATTGAAGCGACAACGGGAACATGAGATAATGGGCTAAGACAGTCATTTTGATTGAAGATATAAATATTTTTGTAACCGCAATCATATATGAGTTGCGGCTTTGGAGGAACGATATGGATTATCAAGCAGTACGAAAAAAATATACGCTCTATACGAGATGCGCGGGGGTTTTGACAATGCTTCTCATACTTTGCGTCACGTTCGCAGTAAGTGATATTACGATACGAACAGGGGTCGTTCTTGTGATTGTCGCGGGGTTAGCCCTTGCCATCTATGTGATTAATAAATGGTATTTAACCACTGTGGCGAAATTGCTGCATGTGGATTTGGATTTCGCATCGTGGGAACAATATATCGAGACGAATAAAGAGGCCAAAAGAGCGGTCCTCCGATTAGACGCGGCAACGTCGGAAGTGTCCTTGGCGTACATGACAGGGGACTTCGAGACGGCGATTCGAAAGGCCGAAGAAATATTAAGTCGGGACGGACTTCAACCGCAATTCCGAAACTTCTTGCAAAGCTATCTGATCCGTTCGGTTGTGTTGAGTCAGCCGGAGTTAAGCCGTGAAGAGCTGGATGCGATGATTGGGGAACTGACGATAACAGACTCTACGCTGGCCGAGAAGACGCAAAAGATGAGTGTGGCTCTCTATGACCTCACAATCGCGCACGAGAGCAACGACTACTTCGAAACCTTAACGAACGAATACAAGTACCCACAGCTCGAAATCATCTACTACAAGGCGGTGAACGCTGCGATTAAAGGCGAAACTGAGCGAGCAATGGATCTGCTTAGACAGCTTGCCGGTGAAGATGAGAGGTTGTATGTCGTGAGGATGGGGAAGAGATTCTTAGTAGAGAAAGTTTAAAGTTTTTGTAGAGAAGTAATTTAAAAAGGATGAATATTTATGACGAATGAAAACGCAAATTTAAAAATGAATGATATTCAGAATCAGGATATTGTTGAGGAGTTTGATTTTGATGCGTTAGAAGAAAAACTACAAAAGGAATTAGAAGAGAACTTGTCAGATCTTCAGTATTTGAAAGAGGAGAAGGATAGAATAGGAAGTCTGGATAATCTTGGCGATGTAATTAAGGATGTTGTTTGGGAGCAATTCTTAAATCAGGTAGCAGTAACTGCTGGCGAAGATTTCATTAAAGAAAACCGGGGGCTTCATCTTGATTTACGAAAAGAATCACATATTCAGACAACAGAGAATTTTGAAAAAGGAAGAATTGCAAAGCATAATACAGAAATAGACTACCAAAATCGTTATGATAATTGGCAGAAAAATTTTGAAAAAGATGCTACAGGAAGTGTTGTAACGCATGAAACAAGAACAGGGAAAAAAGAACCCAACTTAGTTAAGGGAGCAAGACGACCTTTTGATGTCGACCGTCCTACTGGTTCTCGAGAAAAACATATTGATATGGATCATACGGTTTCAGCCGCTGAAATAATTCGTGATGCACATGCTAATGCACATATGACTAAAGAAGAACAAATTGCATTTGCAAATAGTGATGCTAATCTTCAAAAGATGGACTCAAGTCTTAACCGTTCTAAAGCAGATAGAACAACGACTGAGTGGCTAGACAGTCCTAACGCTAGGGGTCAAAAACCAAATGAGATCTTCGATATTAGTGATGATGAAGATAGTAAGATGCGTCAGAAGGATAGAGAGGCTCGTAATGAATATGAAAAGCAGAAAAGGATGGCAGAGCAAAAATCCATTGATGCAGGAAAGAAATCTAGAAAAAAAGAGGCTTTTCGCATAGGGGGGAAGGCGCTTCGTGCAGCATTAATGCAGTTGTTAGCTGAATTTGTTCGGGAGATTATTTTACATTTAATTAAGTGGTTGTCTGAATCGAAAAAAACTTTAGACAGTTTATTAAATAGTTTAAGAAAGGCGATTCATTCTTTTGTCAGTGAAATGAAATCTAGATTAATGAGTGTAGGAAATACAGTATTATCGACTGTGTTTACAGCTATTATTGGGCCTGTTTTTGGAACAATAAAGAAAGTCTGCATTATGCTAAAACAAGGATGGAAATCTCTAAAAAGTGCCATTGAATATATTAAATCTCCTGAGAATAAAGGAAAACCTATTGGAAGATTAATGATGGAAGTGGGTAAAATCGTTATTGCAGGAATGACGAGCGTGGGAGCGATGGTAGTAGGGGAAGTAATAGAAAAGAGTTTGATTACGATCCCTATTTTTGCTTTTGAAATTCCAATGATAGGTAGTTTAGCAAATATTTTAGGTGTTTTCTTTGGTGCAGTTGTTGTTGGTATAATCGGAGCAATAGCAATTAATCTTATTGATAAACAAATTGAAAAACAGACGATGAAAAATAATATGAATAATGTTATTGGAAAAGGAAATGAAGTGCTAATAGTACAGCATCAATTAAAGCGTGTTAACAAGGATAAGTTGGGATTAAAAAAAACAAAAAATAAACAAAAAATTAAGGAATATCATGATGCTGCAGCTAGTGAAGTAGAAAAATCTATAGAAATTATTAGGGATAATTGTGCGGTACATGAGAGTGTGAAAGAATGTTTGGACGATATAGATCAATTATTTAATGAATTAGAAAATTGATTTTATGAATAAGGTAAAAAAGGAAGATTAAAGATGGAACAATTGGAAATTCAGAGTCATAACTTTCAAGAAAAAATATTAAAAAATAAAAGCAACTATGATCAAAAATTACACAAACTAGAATTAAAAAAGGTTGATGAAGAAAAGGGAACGAGGCAACAGATTGAAGATTTTATCTTCGGGCGAGGTTTTTGCCCAGAACATGTGGTAACAGGTAAGGAATTTAATACTTTAATTGAGCAACTTCAGCCTTATTTACATAACTTCAATGGTACTCAAATTGATTTGTATAAAGAGTTGGGTGAAGTTTATAGTCTGTTGGAAGGGTTAGATAAAGATTATATTCAAGCAATTATAGTTTCAATTAAGGCAGCCGAAGAGACGAGTAAAGGGATTCAGAATACTCAGAATCAAATCGAAAGTATTGTTAAAAACCAAAAACAGACAATTGAAAAATTAAAAGAGTTTAAACAAAAAATTGATAGTTATACGCACTTAAAAGATATTGATAGCATGTGGTATACGGTTAATGAACACTCTAAACAAATGAATGTGATTGAACAACAAGGTAGTGTAACAGTTACTTCGATGAAAAAATATCAGGAAGAAATTGATAGAAAAATCGAAAAGGTAACTGAAGAATCAAATAGTAAAATAGAGTCTTTGAAGAATAAGATTGCATTTACGTACTGGGTAGCTGGCGGAGCATTGGGGATTGCAATAATTGAAATGTTCTTACTTTTGCAATGAGGTGATATGATGAATAAGTATGAACAAGCGTTAATTGGTAATTCATCTAAACTAGATATTCTGACTCAAAGTTGTGGCGATATAATAAAGTTAGCTACTTCTATTGTTGAGGAAAATAATCAGTTATCAGCAGTTACGTTACTAAAGAAAATTTCGGAGATAGTTGATAATCCAAAATATAAAATTGAAGTAAAAAAAATTGCACAGGGCGTAAAAGCTAGTTTGGTTGAATATTATGGGTATTCTACTATTCAATCAATTTGTAAGAAGACAAAAGAAGATACAGAAGATAAACGAACTCTTGAAGAATTATTAGAAGAACTTAATTCTCTTGTAGGGCTAGATAAAGTAAAAAGTACAGTTCAAGATTTAATTGTTTTTCAAAAAGTTCAAAAAATGAGACAAGAGAAAGGCCTTCATTTGGCTAAAAACACGTTACACTTATCTTTTACAGGGAATCCAGGGACTGGAAAAACAACGGTAGCACGTATTGTTGGAAGGATATATAAGTGCATAGGATTATTATCGAAAGGACATTTTATCGAAGTTTCAAGAACTGATTTAATTGCAGGCTATCAGGGACAGACGGCATTAAAGGTAAAGAATGTCATAGAACAAGCTAAAGGTGGAGTGTTATTTATTGATGAAGCTTATAGTATCACAGAAAATGATCATTCAGATTCATACGGTAGAGAATGTTTAACAGAATTGACAAAGGCTCTAGAGGATTGTAGAGAAGATTTAGTTGTGATTGTGGCGGGATATACCGAGCCTATGAATAAATTTTTCGAATCCAATCCAGGGTTAAAGTCAAGATTTAATACATTTATAGAATTTGATGACTATAACGTATATGAGTTGATACAAATATTAACTTCAATGTGTCAAACTAACGATTATATTTTAGAAGAAGAAGTAAAAAGGCAGATTGAGTTGTATTTTGAAAAACAAATTGAAATGGGAAAAGATAATTTTGCTAATGGCCGTTTAGTACGAAATTTATATGATGATTTAGTAATGCAACATGCCAGACGAGTGGTTACTATTGAAAATCCGAGTGAAACAGAATTATCAAGTATTAAACCAGAAGATTTTGTTTAAAAATTTAATGAGGTATCAAAAGTCCAATAGTTTAGGGTTGTTGTCCTTGTTACTTATATGAGAAATGCGAGTTATATTTTTAGTTTATGGTATAATTACTTTGTAATAATGTTGTAATTAATTTAACTCTAAAAGTAATAACCGGAGCCCCTTAAAGGGCTCCGGCCTTCTTTTTATTTAGCAACTGCCTTCTTGTAGTACGTTTCTAATCCCAGTGCTGCGACTAGTAGCACTGCACCGACGGGTAAGTAGAGGGTTGGGTAGATGGAGCTGGTTCCGTAGATGTCGAAGACTCCTTTGAGGAAGCTGCCGAAGATGAAGGTGAGGACACCCATCTTGTAGGCTGCTTGTGCGTCTTCTGACTCCAGGAAGGTTTTCCCGGTCATTTTTGCTACGAGATTTGGCACCACTCCGAGCACGAGTGGAATCATAAAGAGCAAGTACATGAATGGGGAGTAAACTTGGTGGCTGAAGAATTCATACACCGTTCCGACGACGAGTGTCACCACCGTTGCGGCTGTGTAGAATGTCAGTCCTGTTTTCTTTTTATAAGTAGACAATGTCACTCACCTCTCTTTCTTCGATGTTTCGACCGTTTGTGGTCGGTTTGTTAATGATTTGTCCATTAAAGTACATGGTTGATGATCCGCCGCCGTCTAAGTTATAAGCGGTTGTGACGTTCAATTCTTTCATAAAATCAGCTAATTGTTTCAACGATAATCCTTTACTTTCGCTCGTACGTCCGTCTGACACCACGAATACATAAGTGCTGTCGTCGACGATTCCGATAGCGGTACGAGGATTGCTCGCCATGGCTTTCCCAACTTCGTCTGAACTATCTACGGCTATTTGTCCGTTTTCAATCAACGCTGGGCCAAATGACAAGACTTGCATCGCGCCGTTGTCGACTAACTGTTGGGCCGTGATGTCGCCTTCTTTGATGATGCCGAAGCTTCCGTCTTTGTAGATGACTAAATCTTCTTGGCTAGCATTCTGACTCTCACTTCGTAACAGTTGTCCGTTACGAACGACGTATCCAGCATCTCTAGCGCCGTAGTAGTCTCCGTTAATCGCAAGGACTGCATTCACGCTCTTAGCGGTCGTTGACGTCTTCGCACTTACGTTTCGACCGTATGTTTCGTCGGCCAAGGCGGTCTTAATCGAGGCGTTCCCTTTAATTTTCACCGTTGCGACGTGGATTTGCGTTTTATTTCGCTCGTACGTGTCAATCGTGATGGACTTTGTATCGTCCTCGTAGGCAGTCGCCGTGCTCACGGTTGGCGTTGTAGAAGTGCCAGTGCTACTAGAGCTACTTGAGTTCCCTGACGTTCCCGTGCCACTTGCGCTCGTTCCTGTGGCCGTGTTCGTCGCCGCTGCCGTTTCGTTACTGAACTTTGCCAGGCTCTTTGAGATGAAGAGCGTATCGGCTATGACCATTCCCGAAGCCCCGATGAGGACTGCCGTATAAGCGGTCGTTAAGATTTTTCTAAGTGATTTTCCTTTTTTGTTATTTGACATAATGCACACCTTTCTCTTGTCCGAAAATGACTTTCTTCTGTACAAACCAGTTAAAGAAGAACATCCCGATTTCGGTGATGATTTTACCAACGAGTGGTCCGATGCCGAAACCGTAGCTGAGTCCCATTAAAATCAATGTGTTCAGCGTTAATGAGAAGCTGGCGAGTAAAATATAGCCGCCGAGTTCTTTTAGAAACGGTTTGTCGCTGGCAAAGACGAACTTCTTATTCACGAAGAAGTTGAATCCTGCGCTGATCACCCTTGCGACCACGTTAGCGGTCACGAGTGGTACGCCGATAAAAATTTGAAAGGCGTAGAGGGTATAGTCTAGAAAAAAAGAGAGGATTGATGAGAGGGCGAATTGGAAAATCTCTTTGTAGATTCTGAATGAATCGCGAAGAGGATTAAAGTGTGAGCCCTCATTTTTGTTCTCGTAAATCGTTTGAATTTCTAGCTCGCAGAATGGGCGTTTTTCTTTTGCCCAAACCATCAACACATTCATCTCGTATTCGAAACGTGATCCTGAAATCTCCAGCATTTTTTCTAAATGGGTGCTTGAGAATCCACGTAGGCCGGTTTGTGTATCGCTAATTTTCGTGCCGCTTGTGAGTTCGAAAATTTTCAAGGTGATTTTGTTTCCGACACGACTCCTGAGTGGGACGTGGGTTCCGTCGAAGTTTCGAACGCCGAGTACGAGGCTGTCTTTATCAAGGGATGCCCTGGTGGCGATGCGCACGATGTCTTCTGGACTGTGTTGTCCGTCAGAGTCCGCTGTGACGATAGCCACTTCCTCGTTTGCGTATGTTTCTTTAATGTATCGATAAGCTGTTTTTAGGCCTTCGCCTTTCCCTTTATTTTCAGGATGCGTTAAAACGGTCGACCCTGTGAGTTGGTTGAAGATAGGAAGATATTTCTCCCCACTGCCGTCATCGACAACGACTACTTCTAAGTCTTTGGCGATTAGTTGTTGCGTTAAAGGAATTAATTTTTCCTCTGGTTCATATGAAGGGATAATTACGATTGTTTTCATTGTTTGTCACCGCTCGCCTGGTTGGGGAGCTTCTCCTTTCCGTTTGGTTAACTATAATTTGCAACATGAACCTAAAACGTACTTAAAAGAGGTGGAAAAAAATAAAATGAACATTTAATATAGTATTTAATAGAAAAATAAAAAATCCCCTAGCGTCAGGTATTGCTTGTAACGCTACGTCATGTAGTAATATGCAGGCAATAAGGAGGTGAAAGCTATGTCAAAATACACGACAGGTGAGCTTGCGAAACTTTGCAATGTGACTGTTCGAACCGTTCAGTATTATGACAAAAGAGGTATCTTGATTCCGACAGAACTTTCTGAAGGAGGTAGAAGATTATATACTGAAAGTGATCTTCAACGTCTAAAAGTGATTTGTTTTCTTCGAGAGGTGGATGTACCCATCGATGCCATTTCTCAATTGTTAGAAGAAGAACATCCTGAAAAAGTCATTTCGATTTTAATAGAACAACAGGAAAGTTTATTGATGGAAGAAATTCAAGAGAAACAAGAGCAATTGGAAAAATTGCGTGAATTACAGTCGACAGTCCAAAACAAAGAATCCTTCTCAATTGAATCTATCGCGGACATAGCAGTAGTGATGAAAGGTAAGAAACAACTCAAAAAACTTTACAGGATTATCCTTTCAACAGGATTGGTGGTCGGAGTACTTCAGTGGGTGTCGATTGCATTCTGGATTTTCAAAGGAATGTGGTGGGGATTTGCGCTATGGGCTCTTTTGGCAACGGTATGGCTTATTTGGGTATGTAACTATTACTATAAACACGTTAAATATATTTGCCCTGAGTGCCATCAAGAATTTAAACCAGGAAAGAAAGAAGCTTTCTTTGCAAAGCATACGCCAACAACTCGGAATTTAACTTGCTCAGAGTGTGGCCATAAAGGATTCTGTATTGAAATTTGGGACGGTGATCAAGCATGAGTGGATTTAATCAAATCGTTCTTGGACCAACGGCGATACCTTCATTAATCGTGACGATTGTTTTGCTTCTTTTAATAGGAATTTTACCGACCGTTTATTGGATGAAAAGTCATAAAGGTCAAGTGAAAATCAGTTATTTCATTGCTGGGGCATTAGGCTTTATTGTTTCTGCCCGTATTCTTGAATCGGTCTTCCATTATTTCTTTTTACTGGCAGATAATCCTATTTCTCAGTTTTTAAATGGAAATACTGTAGCATTCGTGTTATATGGAATGTTGATGGCAGGGATTTTTGAGGAATGTGGTCGCTATATTGTATTAAAATACATTATGAAAAAACACCGCACCCGTGAAAATGCAGTTTTGTATGGAATTGGGCATGGAGCTATCGAAGTTCTAACAGTTGTTCTTCCATCAATTCTGCTTTACTTAGTGATTGCGACATCGATTCAGAATGGAAGTGTCGATTCTACGCTAACTGCATTACATGTTACTGAGAAGAATGCAGCCTTCGCCATGCAAAGTTTTCAAGCGGCGGCACAATTTAATGTTGAAACAGCTGTGATGACCGTTCTCGAAAGAATCAGTTCAATGGGGATTCATATTGGCTGTACCATCATCGTGTATTACAGTGTCATCGCAGAAAATAAGAAGTATTTATGCGGGGCCGTTTTACTACATATGATGGCGGATTGCTTTGCGGCGCTCTATCAACGAAATGTCGTGGGAGCTGGAATCGCTGAAACTGGAATTTTAGTTATGGCAATCGTCATTGTATGGATTGCGACAAAAATATATAAAAACAAATTGGCATAATGAATCGTTGATGCAAAGGAGGAACGACAATGGCAACAATAGAAAGTGGAGCGAGATTTGGGATTCCGCTGGTATTCCTAGTGAGTTATGTGTTTATTGCGACATGTGTGCTTGTCATTTTCGTTCGCCGATGGACAGCCGCAAAACAAAGCGGAGGTCCGTTCATGGCAGCTTTTCATATCGCGAATGGAACATTTTACATTCATGTGGCATTCTGTTTCAAAAAGCGTCGTATTCCTCTATCATCTATTCGCCGGATTTCGATTGATTTCATGCGCGGTCGAAAAGGTGGAGGCGCCCGTTATGTCGTCATCATTGAACAAAAGGATGGAACCACGACCATGTTCTTCATGGGAAAAAGCAAAACCAATGATGCGTTGCTAGAGCAGTTGCCTCAAGCTGTGAAGCGGTATCCGATTAAGGTTTCCCTAAAATAATTTGAAAAAGCAGTACCTATAGTAACATCTCACATTGCACGATGAGTGCATGAGTGCTATAATAGGTACTGCTTTTTATTGGACACGACTTGTTTTCAGAGAATTTACATAAAATGAAAATTATTTACAACAGAAAGGGGAGAACATAATGTCTACTCATAAAAAAGTATCACTTTCAGAAGTAAACCAATCGATAGATACGCCGAAGAATAATAATTTCTGGCAAAACTTAAAAGCTTTCTTAGGACCTGGAGCGCTCGTAGCAGTAGGATACATGGACCCAGGTAACTGGATTACTAGCGTGGTCGGAGGGGCTTCGTACAAATATACATTGCTCTTCGTAATCCTTATTTCGTCATTAATCGCAATGCAGTTGCAACAAATGGCAGGAAAACTTGGGATTGTAACGCGTATGGACTTAGCGCAAGCCACAGCGCATCACGCACCAAAATGGCTTCGTCACATTTTATGGGTGATCGTCGAATTAGCACTGATGGCGACAGACTTAGCGGAAGTACTTGGATCAGCCATTGCCTTGAACCTCTTGTTTGGAATTCCAATTATGGTGGCCATCTTTATTACGGTTCTGGACGTATTCTTGCTTCTTGGAATTATGAAGCTCGGATTTAAGAAAATCGAAGCGATTGTATCAACATTGATTTTAACAATCCTCTTAATTTTCGTGTATTTAGTAGCGTTAGCTGAACCAAGTATCTCAGGAATTTTCACAGGATTCTTACCAACGGCGCAGTTATTCGAACCAACAGCCCCTGGGCACGATAGCATCTTAACATTGGCGCTAGGGATTGTCGGAGCAACGGTAATGCCGCACAACTTATACTTACATTCATCACTATCACAAACGAGAAAAGTGGACTACACGGATCCAGACAACGTGCATAAAGCCGTTCGTTTCATGACATGGGACTCAAACATCCAGTTGAGCTTAGCGTTCGTCGTGAACTCACTCCTATTAATCTTAGGGGCAGCGTTATTCTTCGGACATGCATCTGAAATTTCGGCCTTCTCGCAAATGTACAATGCATTGCAAGATTCGAAGATTGCTGGAGCGGTCGCAAGTTCGACATTATCGACACTCTTTGCCGTGGCGCTTTTAGCGAGTGGACAAAACTCAACAATTACAGGAACATTGACAGGGCAAATCGTGATGGAAGGTTTCTTACATATGAAACTACCACAATGGATTATCCGTCTTGTGACTCGTTTATTTGCCTTACTACCGGTAATCGTTGTTGCGATGTTATTCGGTTCGCAAGAAAAAACATTGGACCAACTCTTGGTTTACTCACAAGTATTCTTATCAGTGGCGTTACCATTCTCAATTTTCCCATTGATTTACTTCACTTCGAAGAAATCACTTATGGGCGAGTTCACCAACGCCAAATGGAATACCTTCCTTGGATACGCGGTAGCCGTTATCCTAACCATCTTAAACTTCAAGTTAATTTTTGATTTATTCTAAAACGAAACGGGCATCTTCGGGTGCTCGTTTTTTTATATTGTTTTCCTAAATTTCACAGAGGTTTTATTGTATTTTTCTAGAGAATAGGATAGATTATAAGTGAAAGAGTTGAAACCGCATTCAAAGGTTGCTTCATAAAAGTAGGGTTAGGAGGATGGTTATGAGTTTTCCATTTCGTGAAGATCCAAATACGGCAACGATCCTGTGCAAGCATATTGCAAGAGGAGAGCAGCCAATTCTATATGTAAGTCACGACGAGGACGATGGCATGTGGCAGTTTCTATGCAACGAGGAGCATACCATTGAGGACTTGATGCTAGTGAGCTTGAAACAAGCCTATGAGCTCGATCCGCCTATCGGGGAAATCAAAGACTTGCCTCTAGGAAAAGAAGCTTGGAGGGAACATCCACAAATGCCGTGAGAAGTTAAAGTTGAGGATAAATCGTTTGAATTAATTGCGCTTATTGTCTGAGACAGGGGGCATTTATGTGAAAAAGAATCTGATAGCAGTTGTGCTGTTTGGGGTATTTCTACTAGCTGCGTGTGTGCATACGGATGAACAGAGTCAAAAGACGACCGCACTACCAGCGACAACAGTGGCACAGAAGACAGAATCGTCTCAAGGTACAACCACTGCTGGTACAACTTCGACCGCAACGGAGACGGCTGTAACAACGGTCGCGTCCGAGACACCAACAAATGAAACAACGACTACAATAGCAACTGAGAGTCGCAAGAAGTTGTTGTCTGTTGCACCACAAATTCAAGAGAAATGGTATTTTTGTGCGCCAACAACGGTGAGTATGATGTTATCCAGCCAAGGAATTATCGTTTCGCAACAGCAATTAGCCAAAGAGATGGGAACCTATGAACCTTACGGGACGCATAACAAGGAAGCCATTCGCGTGTTGAATCAGTATTTATTTGGATATCCAGAGCCCCGAGATGGTCAGGCAGGGTATCGACTTGCGACCGTCACGAATGCAAGTCCTAATTCTGAGGATATGCGTTTGTTCAAGGAACGCGTTCGCAAGAATATTGATGACGGCTATCCGCTCTATTACACCTTTACCATTTCGCAGATTTATCCTGGAAAATCAGGGGAACATAATGTAATTGGGATTGGTTATGAGCTGACTCCAGATGGGAAAGACATTTCCGCAATTTATTATTTAGATTCGATGACGCATGTCCAAGATCCAACATACGGTGGGTTGAAAAAAGTAACGCCAGAAGAGTTGTTGGCGGCGATGGTGACGTGCGGTGAACCGAATTACGCTTGGTAATCGTAGAAAACGACAGTGAAAGGGAGAAAAGAATGAAGAGTATTTCGAAAACAGTAAAATTAGGACTTTGTGCAGCCGTGCTTATCGGCTTAGCAGGATGCGGACAGACGCAAAAAGAAACGACAACGCAGGCAACTCCAGAGACAACAACCGTGGCCGCACAGACTCAGGAAGCTCCGCAATGGGTTGCGACCTATACCAATATCAGCAATCCTTCAAGCGTTGATGAAGTGAAGGCGTTGTTGTCTGCGTACTTAGATAAAGAAAGTGTGGAGAAGTTCTTCGAATTGGTGAATGACTACAATGAGACTGTCGGCGAAACGGGCTTGCAGGGGGACTTTGCGTCATTTACAAAAACGGAGTATGACGTTGAGAAAATCAGTCCGCTTTGGACTGCAAAACACGGCGATTTTGTTGGAACGAACTGCCGTATCAATACGTATGCGTTGCTGAAGAATAAGGTTTCGATTCCGAAGATTACTGCGGATAGTGAGCTCTTATTTATCGATAATGATGCGATTGATAAGGGACATCTCTTTAGTGCGGACGAAAAAGAAGACTTGAATCGTTTGTTCTCGCGTGTGGAAACGGAAGCGACGACAGACGTGAAGTCGCATGCGAAGAAGATGGAACAGTTCCTGTCGCAATTTACTTTTGACGAAAATGCGCGAATGCTCTCAGTCGTGATTCACGATAATTTGGACGGGGAATCTCTCTTTATCGGCCACGTGGGAGTCTTAGTGCCGACGGGAGACGGGTTCCTATTTGTCGAAAAACTCACCTTCGAGGAACCATACCAAGCGATTAAGTTCAAGACGAAAGAAGATGTCTACAAGTATCTTGAAACGAAATATCAAGACTATACCGGTGAAGGCTTAGCCAAGCCATTTATTATGGATAATGCGAAATATGTGGAGAGATCGTAGGAAACATCGCCTGAGTTGTTCTTGAATCCAGACGGTTCTATAATAATATGTACATTATAATATGTAGAAATAGGGAATAGAATAGTCGATAAGAGATAGATGTAAAATTTTACAGAACAAGAACAAACATAATATTAAATAATGACAGTGCCGTGCATGGATTTGTGCATGGCGCTTTGTATTTTCGCTGGAATACGATACAGTAGGAAGTGACAAGAAATAAAGCAGGAGAAAGGGAGTAAGAAAATGGAAAGAATTGAACCAGTAGCATTTCAAGCGTTGCATCAAAAAGAGGACCTCGCGATTCTAGACGTTCGTGAAGTGGATGAATTCCAAGCAGGACATATCGAAGGTGCTGTGAATGTGCCGCTTAGTACGTTAGATAAGGGGTATGAACAGCTGGATGCGTCCGAACGCTATTATGTGATTTGCCAAGGGGGTATGCGCTCTGAACGGGCCTGCCAGTTTTTAGAAGCGAAAGGCGTTGATGTGGTAAACGTTGAAGGGGGAATGAATCAGTGGAAAGCTTAAAACAAACGATCGAAGTTCAACTCTTACCTTTTACCAAAAGCTTTCTTGAAACGATTTGGATGATTGGTTTTTCTATGGAGAAACCAGCGTGGACGAAGTGGAACGCGCCGTATTTTAATGACTATCGCAAGTTTGATGATGCGAAAAGTTTTGGAGCAAGCCCGATTGCGGACTTTTTAATGAGCGAAGATTGCAGATGTATTGTAGTTGGCGGTAAGCCTGTTGGGATGGTTTCAAAATCATGGGTGGACGAAGCAACACGATGGCTAGAAATCGGGATTGTGATTTATGACGACCAGTTATGGAGCCAAGGAATTGCGACTACTGCGCTAACAAAGTGGGTGGATGCCATTTTCCACGAAACCGATGCACTCGAACATATTGGCATGACGACTTGGAGTGGAAATGGTGCAATGATGGTCGTTGCTGAGAAATTAGGATTCCTAAAAGAAGGGCAAATTCGTAAAGTTCGTTATTATGAAGGTCAGTATTATGACAGCGTGAAGTATGGAATTTTACGCGAAGAGTGGAATACAAGAGCATAAGAATAAAGAAAGAGACTAATCCATGTGTGATTAGTCTCTTTTAGTATGTGAATAATTATTTCCCAGGAGTCTTTGGATCTAAGCCCCAAGATTGTTCAAGCATAGGTCTGAAGGGTGTGATATCTTCCTCTCGATACGCATACGGATAATGTGGTGATGCAAAAGCAAATGATTCGGAATGAGTTTAAAGAGTGCGGTATTATATATGTAGATGATGGAACTCCACGGATTGCCTATCAGTGGATGAAGCCGAAGTAGGAGAAAGGGGGGGAGAAAATGGAAAGAATTAAACCGTTAGAATTTCAAGCGTTGCATCAAAAAGAGGAAATCACGGTTCTAGACGTTCGTGAAGTGGCAGAATTTCAAGCAGGGCATATCGAAGGTGCTGTGAATGCACCGCTGAGTACGTTAGATAATGGTTATAAGCAGTTGGATGCGTCCAAAAGCTATTATGTGATTTGTCAAGGCGGTATGCGGTCTGAACGTGCCTGCCAGTTTTTGGAGACAAAAGGCTTTGACGTGGTAAACGTTGAAGGTGGTATGAATCAGTGGAAAGCTTAAAGCAAATGACCGAGGTGCAACTCGTACCTTATAAGCAGAAGTTTCTGTAAGGGAGTTGGACGGTGGAATGTGATTAATGGTAGAACGTTGCTAAGTCTAGGGGCTCAGAAAATAGACTTAAAATTTTGATTGGATGATAGTAGTTGTCTAATTAGAAGGGAGATTAAAAATAATAGTAAGTTTTTTCTGGAGATTTATAAGGATAGTAATATATTTTGAGAATACAAAGTCAAACTAAATGTTAAATTTAGAAGGAAAAGTAAGTAAAATCATTCTTAAAAGAAATAATAATTAGAGATTTTAACAAAAGAATAACAATAGTAGATAAAATATTCAGTGAATCAATGAAAGAAATACAGACACCACTTCATAATAGATATAGTGTCTAAAAAATGACGAACTATATTAATGCCACAAGATATAGAAATCAAGTCATTTTGGAAGTAAATGGAATAAAATTTTTAAAAATAAAAATATGGTTTTTTTGAAAAAAAAACAGAAAAATAATAGAATTTTTTTGAAATAGATGTTATAGTGTTCATTAGTAAGAAAAAATAAATAAAAGGGGAAACTAATATGAAGAAATATTTTAAAATTATTTTTCTTTCATTATTATCGTTGTTAACAATGCTGTTTACTCACGGCACTGCTAACGCCGATGGGGTTAAGGAATTAACCAATGTTATTACAAGCGTTGAATTATTAAACGCAAGTGATACACCTCAAACTACTGATAGTGAAGGTGTATATCAAGTCAGAACTGATTTAGCTTATAAGTTAAGAGTTTTATTTGACTTGAAGAATTATAACGGGAATTTGTCAAATGGAGATTACTTCACATTTAACATTCCAGCACCAATGGATGTTTATAATGGTACTCTTGAATTGACAGATCCTAGCACAAGAGTTCCAATTGCGGATGCAGTTGTAACAAAAAACGGTGTAGCTAACGGAGGAACTGTTAAGGTTACATTAAAAAACCTTGAACAATATCTAGCTGCTACTGGAGGAGATGTAGTAAAAGATGTTAGCGGGAACTTCGCTGCAACCTTTAAGTACAACTCAGATGTAACTAAAAAGGCTCAACCATATGTTTCTAACGCAATGAAGAATCAAGTGACACACTTGTTTACTTCTAAAACGATTCAAGGAACTGTAGAAGGTTATGAGAACTTCGCTAAAGCTGGAGGTCAAGTTTCTAATGAAGCATGGGAGTCTCCAAAACTTGCAGCTATTAACTCTCCAAGTTCAGGTGATTACTATTCAGCATGGCGTGTACGTGTTAACACAGGTGGCCAAGATTTAGGTCCAAACGTTGTTGTAAATGATAGCTTACCAACAGATTCTAAATATGCTGCGATTCAATATATTCCAGAGTCACTAAGAGTATATAGCGCACCTTCATTAAATGCAGGAACTTCTGCTGCTGGTAGGGATTTTGTTTTACTAACAGAAGGTACTGATTATACAGTAAAATGGAATGCTAACTATACTACTTTAGACATTACATTAGTTGATGGTACGAAGAAATACTGGATTGAATATAAAACTACTACTCCTAACGATGGACAAAAAGTAGCTAATACTCTTGCTGTAACAGATGCAACTGGAACACAATTGACTCAACGTAGTAACAATACTAGAACTTCAATGACAGCGGAAGCTACATCATTATATTCAGGTACAATTGTGGCTGCTACAGCTTACAGAATTAAAATTAATAAAACAGATGCATTTAACTTTTCACCTGTAAATGGCGCAGTTTATACAATTACTGCAGAAGATGGTTCAACACAAGAAGTAACTACAGATGCAAAAGGTGTTGCTATCACAGCAGAATATGCACAATCTTTTGCAGGAAAAACATTTACAATTAAAGAAAAAACAGCTCCACAAGGATACAAATTAGATCCTAAAGAGTATAAAGTTGTTTTAGGGGCAGCTGGATCAACAGTTAACCTTAAAGATGAGCCAGTACCAGCAACTTTAGATATCGTTGCTAAGAAAAACCTTACTGGTCGAGCATTAGAAAATGAAGAATTTACTTTCAATTTATACGATTCTGAAGATAATTTAGTAGGTACAGCTAAGAATACACAAGATGGAACAATTACGTTCACAGGTGTTGAATTTAAATCAGCAGGTACTTACAACTATTCAATTTCTGAAGTTAAAGGATCAGCAAAAGGTGTAACTTATGACACTGAGAAAAAACCAGTAGTGGTAAAAGTTACTACTGAAAATGGTGCTCTAAAAGCTACTGTAACTTCAGATGCAGTAACATTTAATAACACATTTGAAAAACCATCTGTAAAAGTTGCATTAAACGCTAATAAAACATTAGCTGGACGTGACTTAAAAGCAGAAGAGTTTTCATTCCAATTAATTGATGGAGCTACTTCAAATGTTCTTCAAACAAAAACTAACGCTAATACTGGTACAGTAACATTTGACGAACTAACTATTGAAGCAGCAGGTACTTATAAATATCAAATTAAAGAAGTTAAAGGTTCTTTAGCAGGTGTAACTTACGATGAAAGTACAGTAGAAGCTACTGTTGTAGTTTCAGAAACTGCAGAAGGAAAATTACAAGCTAAAGTAACATATTCTAACGAAGATAATACTTTTGAAAATTCATATCAAGCAGCACCAGCAACTGCTGAGTTTAAAGTAACTAAGAAGATGACTGGTAAAGCTTTAGCTGATGGAGATTTTGAGTTCACACTAACTGATCCAGACGGCCAAGAAGTTCAAACTAAGACAAACAAAGCAAATGGTGAAGTTTCGTTCGATGCGGTTTCATTTACAAAAGCTGGAACATTTAACTACACTATTAAAGAAAAAAATACTGCAAAAGCTGGTGTGACATATGACGCTTCTGTTGTAACAGCAGTTGTTACTGTAACAGATGATGGAAATGGTCAATTACAAGCGGCAGTTGAATATAAAGACGGAGATTCTACATTTGAAAACAGCTATGCTGCAAAATCTTCAAAAGCACAATTTGTTGTAACTAAAGAATTAGCAGGTAGAACATTAAAAGATGGCGAATTCTCATTTGACCTTAAAGATGAAAATGGAGCAGTATTACAAACTAAACAAAATACTGCAGCAGGAACAGTAACATTTGATGAAATTTCATATGATGCTGCAGGAACATACAACTATAAAATTGTTGAAAAAGAAGGTTCTCTTGCTGGTGTAACTTATGACAAATCAGAAAAATCTGTGACAGTAACTGTGACAGATGATGGAAATGGTCAATTAACAGCTGCAGTGAAATATGCTAACGATGATACTACTTTCAAAAATAGTTATAAAGCTGGTCAAGCTAAAGCAATGTTTGAAATTACTAAAGTATTAAATGGACGTGATTTACAAGCAGAAGAGTTTGAGTTTGAATTAGTAAACAACAATAATGAAGTAGTTGCAACTGCGAAAAATAACGCAGCAGGTGCTGTTTCATTTGAACAATCATTCAATGAAGCTGGAGAATATACATTTACTATCAGAGAAGTTAAGGGAACTAAAGGTGGTATTGAATACGATACTACTCAAGTAACTGCAACAGTTAAAGTAACAGATGATGGCAATGGACAATTACAAGCAACTGTTGAATATAAAGACGGAGATCAAAAATTCGAAAATAAATATACAGCAGCTGCAGTGAAGTTAAATATTCCACTTAAAAAAGAATTAACTGGACGTGAGTTACGTGAAGGCGAATTTGATTTTGCTTTAGTTGATTCAAATACTGGAACTACTGTCGCTAATGCGAAAAACGGAGCTACAGGTGAAGTAATTTTCAAAGATGTTGTTTTTGAAAAAGCTGGAACATATAAATTTAAAGTTAAAGAAACTAAAGGTTCTGATGAAACAATCACTTATGATGAAAGTGAATTAGAATTAGTAGTTGAAGTTACTGATAATGGCGAAGGTCAATTAGTAGCAAAAGCTACTTTCGTAGATGGAGAAACATTTAAAAATACATTCACTCCAGAAGAAGTAACAACAACAACAACAACAACAACTACTACTTCAGAAGAACCTTCAACAAGCACAACAGAAGGTCAACCAGGATTACCAAACACAGGTCAAGCAAGTACATTTGTAACAACATTCTTGGCATTCTTAGCTCTATTAGCAGCAGGTGGTTTAACATTTAAAATTGCTAAAGACAAGAAATAATTCTGTTTAACTATTGTAAGTTAATATGAAAAATTAAGTATCTAATCCTATTATGAATAGGGTTAGATACTTTTTTATGGGTTCTTCATTAACACGATTTGACAAAGAGCAGAAATTCATTCTTATCAAAAGGGGAGATTATAAAAAAGAGACTGATTGTGCGAATCAGTCTCTTTTAGTATGTGAATAATTATTTCCCAGGAGTTTTTGAATCTAAGCTCCAAGATTGTTCGATAAAAGGTCTTAAGGTTGTAACAATATTCGCAGAGCTTTCGATTGCGGCTGAGTATACTTTATCTCCTTTTTGGAAGACCCATTGAAATAGGTGTTTTCCATCTGAGAATGCTACTTTCATTAAGAAAGCGGACTCTAAAGCAAAGATTGTTTTAGACCCTTGTAAAATCGTCTGATTTTTGTCATTTTGCCAGTAGCTATATAAACGGTCCGCAATTAATCTTGCCCCAAAAATTTCGTCAGGGCCAAGTTCCACAGTATCTTTAGCGTACCCATTCAACGTCAATAGACTATATTTGTCTGGTGAAGTATATTGGAACTGTTGGTTGCTATATTTAGATTCGTATAAGGCCCAGTCTTTAGGGATATTGACATAACCAGTATCCTCACGACCTACACGTTGAGTATCTGCAAGTGAGATTTCGTTCATTTCAGAAGAAGTGCTTGCAGTTGATGTCGGAGCTGTTGTAGTTAATTCAGTCGTAGTTTCTTTAACTGCTTCTGCTGTTGGTTCAGCTATTGCTTCAACTGTTTTATTTTCTCCTTTACCGAAAGCCGCTCCCATTAATGCAGATAGAAACGGTACAGTACTTAATGGAATTTTGTTTTTCATAATCATTGTTCTCCGTAAAGTGGTGACACCTAAGATATTTTAGCCGTTAGAGGATTATTGACCTGGAGTTTTTGCATCTACTCCAAACGATTGTTCAAAGATAGGTCTTAAGGCATCCAGAGTTTCTGCTTTACCTTCAATGGCGATTGTGTATACTTTATCTCCTTTTTGGAAGACCCATTCGTACATGTCTTTTCCATCAGTAAATGAGACTTTCATTAAGAAAGCTTCTTCCCCAGCGAATTTTGTTTTTACTCCTTTTAAACTAGACTGTTCTTTGTCATTTTGCCAGTGACTATACAAACGATTTGCAACTAACTCTGCACCAAAAGTTTCTCCACTATTAAGTTTGACAGTCTCTTTAGTGTATGCATTCATTGTTAAAATATCGTATTTATCTGGTGAAGAGTACTGGAACTGCGTGCCGGTGTTTGAAGCTTTAAAAACGACCCAATCTTTAGGGACATTCACGTAACCAGTATCTTCACGGCCAATACGTTGAGTATCGGCCATTGAAAGTTCTTTCGTTTTAGAAGAAGAGTTTCCAGTTGTACTTTGTGTTATAGTAGTTTGTGCCGTTGTAGTGGGTGCAACTGTAGTTTCTTTAGCGGCTTCCGTTGTTGGTGCTTCCATAGTTTCCGCTGTTTTCTTTTCGCCGTTACCGCAAGCCGCTACCATTAAGGCAGATAGCAACGTTACAGAACCTAATAAAATTTTGTTTTTCATAAAAATTATTCTCCTTAATAAATTTATTATACTTGTATTATACCATTTAATTATTAAAAATCAAATAGGGAAATTTTTACTAAAAAAGGGAATTTATAGAATATAACAAAAGAGACTAATCACACATTGATTAGTCTCTTTTAGAATTTTTAGATTATTGTCCTGGAGTTTTTGCATCTAAGCCCCATGTTTGTTCAATCAAGTCAAACATTTTTTGAAGTGTTTCTTTATTTCCTTCAAAACTTGTTGAATACACTTTATCATCTTTTTGGAAGACCCAAATGAAGAAATATTTGCCTTCTTTTGTAAGAATTTGGATTAGAAAAGCATCCATTCCAGCTACTTTTGTTTTTGCACCTTGGATTTTATCAATGCCATCAGCTTTTTTGTATGTGCTATATAAACGGTTCGCAATCATTTCTGCGCCCCAGGTTTCACCATCACCAGGTTGTGCTTGTTCTTTAGTGAAGGCGTTTAATGTCACAATATTGTATGCATCTAATGCAGAGTATTGATATTGAGGGCCGCCGTTTAAATCTTTGAACTCTTTCCATTCTTTAGGAACATTGACATAACCAACATCTTCACGTCCGATACGTTGAGTATCTTCAAGAGATACTTCTTTTGTTTCAGAAGAAGTTCCTGCAGTTGTCGTTGGTGCTGCAGTAGTTGGTGTTGCTGTAGTCACTTCTGTTGTTGGTGCTGCAGTTGTTTCCGTTGCTTTCTTTTCTCCGTTCCCACAAGCGGCTACCATTAAAGCAGATAGAAGTGTCACAGAACCTAATAAAATTTTGTTTTTCATCATGATTGTTCTCCTTAAAAGTTGTTGTCACAAGACTATTTTACCATTCTTTAGATTGGATTTAAATAGATAGCTAATTTTTCTCGAACTGTGAAGAAAGACTGATTGTCATAGTCCGTCTCTTTTAGTATTGTCTAGGAAATTTTGGATCTAAGCTCCATGTATTTTGTAAAATAGGTCTTAATGAGTTAATTGTTTCTTCTGTACCTTCGATTGCCACTCGATAGACGAGGTCTCCTTTTAGGAAGAACCAATCGTATAGAGTTTTTCCGTCTGTAAATGTTACTTTTAATAAGAAAGCTTCTTCTCCAGCAAATTTTGTCTTGACGGCATCTAAACTAGTCTGTTGTTTGTCATCTTTCCAGGTAACATACATGCGGTTCGCAACTGCTTTTGCTCCCCATGGTTCCCCATCGTTAAGTTTAAATTGCTCTTTACTAAAACTTCTGAGTACTAAAACAGTGTATTTATCTGGTGAAGAATATCCGAATAGATCAGGATTTTTTGAGCTGCTGTATACTATCCAATCTTTAGGGACATTGATATAGCCAACATCTTCACGTCCAATACGTTGAGTATCTCCAAGTGAGACTTCTTTTGCATCAGAAGAAGCGCTAGCAGTTGTTGTTGGAGCAGTCGTAGTTGGTGTAGCTGTAGTTACTTCTGTTGTTGGAGCTGCCGTTGTTTCCGTTGCTTTCTTTTCTCCGTTCACGCAAGCAGCAATCATTAAAGAAGAAAGAAGCGTCAAAGAGCTTAATAAAATTTTGTTTTTCATGGTGATTCTTCTCCTTAAAGTGAATCTTACGTCTTTATTCTATTAATTTGTAGATCGTGAGATGTGATTTTTTATCGAGAAACTGGACTTTGATCCGTTAAGCCCCATGTACTTTCAACATAAGGGATTAAGATGAGAAGTGTCTCTCTATCTCCTTCGAGTGAAACTGTATAGACGGTATCGTCTTTTTGGAAAATCCAGGTCACAAGAATTTTTCCAGATTTTGTAATCAGATTCACCTGATAACTCTCATTTCCAGAAACCCAAGATTTTGAACCCCATAATTTTTCAATGTTCTCATTTTTTGTCCATGAGTAATAAATGCGATTAGCAATGAGTTCCGCGTTGTAGGTATCTCCATCTTTGAGGTTAGCTTTTTCACGAGGAATACTATTCAATGTAATGATGTTGATGTCAGTTCCATCGCTATATTGAATCACATTTCCACCTCTAAGATCTTTAAAACGGACCCAACTCTTTGGAATATCTACGTACCCATATTCAGGAGATCCAACACGTTGGATTTCTCCAATATCTAAAAGAGTGTGAGATGTCGAAGTTGAGTTTGTATCGGCTTGTGCGGTTGCTTTGGTGGTTGTTTCAGTGACTGCTTGAGTAGCTGCTTCGGTTGTAGCTTGACTCGTTGTTTCTTGAACTGTTTTGCTTGATTGACCGCAGGCTGCTAATACAAAAGATGATAACAGTGTAAAAGAACCTAATAAAATTTTGTTTTTCATAAAACCCTCCCAAATGGTTATTTGTTATTATTTTATCATGTTCCAAATAATATTAAAAGAAACGGTAGGAAGGGATTAATTTTGAGTTTTTATATTGTCATTTTAAATTATAGGAGAGATAATAGTAGAGAAATACTGTAGAAAGTGAGTTTGGCAGTGAAGAAATTGGCATTAACATTAGAAGATACCCAGTGGGAAAAGACGACGATTACGCACGATCGACACGTTGCCCGTGCAATCGTTCTGGACGAGGAAGGATTTTTCTACTTTGTCCGTGTCGTTAGAGACGACATTTTCGGTAAGGGGGCCTTTATCGAAACGGCTGGTGGCGGCGTGGAGTCCCGAAGAGGCGATCCACCGGGAACTAAAGGAAGAGCTTGGCGCTAGCGTGGAAGTACTGTGCAAGATTGGCACGGTGAGCGACTACTACAATCAGATTCACCGCCATAATGTGAACCATTATTTCCTCTGCCTCGTGACGAGTTTCGGGAAAACCGAGATGACGTCAAAAGAACTAGAGGAGTTCGAGCTGTCGACGTTGAAACTCACCTACGAAGAGGCCACCAGAGAGTACAAGCAGTGCGCGGCGAAACCGTGGGGCGTGCTCTTGGCGAATCGCGAATTGCCTGTTCTCGAGTGGGCCAACAAGTGGCTTTCAGACCCAAAATAGAATAAAAAGGAAGCGTTCAGGAACCGTAGATGAGAAAGTCGTCTACGGTTCATTTTTTTACGAGTTTTTTCTTAATTTGTTCACAAACTCAACTTGTAACTACCAGTTGGTTTTGCTATATTTAAGGTGCATAAGAAGCGGTAAACAATAAGGTTAGGGATTGTTTTTCGTTTTGTTGCAAACGCTTACTAAAATAAAACGAAAGGAAGTCGAAAATCTTATGGGTAAGAGATTTTTTGATAAAAGATGTAAGTACAGTATTCGCAAGTTCTCGGTAGGGGTCGCTTCAGTTATGATTGGGGCAACTTTTTTTGCATCTCCGATTGCACTCGCAACGGAAGCCGAAACGCCGTCAGAAGGAAACGGGACGATTAGTGAGGCACCGGCTCTGGATAAATTGCCAGACGATGTGTTAAAAGCCATCGAGAAGGCAGAAAAAGAAGCCGAAGCCAACAAACCAGCTGAGGATGCAGCTGCCTCGCATGAGGAAGCAAAACCAACCGAAGCAGAAACTACGACGGCAGCCACAGAGGTCAAACCGACTGAAGAGACAACAACGACAACTGAGACGAATACAGCAACAGAAACAACGAAACCACGCGAAGTAAACGGGACGGTAGAAAAGGCCGACCAATACAAAGCGGACAAGCCAGCAACGAAAGAAGAAATCGATGCGGCGAAAAAAGAAGTGACGAAGAAGGAATATACCGTATTCCCAACGCCACAAAAGGTAACGTATGGAGATGGTGTAACAGCTCTTGAGGGAACTGTGAACCTTGTCTTCAGCGATAGCCTTGATATTTATACACGGAATCGTGCTAAAGAAGTCCTTCAAGCGAACAACGTGTCTTATACAACGAGCACGAAGGAAGCCGAAGGGGCAACGAATATTTTCCTTGGAGTACATGGGGAGTCTCCGTTAGCGGAAAAAGAAGTGCAAGATATCTCACCGGACTTATATAACAAGATTGACGCGTATGTGTTGCGCGTGAAAAATAATAAGATTTCAATCGTCGGAAAGGATACCGATACGGTGTTCTTTGGACTTACGACATTGAAACATATGCTCAGTGAATCACCAACTCCAGTTCTTCGTGATGTGACAGTGGAAGACTTTGCAGAAGTGAAGAACCGTGGCTTTATCGAAGGGTATTATGGCAATCCTTGGACGAAGCAAAACCGTGAAGACTTGATGCGTTATGGTGGCGAATTGAAATTAACGCAATATTATTTTGCACCAAAAGACGATCCATACCACAATGCGAAATGGCGTGAACTCTATCCAGATGAAAAACTTGCTGAGATTCGTGACTTGGCGCGTGTCGGAAATGAAACGAAGACGCGTTATGTGTGGACCATCCATCCATTTATGCATAACAAGATGCGCTTTGATACGGATGCTTTATATAAACAAGATTTAGATGTGATTAAAGCAAAATTCACGCAATTACTCGATGCAGGGGTGCGTGAGTTTGGGGTGCTTGCCGATGATGCGGCATGGCCTGTGGGTGGCTACAACAGCTACAATCGCTTAATGCATGATTTAACAGACTGGTTAACGGAAAAACAAAAGACTTATAGCGGACTTCGCAAAGATATGATTTTCGTGCCAGCATGGTACATGGGACAAGGAACCGAAGATGAACTTCGCTCGCTCAATGAACACCTTCCAGAAACGGTTCATTTAACATTAACTGGGGGTAAAGTTTGGGGTGCCGTGGATCAAACCTTCCTTACAAACTTGAAACGCAATTTAACAGAGGGCGGAAAGAAGTATAATCCTATTCAATTCTGGATTAACTGGCCATGTAATGACAATACAAAACAACACTTAATTCTCGGTGGTGGTGAAAAATTCCTTCATCCAAATGTGGATTTATCGCTTGTCCAAGGAATTATGCTTAACCCAATGCAACAATCCGAAGCGTCTAAAGTAGCGCTCTTTGATATGGCTCAATACGGTTGGAAACAATGGCGTAGTGCCGAACAAGCTGAAGAAATTAACGACATGGCATTTAACTATGTGGTGAACGGTAATTTCAAAGAAAGCGACGTCTCAAAAGCATTCCGTGAACTCGGAAAACATATGCGCAACCAAAATCGTCCGCCTCATGTGACAAAGCTTGAAGAATCGATTGAACTCGCTCCAAAATTGACGGCCTTTTATAACAAACTAAAAGCGGGTCAAAACTTGGATGCGGAACGTAAAGAGTTGAAAGAAGTCTTTGCGCAATTGAAGGCTGACGCGATTCTCCTAAAAGAAAAAGGGGATAAGAAGCTAATCGAACAAATTCACTACTGGTTAGATAACACCGTGGACCAAATGAATGCGTTGGAAGCTTTACTTACAGCGACAGAAGGACTTGCGGAAAATAATAGCGCCAAAGTTTGGGATAACTACTATGCCGGCTTGAAACATTATGACCAATCGATTAGCTATGCGTTCTTCTATGTGGACCACTATGAACGTGCAGAATTTGGGGTACAACATATTCGTCCATTTATTAATAATTTGAAAGAATACTTGGCAACTCATATTCAAACGATGCTTCATCCGGATAAACTCGTGACGACTTTTATTACGAACCGAGCGGGGGCAGAAGGTGGACTCGAAGAAGTGACAGATGGCGATTTCGATACACATGTTATTGTGAAGACGACGACTGTGATCGAACGAGACGACTATGTGGGCTTACGTTTCAACAAACCACTGAAGATTCATACGCTCGGATTTGCCACAGGAACGAAGACGGCCGATAACTACACATTCGGCAATGCCGTTGTCGAATATCAAAATGAAAACGGCGATTGGGTAGCAATTACGACTCCAACTTACACAGGTCGCGAACGCACACTTGAATTCAAAGACCTCGATATTACGGCTCAAGCGGTGCGTATGCGTGCAACAGCCAAAAAAGATAATGCATGGCTTGCGATGCGTGAAATTGCGGTAAATAGACCGCTTGAAATCGGTAGTAAGAAGGTCAGAGGTAATATCACTTTAAGCTCTAATATCGTGTACAAATATGGAACAAGCGTCCTTCAAATGCAAGACGGCAAGGATGCCACAGAATCCATGATGGCACATGCGAACCAAACGAATGTCACTCCAGAAAATGCATGGGTTCAAATGGACCTAGGTGGGGCTAAGAAAGTGAAACATGTCCGTCTTGTTCAAGGGGAACGTGATAAATTAGCAGCCGGGGTCATCGAATACTCAACAGACGGTAAACAATGGACGACACTTCAAACACTAGCTGGAGAACGTACGGCAGATATTCTTCAAGAATTTATGGCGCAATTCGTTCGTGTTCGTAACACGCAACTCCTCAGCAAATGGTGGAGAATTGGAGAATTCACGGTCGATGTGGATACTCCAAATACCGATTTAACGGTAACGAACGTCGACAGTTTGAAGGAAACACCAGTCGTAGACAGCCGAGGAAGTTATGAAATGACCTTGCCACAAGGAACGACCCTCCCAGCAAATGGCTATCTTGGATTGAAACTTGACCGACTACACGAAGCAAAATCAATCGCACTGAAAGATGCAGGAGAAACAGGATTAACGCTTGAATATTCTGCAAACGAAGTGGAATGGATGAATGCCGACCAACTTCCTGAACATGCATTGGTTCGTTATGTTCGTATCGTGAATAAGACGGATAAGGACCAAGCGCTTCCTGCAGGAAAATTAGTCGTGAAGACACAAGAAGTGGATCCAACTGAACTACAATCAACAACAATGGGCATTCACCAATACTATGGTGCCAATGACGTTCGTCGCACTCACAACTTAGGCCAATTGTTCGACGGTGATTTCAATAACTTTGTCGAATTCTCGGATTACCAACATAAAGACGGTGAAATTGTGATGAAACTTGGCACAACTCGCCAAGTGAAGAAGATTCGCGCGTATATCCAAGATGCAGAACGCAACTATTTACGTGACGGTAAGATTCAAGTGAGTGAAGACGGCAAGAACTGGACGGATGTTGTGACAGTCGGGGACGGCGTGGAAAATGAAATTCACGACGATTCATTAACAGATGGCTGGACTCATGATGCGTCAAACCCAGGCAACCGTTATATCGAAGGCGTTCTTGAAACTCCAGTAGCGGCGAAATTCATGCGAGTGCTCTTTACCGCAGAATACAATGCGCGTTTTGTTGGATTTAGCGAAATCGTGATTAATGATGGAGAATTTATCAACCCTGAAAACAATCCAACAGTGACAGGAACGGGCGCTGAAGATCATGATAACTTGAAGAAGAGTATGGCGGACGGCAATGTCCTAACTAGCTATGCGACAACTGAAAATAAAGGCGAGCTCGTATACCACTTGTCAGAAGAGACTGCGGCTAACCATGTTCGATTGATTGCGGATGTTCCAACAGGTACGAGCGTGAAAGTCAGTGTTCGTACGCTAAACGAAGCTGGCGAATCGGTATGGAAGAACCTTGGTAAAGTGAAATCAAGCTTCCAAACATTCGCGCTTCCAGGAGAAAATCCTCGTATCCTCGATGTCAAAGTCGCTTGGGACGGTGGACCTGCAGAGTTTTACGAATTATCAACCTTCACAAAAGAAGTCACAGAAGATGAAATTCAACCAGAAGAACCTGAAAAACCAGCAACGCCATTAACTCCGATTGCGACAGACGTGGCAAAACGCGTGTTAGAAGATGCTGCAACAGGCGTGAAAATCGCAGGTAAGGTTGCTGATTTGGAACAAGTGGCTCACGTATCGGTGCAAAAAGTGCCAGACCAAACACTTCAAGGCAAAAACTATGATGCGTACGATATCCGCTTGTTGGATAAAGACGGACATTCCGTTCAACCAAAAGCAACTGTATTAGTAAGCTTGCCAGCAAAAGAGGGCGGAGAAGTCGATAAGGTGTACTACATCACTCCAACTAAGACACTCGAAAGTCTTCCATTTACACAAGAAGGTGGCAAAGTGGTCTTCGGCACGACTCACTTCAGTATTTATGCGGTTGTGTATAAAGGAGAAGTCGCTGTTGCGGAACCAACAACGCCAACGACTCCAGCTGCGCCAGCAACTCCAAGCACACCAGCTGCTCCAAGTGCTCCGGCAAACCCAATGCCTGGCGAACAAGTGGCTGCTGCCCAAGCAGGAGAAAAACCAATGGGGAACCCAGCTCCACAAGCCAATGGTGCCTCTAACGAACTTCCAGCAACAGGAACTGCGGATGCAAGTGCAGCGCTCTTTGTAGCAAGCCTCAGTCTTGCACTAGGCGCATTGTTCCTCAAAAAAGGAAAAGAAGAAGCATAATCGAAACTAGACAAAGCTTCATAGACCTGGCAGAAATGCCAGGTCTTTTTCCATAGTAAAAACTTTTGTGCCAAACTGATAATGGTTTTAATTTGTGATACAATTAATAAAAATCAGTGTGTTTAACGAGGTGTTAGAATGGTAGACATCAAGAAAGTCTTAGATGCTTGGCTTATGGTAGAACGTTTGTCAGAGGGAGATATTAATATTAAAGATAAGAATCTTTTATCTCTTTCTAATGCAATCGATAATGATTATCTATTATTGATAGAAAATAACCTCCCAACTAAAGAGGAGTTTAAGAAAAAAGGAGGATTTGTAATTTATGTTGATATATTCCCTTTCGAAGATGTTGTAAGAAAGGTAATAGTAAATAAAGGCAAAGCATACGAAGGAGAGTTTTCTAAATCCTTTAAATTTGGGCTTTCCTTATATTTCAATGCAAACTCAGATTTTTTGCCAGATAAAACTTTTGTAACAGTAAGTAGATATATTTTAGAAAATAACAAAGTTCCTTCATCAGAAGAATTTGAGATATACGAAAGTGATATTCAGAAAAAAATGGATTTACTTTGGTCTAATGTTAAGGAAGAAGGACATGGATTCAATCAATTTATTGAGTATATTTTTCAAATTTATAAAATCAATGAGGAAAATGTTAGATTCAAAAAAATTGATAATCTTGAGTCCGATATTCAGAACTTACACTCCTTTTTTTACCTTGATTTAATGAAGGTCAGAAATAAAGATTCGAAAAATGTAAGTAAATATATATTGGGGGAAAAATCCAATAGAATAAATCTCGATGTGGAAGATGAAAGTAATCATCAGTATTTTTTTGATATTTTAGAACCTTTAAATTATCCTTTAGGAAGATTTCCGAGCAATACGCAGTATGCACTCTCCTTAATGCAACAAGTAGCTGTAAATTTATCAATTGGATATGATGTAGAGCATATGCGAAGCGTTAATGGACCTCCTGGTACAGGAAAAACAACATTATTGAAAGATATCTTTGCCGAATTAGTAGTTCAACAAGCACAAGAAATATTAAGATTTTCAGATAAAGTAATGGTTGGTAACGAAAATACTGTTTACTATAAAAATGCCAAAATTGGAATCGTTCCTGATTCAATATCTGAAAAAAATATTGTAGTGGCCAGTTCAAATAATGGTGCAGTTCAGAACATTGTAAAAGAATTACCTTTGAATAGCGGAATAGATAGCGAATTATTACCGCAATTACTCGAAGTGGATTATTTTAATAAGACAGTAAATAACCTTTATAAACAAGAAAGTGCGAATTTCAATGAATCTAAAGATGATAATGCTGTTGTACAGAATACTTCTTCAGAAAATTTATATTGGGGTTTGTTTTCTCTAGAGGGAGGGAGAAAAACTAATATTGATTTGATTCTTAGAGCTTTAAATTCAGTGAAGATTGAGCTTGAGGATTTTATTCCAAATCCAAATGTATATAATGATTTTAAAAAACAATTGTCTGATGTCCAAGGTTACAGACAGTCTGTACAAGAACAGTATGAAAATCAAAATAAAAAGATTTCTCAAATGAAAGAATTGGAAGAAACTCTACCTTTGTGTGAAACAAAAATGCACGAAGCAGAGGAAAGATTACAACGTTATAGAGAAAATAATGCTTCTTTAATCGAAGAAAAAGAAAAAGTTGTTCAACTACTCGAAAACGACATTTTAGAGAAAAATCATAATGAAGCGAAATTAAAAGAAAAGTTGGCAAACTTAAATCAAGCTTGGGAATTGCATGGGTTGAAATATTCTTGGTGGAATATTCTTAGATTTTTTGATAATGAATTTAAAAATAAAAATCAGTACTTTAGAGAAGAATTGTCTAAGTTGTATATTGACAAAAATATAATTATTGAAGAACGTGATCGTTTAGAAGAAAGTCTAAAAGATTGCAAGAATGAAATTGAAAAAATTAAAAATAATATTTTTGAATTAGAAGATGAATTTAAATGTAGTGTAATTATATATAAAGAAAAGTCAGATTCTTATACGGCTTTAGAAGCAGAATTGAAGAATAGAATGGGATTAGATTTTTCGAAATCCTATGAGGAGTTGCAATTGAGTAATCCGTGGTTTTCTGAAGAATATAGAAAGATGCAATCGGAATTATTTGTTTCTGCGCTTAAAGTTAGAAAACAATTTATTTATGAGAATAGAAAAAACATCAATGGGGCTATTAATATTTGGAAAAATAGAGGTACGCAAGATGATGAACTTCTAAATATTGCTTGGCAGTGGATAAATTTTGTAATCCCCGTTATTAGTTCTACTTTTGCAAGTTTTGGAAATATGTTTTCTAAAATGGGGGAAGGTAGCGTTGGACGCCTTTTTATAGATGAAGCTGGCCAAGCTCTTCCTCAAGCAAGTGTTGGTGCTATATATAGAAGTAAGCATATAATGGTCGTGGGTGATCCATCGCAAATCAAACCAGTATTAACCTTGGAACCTAGTGTGTTAAAAGCTATTGGTGAAAAATATGGAGTAGACGAGAGGTATTTATCAGAAGACGCTTCTACACAAACTCTTGTTGATGCTGCTAGTAAATATGGATATTATAAAAATAAAGAGCACACAGAATGGATAGGAATTCCTCTTTGGGTCCATAGAAGATGTCGATATCCAATGTTCGATATATCAAACAATATTTCTTATGGTGGGAAAATGGTTCAAGGTCTGGAACGTAATGGGAAGGCAGATTGGTATGATGTTGGAGGAGAAGCGCACGATAAATATGTTGAAGCGCAAGGTGAATTTCTTGAGAAAAAAATACTCGAAATAGCCGAAGGAAGACCAGAAGTTTTTGATAAGGATGAGAAGGATATTATTTATGTTATAACACCTTTTAAAAATGTAGCTTATAAATTAGCAGAAAAATTAAAGAAGATAAATTTCACTAGAACCGATGAAAATAATAAAGTAACGAATATAGGAACAGTACATACTTTCCAAGGAAAGGAAGCTGAAATAGTATTCTTTGTGTTAGGAGCGGATAGTAAAAGTACGGGAGCCGCTCAATGGGCTGTAGGGAATTCAAATCCTAACATTATGAACGTTGCTGCAACTCGAGCTAAAAAAGAGTTCTATGTTATTGGAGATAGAAAATTGTACAAAGCCTTACAGAGTGAAGTTGTAGATATAACAGACCGAGAAATAATTAGATTTAACAAACTCTCTAATTAGTAAGTGTAACGTAAGTAATTCATCTTAAACCGAAAAACAGTATTAATTAGACCTGGCTGAAATGCCAGGTCTTTTTCTGTTGTATGGAAAAGTGTAGTACTAGATTAGGTGTGATACAATTAGTAGACCAATAAAAAAGGAGGAATAAAAAATGAAGGATATTCCGATGACAGATTTTGAAGCAGAAAGACAATATGAAGAAGCTTGCCTATTAAACGAAGCACTCGAAGACGTTAAAGAAGGTCGTGTGCTAGATGGAAAAGAGGCGCTCTCGCAATTAAAAGAAAAATATAATCTGTAATAAAAATAGGACCTAGCAAAATGAATGCTAGGTCCTTTTCATTTAATCTTCTTTCACTAAATACCCTAATTTATCGAGTGCGTCTTCGATATAGTCGAGGTCTTGTTGGTTTTCGGCCTCCACTAGATGATAATGCACACCGTCTGTTAGAGACGATAGTGGGCGGAAGTCCGATTGGTGGATTTGCTCCAAGAAGTGCTGAACGTCACGGCGACAGGTCAGCTTCACGAGCGTTTGGATTTCACCGTAGACTGGATGGTCGATTTGAATATTTTGGACGCGGCCTCCATTGTCGACAATCGCTAGAAGTTCACTTTCGATAGCCTCGGTATCGTGTTTGACCTTGAAGAGGCGATGAACGTACGGCGAACTCTCTTGCTCCTTGTAGACATATCCGCGGTTCGTCGATAGAATCGTGGCCCCATCAGCGCGTAAAAGTGCGATGTCTTGCACGATAATTTGTCGTGTTACGTGGAAATGTTCCGCCAGGCTTTGACCGTTGAGTGGCTTCGGCGCGTTTTTCAGCAATTTTAGTAGTTCGGCTTTTCGTTCTTTTGACATAGTGTCCCTCTTTTAACGTCTTTTTTGTAAAACTTTATACACCGCTAGTGCTATTTCATAGTCTACCATACTGTGAATCACTGTACCAAATCCGACTAGGACGAAGAGGACGTAAAACATGCTTTGAAGATCCGTTCCTGAAACGGAGTAGAAGAGCACGCAGGCTAATACTTCGCCGACTGCGTGAATAAGCGCCAATACGAAGTTGAAAATCCATGACGCTTTGCGGTTTTCTAGCGTCTTTGGATATTTTTGTAAGAAAAAGGCTCCAAGTGTCGCAAAGAGAATATGCGAAAGCGCGCGGAAAACAATAACGAGCGGGTATGCCCCGGAAATAAAGAATCCATAAGAGGATCCAAGAACAACAAAGATGGCCATCCACGGATTGATAAACATCGCAATAAAGATTGCAACGTGGCTTCCGAGTGTATATGAAGCTGGTGGAATCACCAATTTTAGTGGCATCGCGATAGGAATGAAGATGGCGATTGCGGTTAATAGTGCGGTTAGTGTCATAAAACGAACATTTTTCATCAGAATAAAACTCTCCCTATGTTTACTGTATATACAGTAGTATAGTTCTGTGTATACAATAAATCAATAGGGAAATTCAATTTTTTCGCCTATTTTTCGCTCATAATTCGCTTGATTTGATAAATGAGTACCAGTACAATAAAGAAAAGAGAGGTGAAACGGATGCAAGTGAATTTTCAAATTACAGAAAAGATGTTGGGACTAGTGCATAATATTGCGGCACTTCTGACAAAATATTCCATCGAGAAACGTCCGCTATTACTGCGCAAGGAAAATCGAATTCGCTCGATTCAGGCCTCGCTAGCAATCGAGAATAATAGTCTGACGCTGGAACAGGTGACAGATATTATCGAGGGACGCAGGGTGCTAGGCCCTCCAAAGGATATTCATGAGGTGCAAAATGCCTATGAAGCCTATGAACGTGTCTTTTCGATGGATCCGTATAGTGTGGAGAATTTTCTGGAGGCACACCACTTGTTAACGCACGACCTTGTGAAGCATCCTGGACAGTTTCGTTTGAGTGATGTCGCAGTTTTCGATGCGAGTGGGCGTGTGATTCATGTGGGCGCACGTCCGCAGTTTGTTCCAGGGCTCGTGGAAGAGTTGTTTACTTGGGCTAAGAACAGTGATTTGCTCGATTTAGTGAAATCGTGTCTTGTCCATTTTGAGTTGGAAATCATTCATCCATTTGAAGACGGAAATGGTCGCATGGGACGCTTATGGCAAAGCCTTATTTTAAGCCGGTGGAATCCGTTGTTCGAATGGCTCCCAATTGAGTCCGTGATTCATATCCATCAGCAAGGCTACTATGACGCACTCGCCATCAGCAACAAGGCAAATGATGCGACAGTTTTTGTCGAGTTTATGCTAGAAGTGATTTTGGAAACATTGGAAGAAGTGAAAGTACAAGACCGCATCGAAGAAGAAAGTGCTAATTATGTTGTCTTGCCTTCGTTAAAGCCAAAAGAGCGCGAAGTGTTTGAGCAAGTGAAGACTTATTTAGAACAGTATGGAAATATCGGCAACCAGCAGGCACAAGACCTCACTGGGTTCAGTGCCGCCACTGTTCGACGCTATTTATCGTTCTTCGTCGAAGTTGGGTTACTGACTTCTAGCGGAAGCACGAAAGGTAAGTTATATTCATTAGTACCACATAGAGATTAACCTCAACTATATAAAGTCCCTCTTCCAGTGATTTCTTGAAAAAAACAGCGTGGTACTATACTATTAGAGGGTAGAAATTCAAAGAGCAAGGAGCTTATTATGAAACAAAAATTCGGAATTATTTTAGCTGCAGGTAAAGGAACTCGTATGAAATCTTCCCTTTACAAAGTAATGCATCCCGTTTGCGGAAAACCAATGGTAGAGCACGTTGTAGACCAAGTTGAAAAAACTGGAGCTACTGAAATCGTAGCGATTGTTGGACATGGTGCAGAAATGGTACAAAACCACCTTGGAGACCGTGTTTCTTATGCCGTTCAAGCAGAGCAATTAGGAACAGGACATGCGGTATTACAAGCAGAATCTCTCTTACAAGGAAAAGAAGGAACAACGATTGTTATCTGTGGAGACACTCCATTATTAACAAGCGAAACTCTTTCAGCTTTAATGGAAGAGCATGAACGTACAGGCGCGAAAGCAACGATCCTTACAGCCATTGCCGAAGATCCAACTGGATACGGCCGTGTGATTCGTGACGCTGACGGTTCTGTTCTTAAAAACGTGGAACAAAAAGACGCAACTCCTGAAGAACAACAAGTAAAAGAAATCAACACAGGTACTTACTGCTTCGATAACGTAGCCTTATTCAGCGCTTTACACGAAGTAGGCAACGATAACGCTCAAGGCGAGTACTACTTACCAGACGTATTAGAAATCTTGAAGAAACGTGGAGAAGTGGTTTCGGCTTACCCAATGAAAGATTTCGACGAAGGAATGGGCGTGAACGACCGTGTAGCTCTTTCAAAAGCGGAAAAATACATGCGCCTTCGTATCAACGAAGAACATATGCGTAACGGTGTTACTTTAATCGACCCAGAAGCAACTTATATCGAATCAACTGTTCAAATCGGGGCAGACACTGTGATTGAACCAGGCGTTGTCTTAAAAGGCAAAACAGTCATCGGTTCAAACTGCTTCATTGGAGCACACAGCGTGGTTCGTGATAGCGTGTTAGAAGACGGCGTTCGTCTTGTAGCAGCGAATATCGAAGAATCTCATATGAAACTCTACAGCAATGCAGGACCATTTGCACACTTACGTCCAAATTCTGTATTAGGCGAACGCGTTCATGTGGGGAACTTTGTAGAAGTGAAGAACTCAACGCTTGGTGCTGATACGAAAGTAGGTCACTTAACATACATCGGGGATGCCGATCTTGGCGAAGATATTAACGTTGGTTGCGGAACTGTGTTTGTAAACTACGATGGTAAAAATAAACACC
>CAUPXN010000003.1:0-49442 GCA_963515505.1 uncultured Streptococcus sp.
GCAAAATAGAAGAAAAAAGAATAGGTGAAAGTATGAAATTAGTCGTTGGTCTAGGGAATCCTGGAGCAAAGTATAAAGGGACAAGACATAATGTCGGATTCATGACAATGGATGAAGTGGCCTATCAAGAGAAGTTTGATTTTGATAAGGCACTCTTCGATGCAGTATTTGCGCAGGTACAAATCGGTGGAGAGAAAGTCATCTTCATGAAGCCATTGACGTTTATGAACTTATCGGGGGAAGCGATTCGTCCGCTGATGAATTATTTTAAAATTGGAATTGAAGACTTGCTTGTGATTTATGATGATATGGATCTGCCGGTTGGAAAGATTCGTCTTCGTCAAAAAGGCAGTGCTGGAGGACATAACGGAATCAAGAGTATTATTTCGTGCCTGGGGACGAGCGAGTTTAACCGTATAAAAGTGGGGGTTGGGCGTCCAAAAGATGGACGTACGGTCGTAGGACATGTGCTCAACCGCTTTGAAAAAGAGGAAGAAGAGGACATTATTTTTGCAGTGCAAAAGAGTGTCGATGCGATTCGTTCGTGGATTGAAACGAGCGATTTCGTCAAAACAATGAATCAATTTAATTAACAAATAGAGGAAAAGAGATGCTGCAAATTTTTTTGCGGTCTCTTTTTGTCGTTGGAAAAAGGAGAACATTATGCAATTATTGCACCAAACCATTAGTAAACTGAAAGGATTTAAAGAGTGGTTCGATACTCTTAGTCTTCATGAGAGTCAACTCGTGCTAGGTCTCAGTGGATCTGTGAAGCATTTGGCCGAGTCATGCGCGTTTGAGAAATTGGACAAGCAATTAGTGATTGTGACGCCAACGCTCTTACAAGCAACGCAAACCTACGAAGAGTTATCAGAGTGGTATGACGATGAGGTTGTACATCTATTTCCGGTAGAAGAGTCACTTGCGGCGGATTTCTCTGTAGTGTCGCCAGATGTGGTGAGCCAACGTATTCGCACGCTCGATTTCTTAAGTCGTGGAGAAAAAGGGATCGTTATCGTGCCGCTCTCTGGGATTCAAAAGCTCTTAGTGCCAGCAGCGGTATGGAAGAAGAGTTCTATTGAACTGTCGATGGGGTCTGAAATCGAATCGATGGATGCCTTTGTAGAGCAGTTAGTGGAATTAGGATATCGCCGTGAAAACATGGTCGCGACTCCTGGTGAATTTGCGCTTCGTGGAAGTATTGTCGATATTTACCCATTAGACCAAGAATATCCACTACGTCTGGATTTCTTTGATACAGAAGTGGACTCGATTCGTGCATTTAATGCGGAGACGCAACGTTCGATGGATGTGATTAATGAAGTGCGCATTTTACCAGCCACAGACTTGCCACTTCAAAAGGAAGCAGTCTGGAAGGCGCAAGCCAAAATCCACGCGCTCTATGAGAAGGACGTGAAGGCGGCTCAAAGTCCAGAGCGAAAAGACCAAGTCTCTAATATTCAACAAGCTATCGATGCACAATTAGAAAATGGGGAAATCCCATCGAACTTAACGTATTTCTTGGAATGTATTTATCCAGAGAAGACAAGCTTATTAGATTATGTTTCTAAAGATGCGTACCTCATTATTGATGACTACGCTCGTTTTATCGAAAAGAGTAAATCGTTGGAAGAAGAGGCAGGCTATTGGAAGACGCACCATATCGAAACGGGTGCGATTGCTTCTGGATTGTCACTTGTTCAAGATGGACGAAAAGTGTTAAAAGAAAGTCCATTGAAGAGAACATATTTAGCCATTTTCCAAAAAGGACTTGGAAGACTCGCGCTCGATGCGATTCATCCGATTACGACACGTACCATGACACAGTTCTTCTCGCAAATGCCGATGGTGAAAGTCGAAGCAGACCGTTGGAAGAAACAAGGCGCAACAGTTATCGTTTTAGTCGATGATGCCAAACGCGCGCAAAAGGTCGAACAAACCTTTGCGGATTTTGACATCCAAAGTGTGATTTCAAACGAAGCTGTATTAGAAGGGCAACTTCAAATCATGGTTGGCAAGATGCACAATGGATTTGAACTGCCAGAAGATAAATTTGCTATCTTAACGGAACGCGAATTGTTCAATAAACTCACAAAACGTGCACCGCGGAATCAAAAGATTTCGAACGCGGAACGCTTGAAGAGTTATACTGAGTTAGCCGTTGGGGATTATGTGGTTCATGTGAATCATGGGGTCGGTGTGTACCAAGGGATGGAGACGCTCGAAATTGGTGGTATCCACCAAGACTACATGTCGATTCACTATCAAGATGGAGGGAATTTATTCGTTCCAGTTTCTCAAATTAAGCTCGTTCAAAAATATGTGTCTTCGGATGCCAAAGTTCCAAAACTCAATAAATTGGGTGGTACGGAATGGGCGAAGACGAAACGTAAAGTAACAGCCAAGATTGAAGATATCGCCGATGAACTCATCGAACTCTATGCCAAACGTGACGCCGAAAAAGGGTATGCGTTTAGCCGTGATACGGTGGAACAACAAGAATTTGAGCAAGCCTTCCCATACACAGAAACGCAAGACCAACTGCGAAGTGTTGCGGAAATTAAGGAAGACATGCAAAAGGACAAACCGATGGACCGCCTGCTTGTTGGGGACGTTGGATATGGGAAAACGGAAGTAGCCATGCGTGCAGTCTTCAAGGCGGTCATGGATGGGAAACAAGCGGCTGTCTTGGTACCAACAACGATTCTTGCCGAGCAACATTACGAGAATTTCGTACAACGCTTTGCGGACTATCCATTTACCATCGGATTATTAAGTCGTTTCCGTAGTAAAAAAGAACAAGAAGAAACGATTGAGAAGCTTCGCAAAGGCGCAGTCGATATCGTCATTGGGACTCACCGTCTGCTTTCAAAAGATGTGCAGTTTTTAGATTTAGGACTTCTCATTGTCGATGAAGAACAACGCTTTGGAGTGAAGCATAAGGAACGTTTGAAACAATTGAAATCGCAAGTGGATGTATTGACGCTCACGGCAACGCCAATTCCAAGAACGCTCCACATGTCAATGCTTGGGGTACGTGATTTATCTGTCATCGAGACGCCACCAGCAAACCGTTATCCGGTTCAAACTTTCGTGATGGAACAAAATCCAATGACGATTCGTGACGGCATCGAACGTGAGATGGCTCGTGGCGGACAAGTCTTCTATTTATATAATCGTGTCGAAACGATTGAGAAGAAGGCGGATGAACTTAGAGCGCTTGTTCCAGGATGTCGTGTTGGTGTGATTCATGGTCAGATGAGTGAGACGACGCTTGAAAATATTCTCTTCCAATTTATCGAAGGGGAATACGATGTCTTAGTGACGACCACGATTATCGAAACTGGGGTGGATATTCCAAACGTAAACACCCTCTTTATTGAAAATGCCGATCATATGGGTCTTTCGCAGTTGTATCAATTGCGTGGACGTGTCGGGCGTACAAATCGTATTGCCTATGCGTACCTCATGTATCAACCAGATAAAGTCTTAACCGAAGTCAGCGAGAAGCGTCTGCAAGCGATGCGCGACTTTACAGAACTCGGCTCTGGATTCAAGATTGCCATGCGTGACCTCTCGATTCGTGGGGCAGGGAATTTACTTGGAAAACAACAACACGGATTTATCGATTCGGTCGGATTCGACTTATATTCTCAATTATTAAGTGAAGCCGTGTTGAAGAAACAAGGAAAAGAAGTGAAGTCGGATGAAGAAACCGTCGAAATCGACTTACAAATTGATGCGTATATTCCAGCAAGTTATATTCAAGACGAACGTCAAAAAATCGAGATGTATAAACGCATTCGCTCGATTGATAGCGTGGAAGCTTATGAAGAATTGCTCGATGACTTTATCGACCGCTTCGGGGACTTCCCAGATGAAGTGAGCGCATTAGCAGAAGTTGGATTGATTAAGCATTACGCCAACGAGATTGACGTCGTATCGATTAAGCGTAAAGATAATTCGGTGACGATTACGATTGCACCGCCAAGTGCGACTCGCTTGCAAGGGGTGCCAGTCTTTGAAGCGCTTGGTCCAGTGAAATTACCTGCACAAGTGGCCAACAAGGGCGAAAGTCTTCAGATTTTATTAAATATCACGCAAAAGCCTGTTGACTTATGGCTGGAGCAAGTTAAACTGTTTGTAAAAACATGCGGGGAAATTTTAGCCCGCGATGAGGAAAAACATGAAGAAGATAAATAGTAAAGGGATGATGCAAGGGGCGATTGCGCTCTCGATTGCCGCGTTTATCGCAAAGATTCTGAGCGCGGTGTACCGAGTTCCTTTCCAAAACATGGTAGGCAACACCGGATTTTATGTATACCAACAGGTGTATCCTATTTATGGAATCGGCATGACCTTTGCATTAACGGGATTTCCAGTTTTCGTATCTAATGTCGTTGCGGAATACTTGGAGTCGACACATTTAAAGAAATTATTGAAGCAGCTATTCGTTATCGCAAGCCTCGTTGGAGTGGGGATTTTTGCCTTTCTCCATTTGGGAGCGGGAATGATTGCGCATTGGATGGGCGACTTTGAACTCTTGCCAGTCGTCCAAAGCGTTTCGTGGATGTTTCTATTGATGCCGTTTTTGGTTATCATAAGGGGTTATTTCCAAGGAAGCTTTAGAATGATGCCGACTGCCATCTCACAAGTGGTGGAGCAGGTTGTTCGTGTCGCGGTGATTCTCTTTGTGGCGAGTCTGTTTGGTAGCACCATTTCAGACTATTACACGATGGGCACATGGGCGATGTCGAGTGCGACGATTGCGGCCGTGTTTGCGATTCTTGTGATGCTGTATTATGTATTGAAAGAAACGAAAGATCCGCTCGATAGCTTGACGATTACGCCAGTAGAAATGGAAGTACCGACATTTGGGCATCTCTTTAAACGATTTGCTTTTGAAGGAGGAACTATTTGTCTCCTCAGTTCGATTTTAGTCTTGTTCCAATTGGTAGATTCATTCTCTGTGTATAATGTGTTAACTACTCAAGGAATGCTTCCGGAAGTCGCAAAAGACCTCAAGGGGATTTACGACCGAGGACAGCCGCTTGTGCAATTAGGAATGGTGGTCGGAGTTGGATTTTCATCCAGCTATATGCCGATGTTATCACGTGCCTTTAAGAAAGGACATGACTTGGAATTTAAGAGACTGTCAACATCACTTCTTCGAATGACGATGACCTTCTCGGTAGTTGCAGCGATGGGGATGATTGCCATCTTGCCATGGTTAAATACCGCCCTCTTTGGAGATGCGAAGGGTCAGGCAGTGCTCCTTGTGTATGTCACAAGTATTTTCTTTGCATCTGTCATTATGTCGCTGCACGGTATTTTCCAAAGTCAGCATCAATATCCCAAAACGCTACTGGCACTCACAGCTGGGCTCGTAGTGAAGGCAAGTACGAACTACTTATTCGTTGCGATGTTTGGAACGCTTGGAGCCAGCCTTGCGACAGCTTTGGGCCTTTTCGTAATGATGGGTGTGATGATGGCTTTTGCAAAAGAGATTATGACAAGTGTCTTACGTGATGGGAATTTTATGCAGTTACTTACAGGCATTGCACTTGGCATGACGGTCATTGTTTCGGTATTATCATACGGAGCATGGCATTTTGCAGGGATGCAAGATTCAAGAACGATGGCCTTTGTCTTTTCAATCGTCTTTGCCTTTATAGGAGTTGCGATTTTCCTGGCAGGAACGATGAAATGGAATTTATTCACCAAACGCGAATGGGTACTAATTCCAAAAGGAAAGACTTTATTACGTAAATTTAGTAGAAAAGAGGAAAATGATGAGACTCGATAAATTTTTAAAAGTATCACGATTAATCAAACGCCGTACGGTTGCTAAAGAAGTAGCCGACAAGGGACGTGTGTTTATCAATGATAAAGTGGCGAAATCTTCAACAGACGTCAAAGTCGGAGATAAAATCGCGATTCAATTCGGGAACAAACATGTCTTAGTACAAGTTGAAGCATTGCTAGATTCAACGAGAAAAGAAGACGCTAAGGAAATGTTCACGATTCTTGAAGAGAAGCTGATTAAAGAAGAGCCTTTAGAATTATAATGAATGGGAGAATACGGCAAGTTTGTCGTATTCTTTTTTTAATGTAGAAATCTATTTGTTTTGAATGCGTTTTCTGTTGACAAAAAAATAAAAAAAGAGTAATATAAATAGTACTTTTTTAAAAGAAATAAGGAGGGAAAACCGTGGATTTAAATGCAATTAATTTTTTTCAACCATTTAATGCAATGATGGAATTACGTCACTTTTTGGCGATTTTAATTTCATGTATTTGTGGACTTGCCATCGGTTACGAACGTACCTCCAGAAATAAACAAGCAGGGGTTAAAACCCACATGATTGTGGCGCTCACTTCTTGCTTAATGATGATTATTTCAAAAGAAGCCTTCATTGATACACCGCATTACGATACAGCGCGTGTGGCTGCTCAAGTAGTCAGCGGTATCAGCTTTATCGGTGGGGGGATCATCTTCATGCGTGAAAAACGCGTGAGTGGACTGACCACCGCTTCAGGGATTTGGGCCACAGCCGGGATTGGACTTGCGATTGGCGGAGGATTCTGGTTCTTCGGTTCCCTTTGTGCAGCGATTATTGTCATCGTCCAAAAATTGGCTTATCAACCAATCTTGCAAGGGAAACAACGTCAAGTAAATATTTACTGTGAAATTCCAGACCCAACAATTGTGCAGTCGATTTATAATTACTGCCACTTCGAAGACTATCAATCGATTCAAGTCGAAGCGCGCGAACTCGATGGCGAAAAATACGAGCTCGTGATTCGCATTCATAATGACGAAGAAATCATTATCGAAAACTTGAAAAACTACATTCGCGAAACGGAGAATCAAGTGGTCATTAAACGCGTGAAACTCCGTACCGAAGATGTTAACTAAAAAATAAAGATATACAACAAATGATTCCGCTTATCCTAACGGATGTCTTCATAATAACTGTAATGTTGCACCGGTTCGAGCCTTATGTCTCTCACCTTCGAAGCTTCAAACGCGGAGTAAGGTACAAGCCCTACTCCGCGTAATTCACATTCGATGCGTAACACATTACTGTTATTATAGAATCCGTTAGTCTTTGCGGAATCATTTTTTGTCTTTAGATTTTTTCGACGGGGTTAATTTTTGACAAAAAAAGGGAGTTCAAAATAAGTTTACAAAAATTTATAAAAAATCTTAGTGTAACCATGGACGATGAGCGTCATTCTTGTTATACTCAGTTTGTATAAGTAAAAAAGGAGACAATTAAGGTGACGAAAGAAACACAACAAAGAAATTCGAATGTAATTTCAATGAACAACAAGTTAAATCAGAAAAAACCTTCTACTCCCGTTTTCAAGAGTCACTCACTATGGACTAAGCTCATTTTAGTCGGTGTGATTGCCATTTCGGGATCAATGATTGTCGGGATTGGGAACCAATTTAGCCAAGCGAGTCAATTAGATCAAAAAATTGAACAAGCAAAGGCTGAAAAAGAAGTTGCTGAAAAGCAAAAAGAATCGTTAACACAGCAAGTGGAACTTCTTCAAAGCGATGAATATATCGCAAAACTTGCACGTAGTGAATATTATTTAAGCAAAACTGGAGAAATCATCTTCAGCACGCCAAATGACACTGCAGAGCATAAAGCACAACAAGCAAAAGAAGAAGTCGAACAAGGGGAAACTGTTGTTAAGGTGACGACTCAAAACCGTTAGGCAATGAATCTTTTTGATACGTCAAGCGTGTATCGAAAAGGGAATAATGAAGGAGGAACGCTTTTTATATGTCAATCGAAGTAGGAAACGTAATCCCTGGTAAAGTTACTGGAATTACAAATTTTGGAGTTTTTGTGGATTTAGGAGATCGTAAGACAGGTCTTGTTCACATTAGCGAGGTGTCTGATTCATACATTCAAGATATCAAAGAAGTTTTAAAAGTTGGAGACGAGGTTAAAGTGAAAGTCATGACGATTGCGGATGATGGCAAAATTAGCCTTTCAATTCGTCGTGCCGTTGATAAACCAAAAGAAGATTCAGCGGACAAACCACGTGCAAAGAAACCTTTTACACCACGTAATGATTCTCAAGACTTTAAGAAAAATCGCACTGCTAGCAGAACTTCAGCTCCATACGAAAAGAAATCTCCTTCGCAAGCAAAAGCAACAGATTTCGATTCTCTAATGAGTTCCTTCTTGAAAGACTCTGAAGACCGTTTAACTTCATTGAAACGTAACACTGAAGGGAAACGTGGGGGCCGTGGCGGTCGCCGTTCATAATGAAACCATCAATCTCTTCTGGTGAAAACTGGAGGAGATTTTTTTGACAGAAAGGAGAGGCCAATGCAACATCAACTAACAGCGTTTTTTAGAAGAAATGTAGAAAACTATACTGAGAAAAAATATGTGCTTGCCGTATCCGGAGGCGTCGATTCGATGGTTCTTTTGAATGCGATGATCACTCTTTTTGGAGACGATGCAAAAGATCGACTCGTAGTGGCCCATGTCAACTATGGACTAAGAGCACAAGCCGAGGATGAGGAGCAACTCGTTCATCGTTATTGTAAGCTTCATCAAATTCCAATCGAGACAAAGCATTGGCACGAAGTAGAGGGAGAGACGACTTCTGAGAAATCGTTACGTGATTTTAGATATGATTTCTTCCGCACAGTGACGAAAAAACATGAGGCGGACTATTTAGTATTGGCGCATCACCAAGATGACCAAATGGAGACTGTTTTGATGAAATGGTCGCGTGGAAGTACGCTGGAAGGTCTTTCTGGAATGAAGGAAAAACGTTTCGTAAAAGAGTTGGACATTTTACGCCCGTTCTTATCTTATGAGAAAAAAGAACTCTATCAAGAGGCTAAAAAATATGACGTTCCCTATTTAGAAGATGAATCGAATGAATCTGATGACTATACAAGAAACAGATATCGTCATCATGTCATTCCGTTTTTAAAAGAGGAAAATCCAAATGCCGGAAGCCACTTCCAAAAGAGTGCGCAAATGATTGCGGATGCTGTGGCGTGCTTGATGCCAATCCTAGAAGAAAAACAAGAACAGCTCTTCCAAAGAGGAAAGAAGAAAGTCACATTCCACCGAGAAGCCTTCCTCAAAGAGCCAATCGAAATGCAACGATTGCTCTTACAACAAGTGCTCATGCAAATGGATACGACGATTTCGGTAGTGCAAATGGAGCAAATCTTAGAAAAGGTTGGTTCCGACAAGGCACAACTCACGCTGGACCTCCCAAATGGCTGGAAGTTCAAGAAACGTTACGAGGAATGTTCGTTTGAAAAGGGACGTCAAAAAGTCGTTCCAAATATCGAATATATATTGGAAAAACCGGAAGATACTTTAATTCGTCCAAATGAAGATGAGCAAATCTTGCTCACTACAGGAAAGACGGCTTCCGAGTTTACTATTCCTGTCTATCCAAAGGACTTCCCGCTGACGATTCGTCATGCAAAACCAGGAGACAAGATTGCGCTGGATGCTAGTGAAACCAAGCATCAAAAACTCTCAAGATGGTTTATCAATGCGAAGATTCCACTCGAAGAACGCAAGGAAATTTGGGTGTTGGAAGACACCTTGAAAAAAATTCGCGCAATTTTGGGCTATCGCTATGCCAAACCGTTGTCCTTTGAAGAGGAAACTGGTAAAATGATTCTATCTTACGAAAACAAAACGAGGTGCACACATGTTAAAAAATGATATGTCAGAAATTTTAGTATCAGAAGAACAGTTACAAGAAACAATCAAGAAATTAGGTGCTACGTTAGCGGAAGATTACCGCGGTAAAAATCCGTTAGTCATTTGTATTCTTAAGGGTGCTATTTTCTTTATGGCAGATTTAGTCCGTGCAATGGACTGCAACTTAGAAATTGATTTCATGGATGTATCTAGTTATGGAAATGAATTCGAATCAAGCGGCGAAGTACGTATCTTAAAAGACTTAGGTCAAAGCGTTAAAGATCGTCATGTTATTATCGTTGAAGATATTATCGATACAGGCCGTACTTTAAAACACGTGGTTGAATTATTAAAACACCGCCAAGCAGCAAGTGTAAAAGTGGTGACTTTATTAGACAAACCAGAACGTCGTGAAGAAGCTATTGAAGCAGATTACGTTGGGGTTCAAGTTCCTAATAAATTCGTTGTAGGATACGGATTAGACTTCAAACAATTCTACCGCAACTTACCATGTATCGGTGTTTTAAAACCAGAATTCTATGAAGATTAAGAAAGAGTAAAACTATTCGTCAATAAAAGTCAAATATGTTATGATAGAACGGTAGTGAAGTAAACTATCGTTCTTCTTTTATAAGAAGATGGGGAGGCAAAATGAATAATAATAACAATCGATCAATATTAAGATCTAGCTTACTGTATATCTTGATTTTCGGTGCCATTGTCATTTTTGTTGGAATGTTTAATGGGGATCAAAAAGGTCCTATAGCAGATATTTCATACACAGAATTTATGCAAAGTCTGAAAAGTGGCGAAATCAAAGATATTAAGATGCAATATTCGAATTCTGTATATACTATTACTGGGGAATATACAAATCCGAAAGAGCAAACAACAGAAGAAGCTAAAAACCAAAATGGCTTATCTATTTTTGATAACCGTAAGACAAAGAGCACAAACTTCAAAACAACAGTCTTACCAAACGACTCAACGATTAAAGAAATCAATGAAGCAGCTCAAGCTAAAAATACAAAGGTTGAAACTTTACCAGAAAGTTCAACAGGCGTATGGATTTCTGTATTATTACAAGTCATATTACCACTTGGGGTATTAGGATTCTTACTCTATACAATGTTTATGAGCCAAGGTGGCCAAGGCGGACGTAACAATCCGATGAACTTCGGTAAGAGCCGTGCAACGAACCAGAAGAAACAAAACGTAAAAGTGCGCTTCTCTGATGTAGCCGGTGCCGAAGAAGAAAAACAAGAGCTTGTGGAAGTAGTGGAATTCTTAAAAGACCCACGTAAATTTACAGCGCTTGGTGCTCGTATTCCTGCAGGGGTACTTCTTGAGGGCCCTCCAGGGACAGGTAAAACCCTTCTTGCGAAAGCCGTTGCCGGTGAAGCAAACGTTCCATTCTTCTCGATTTCAGGTTCTGAATTCGTAGAAATGTTCGTAGGGGTTGGGGCAAGCCGTGTTCGTGACTTATTCGAAAACGCGAAGAAAAATGCTCCAGCAATTATCTTTATCGACGAAATCGATGCCGTTGGTCGTCAACGTGGTGCCGGAATGGGCGGCGGACACGACGAACGTGAACAAACATTAAACCAATTACTAGTTGAAATGGACGGGTTCGAAGGAACTGAGGGAATCATCGTGATTGCCGCAACAAACCGTTCAGACGTATTAGATCCAGCCTTACTTCGTCCAGGACGTTTTGACCGTCAAATCTTAGTAGGTCGTCCAGACGTGAAAGGCCGTGAAGCGATTCTAAAAGTACACGCTCGTAACAAGAAACTTGCAAAAGACGTGGACTTAAAAGTAATTGCGCAACAAACTCCAGGATTCTCTGGTGCTGAGCTTGAAAACTTATTAAACGAAGCAGCTTTAGTAGCAGCTCGTCGTGATAAAAATGCCATCGACGCATTAGACGTGGATGAAGCACATGACCGTGTGATTGCTGGTCCGGCTAAGAGAGACCGTGCCATCAGCAAAAAAGAACGCGAAATGGTTGCTTACCACGAAGCAGGGCATACAATCGTTGGTATGGTCTTAAGCGATGCACGTGTGGTTCATAAAGTAACGATTGTCCCTCGTGGACGTGCTGGCGGATACGCGATTATGCTTCCAAAAGAAGATCGTTTCTTAATGACAAAAGAAGAATTGTTCGAACAAGTAGTTGGACTTCTTGGTGGTCGTGCTGCTGAAGAATTTATCTTTGGCGTGAAGACTACAGGAGCATCAAACGACTTTGAACAAGCAACAGCTATCGTTCGTAGCATGATTACAGAGTACGGAATGGTGGATGAATTAGGAACTGTTCAATACGAAGGAAATCATCAAGTGTTTATCGGACGTGACTATGGTCAAACAAAAGGTTACTCAGATCAAGTGGCCTTTGAAATCGACAATGCAGTTCGTCGTATTATGAAAGAAGCGCATGAAAAAGCTCTTCAAATTCTTGAAGAACATAAAGAACAATTAGAATTAATTGCTCAAAAACTTCTAGAATTAGAAACATTAGATGAACGTACAATTAAATCACTTTTCGAAACAGGTGAAATGCCAGCTCCAATCGCGGAAGATGAATATCCAAGTGAAACAGAAGCGGCAAGTTTTGAAGAAACGAAAAGAGCCTTAGCCAAACGCGATGCGGAACAAGCAGAAGGCAAAGAGGTTCCAGAAGAGGACGAAGAAGTGGAAGTTGCAGATGTGACGGCTGCTCCAAATGACCTTGAAGGACCATCAGAAAACGAATAACACAAAGGGTAGGAGAGCTGAGGCTGTTGTCACAGCTCTTTTCCTTTAAAAAAGGAGAGACAAATGGCAGATTCATTATTAAAAGTATTGGCGTTCAATGATGAGGTCAAAGCCGTTGCCATGGTTGCCACAGACGCAATCGCAGAAGCGCAACGCAGACACGACACTTGGAGTTCTGCAACAGCAGCGATGGGACGTACCATCATCGGAACACAATTATTGGCAAGTAGCTTAAAAGGCGACGAACGCATCACGGTTCAAGTGAACGGGGATGGCCCTGGTGGAAAAATCATGGCCGATGCGAATGGCCGTGGGGAAATGCGTGGTTATATTACAAACCCTCATGTGAGCCTTGAGTTAAACGACAAAGGAAAATTAGATGTACGTGGTGTCGTTGGAACAAATGGTACGATTACGGTCATCAAAGACTTAAACATGAGAGAACCATTCTCTGGTCAAGTACCAATCGTGGATGGAGAACTCGGAATGGACTTCACGTATTACTTAGCAGTCTCTGAACAAATTAATGGGGCTGTTGGGGTGTCGGTTCTTGTGAATCCAGACGAAACGGTTCGTGCAGCAGGTGGATTTATGATTCAGCTATTACCAGGGGCGAGCGAAGCGACGATTTCAGAAATCGAACGTCGTATTAGCGAAATTCCAATGGTTTCAAAATTGATTGACCAACAAGAACAACCACGCGATATTTTAAATCGATTACTTGGCGAAGAAAACATTCGTGAGTTAGAAGAGATGCCTGTGAAATTCCATTGTGGATGCACGCGTGAACGTTTCAGTGCAGGGTTAATGTCGATTGGGGTAGATGACTTACAACACTTGATTGACGAAGACCATGGCGCAGAAGTTGTGTGTCATTTCTGCGGTGAGAAATATCATTTCGACGAAGCAGAATTACAAGGCTTAATTGATGAAATTAAAGCCAAACGCGAAGAGGCAGACGCTTAATCGTTAAGGTGTAAGAGAGTGAGAAGGGGTGATTCCATTCTTCTCACTCTTTTTGTGTTTTCAGCCGTTAAAGCTATACAAATAAAGAAAAACTTAGTATAATACATACATAATACAGATGGGGTGTATAGATGGTTAAACGAATTTTTGCTCGAATGAAAGGCATTTTAATGTTATTTGCAGGGAGCATCGCACTCTTGGTAATAGCTATAATGCTTGATTTTAAAACATTTGAACAATTTAATTTTTACCGAGATGTCGATGTTTGGAGTCACCCAATTCTCATAGTGCAGCTAGTAATGGTTGTTATCGTGCTCCTTCTGCTAGGGCAAGTCGTCGGATTATCGGTGAAATATTATTTCGCATTCAAGAAATTAGATGCACTCTTCCCGAATAATGAATGGGAACAAAAAGACTTTAAAGAAAAAGCAGACTATGTCGATGAAAAATTTGAAGCGATGATTGTAAAAGAAGTGCTGATCTTTTACGGAAGCCATTTTACAGTGATTCCGCTAAAAGAACTCAAAGAAATTCATCTGTATCGTACGCGTACAGGACGCCGTGTGTATTATGGAATTAAGTTCATGTTTAAGAAAAAAAGACGTTCCTTTATTCCAAATACGTATGGGAAGTCATTAGAAGACGGCTATCGTCTCGTTCGAAAAGTGAATTACTTCGTCCCAGTTAAGATTAGGGACGATTGGAAAAATAGCAATAGAAAGTAGGAAATTAAGGTGCATAAAGGGTATGTGAGAAGAACAATCTTTCTCTGGGGTTCCGCTCTCATTTGGGTTCTGATAGGGGTTTTCTTTTTCTCTGGAACCGTAAAAGGATACATGGGAGGAGAGTCGCTCTATAAGGCCGGAGACATTTATCATTTGAATGATGCTGGCACTTCCGTTGCGATTCGTGTGTTGGATATAGATTCAGAGGCCCTCACTTACGATGGAAAAGAATATTACTTAATAAAGCATGAAAAAGGGGTTACGCCACTTCAAGCGCAAGCCAAAGACATTAAACAGTTGTTGGATTTGAAAAAAGCGAATCCAAATGACTGGGAGCATTTAAAGCAAGAGAATATTTATTTAAATGTTCGAGTAACGCCAGAAGTAACAAAGGGGCGTAGAGGGAGTAAGACTGTCCATATACCGGCAGTATTGATAGAAGCCTTTACAAGACAATATCGGAAGGGGACTCTCTTACCGACAGAAGACGCTGTACCGCTGGACTTCCTTCATTATTTAACTTTGACATCATTTATAAATCGATTGTTGGAGACGGGAGTTACACTTTTTGTATTTCTATTAGCGTTAGTCTCCTTCTACAGTGCGTATAGACGAGTGCGTACATTGAAGAAAGAATACGAGGCATTTGATAAAGAGTTTCCACGATACACTCAAAATATGAAGGCTTTACTAATGGATGCGGATTTTAATGATCCTAAGCTAAAAGTACTGGTGAAGGATCACAAGTTCGTTTGCTATAATAAGGATTTTAGAGTGATTAAACTGAAAGAAGTACGAAATGTTGATGTTCGCCGCCAAAAGACAAAAAGCAGTGTTACCTATGCCATTGATTTTGCATTTGGCGGGAATAAGAATGTAACCATTCAATTGAAGAATCGTCCAGAAAACGTTCGCCAATTAGTGGAGTATTTAAATGAAAAAGAAGGAACCAAAATATCGCTGCCGTTTCAATGGTAATGGGTATGCGGTTTAATTGAGATGAGTCAAAAATTCAATAGAAAGCAGGGTTCAAAATGCATAAAGGGTATGGAAGAAGAACAGGACCAATATGGGTTGTAGTAGCGATAATGGCTGTAGTGATGGTGATTATTGCACGTGCGGGATTCAAATCATTCCAGAGCGCGGAAGACTTATACAAAGCTAATGAGGTTTACTATGTCAACGATAAAGGTTCGTCAGTAGCGATTAAGGTAATGGATATCGATCCAGAACCACTCGTTTTAAATGGACACAACTATTATTTAGTGAAACACGAAAGAGGCGTTGCGGTCTTTGAGGCAAAATCAGATGAATTGAATAATGTCTTAGAAGCCAAGAAGGCTGCCGGAAACGGTGAAAATGCACTTGCAGGCGATAATCTTTATTTGAGTGTGCGTGTAACGCCAGAACAAAGAAAAGGGAAAGGCTCTAACGTCAAGGTGAATGTAACACCGGAGATGAAAGAAGCCTTTTACAAGAAATATAAAGAGAGCCCGCTGTATTCAGAAAATACTAAGACGAAAATCGATGAATCCAGAATCTTGAAGTTGACCACTTCTGAAGATCAATGGGGAGATTCGGCATTCACGTTTGTCATGCTTGCCATCGTTCTTGGGCTCATCGGGTTCCAAATTTATCAAACGCGTCGCTTGAAGGCGCAGTATGCTCGATTTGATGCGTACTTCCCTGAGTATGCGAACAATATGAAGCAGTTGCTGGATGATGCAGAATATGTGGATCCGAAACTCAAGATTCTTGTGATGGAAGGCATTCTTGTAAGCTACGACATTAACTTTACGGTCATCGACTTATCAGAAGTCAGCAAGGCTTACTTAGTTTTTGAAAACAGACGAAAAGGCGGCATGAAGGTTCATTTACGTTTTGAATATGCAAATAAGAAATACGATTCGATTCTCTTTAGAAGACAATTATTACGTCTCAAAGAGCTTGTGGAATATTTAAACGAAGAATACAACTTAGGATTGAAATTGGATTTTAGACTCCTAGGATAAGAAATAGAAATTGAAGGTGGAATATTTTTGCATAAAGGGATATTTAGAAGAACATGGGGGATGTGGATTCTCACCGCCCTGTTAGGATTAACAGTGGTGGTGGTGGGATTTGTAGTGTCATTTGGATTTATGAGCGGACGTGAATTATACGAACATGAAATCATTTATAAAATGGAAAATGATTCATCGTCCACTTCGATTAAGGTGTTAGATATCGACCCAAAGCCTCTTGAGATAGACGATGAAACTTATTATTTAGTGAAACACAATTATGGAGTATCGTTTCTAAGAACAGATGCTTCTGAAATTAAACAAATTCTAGAGTTTAAAGAGGCGCTTTCTGAGAAAACGAACGCACTCGCCTCATCAGACTTCTACTTGAATATACGTGTAGTTCCTGAGAAGAAGAAAACAGGAAGAACCAGCGTTAAAACACATATTACGCAAGAAATGAAGGAAGCCTTTGAAAAGAAATTCAAACTTAGCCCACTTTCGGTGCAGGCGCCTCTCGATAAATTGGACACAAAGCATTTTTTAACCATTACGGATAGTGCGGCAAGGTTTGTCGATATCGTGATGTTCATCGTAGTCGTTGTGTTCTTTGTCATTGTATTGGTGTGGCAAATCGTTCGCGTTCGTCGCATCAAACAACATTATGCTCGTTTTGATGAGTTGTTCCCTGACTACAAAGACGATATGAAACGTTTATTGGATGATGCGGAGTATTTGGATGAAAAACTTGGTGTACTTGTCAAAGACGGAATTTTAGTTTCTTATGGAACTGAGTTTAGGGTAGTGGACTTAGAAAAAGCCGTTAGCGCATCCGTTCTTCGCCAAAAATCAAAATGGGGCGGGAAATATCGATTTACGTTCTTCAATGGAGGCCGTAAGCAAGTAGAAGAAGTTCCTCTTGGCGATTTAAAGGACAATATTATTGATTTAGTTCATTATTTGAGAGAAGTTTGCTCATATAATGTTTATATTCAATTTTAAAAAAATAAAATATTTTTTATGGTACACATAACAGTCTACAATTTATTTGTAGGCTGTTTTTCTTTCTAGAAACCTTTTAGTACTGCGGTTTTCGTGAGGTTAGCGGAACATATAGTTCATCAAAAATACGTTAAAAAGTTAACAAATGTTAACCACAAAACAAGGCGAAACTTCATTATTTAGTGATACAATGAACATATCAAATCAAAGGACGTGATCTAATGGATTTCACAGGTAAAGTTGCCATTGTCACTGGTGGGGCAAATGGTATTGGTAAAGAAATCGTTCGCGGTATCGTTAACGGCGGCGGTTTTGTAGTCATTGCAGATATTAATGAAGCTGCAGCAAACAAAACAGTTGAAGAGTTCGGACCAGAACACACAAGCTTCAAATACATGGATTTAGGAAATCATGAATCTATCGTAAAAAGCATGAACGAAATTTTAGCAGAACGCAAAGTAGACATCTTAGTGAACTGCGCTGGGGTTATTAGTGCAAAACCTTTCGACCAATTAACATACGAAGAATGGGAAAGAACTATCCGTATCAATCTTTCAGGATGCTTCTCAACAATTAGCACAATTTTCCCACACTTTATCGAAAACAAAGGTGGACGTATCGTAAACGTATCTTCAGTTGCTGCTAAACTTGGTGGTGGACTTTTAGGTACTGCTGCTTATGCTTCTTCTAAAGCTGGTTTAAATGGTTTAACAAAAGCCGTTGCTAAAGAAGGCGGTAAGTACAATATCGCATGTAATGCTGTATGTCCTTCATTCACTCGTACAGATATGACAACAGTTTTATCAGAAGATAAAGAAAAGAGCCAAAAAGTTATCAGCATGATCCCTCTTGGACGTCGTGCAGAACCTACTGAAATCGCTCAAATGATTCTCTTCTTCGCAAGCGACCTTGCAAGCTTCGTTACAGGGGAAATCGGTGACTGCGATGGCGGTATCACATTAGATGGCTGATTTTAGCTAGAGTCTTATTCCAAATCAGAGAAGGATTGTGAACAGTATGAAAAAGATTAAAATTCCTGGGGATACAATCATTATTCCAATGTTTATTGGATGTGTGATTAATACATTTTTCCCTCAAATATTACAAATTGGTGGATTTACCACTCCAATCGTGAAAGGTGCTGGACCACTTGTTGGGGCATTCCTCTTCATTATCGGGGGGACCATTTCTCTTAAAAACACACCAAAAGCCGTTGGACGTGGGGCAGCGATTATTTTAGCAAAAATTGCGGTATCTGTAGTCTTAGGGTTATTGGTTGCGAAAGTATTCAATGACAACTTCCTCGGACTTAGCGCCGTTGCCGTTATCGGTGCCATTTCAGTAGCCAACAACGCAATGTATGCGGGTATTGTAGATGTATACGGGGATGAAATCGATGCTGGTGCCGTTGGGATTACAACACTTAGCGTTGGACCAATGGTAACAATGGCCGTATTAAGTAGTGCAGGTCTTGCAAACATCTCGATTTGGAACTTAGTCGGAACTGTATTGCCACTTGTGTTAGGGATTGCGTTAGGGAATGCCTTCCCATACATGAAGAAAGTTCTTTCAAACGGGATTACAGCCATCATTATCGTCGTTGGTTTCTGTTTAGGGGCTAACATGAGCTTTGGCCAAATCCTTGAAGGTGGTCTACCTGGTATTTTACTAGGGGTGATTACTACATTTGTCGGTGGTATTGCATCTATCACCGCAGACCGCTTAACAGGTGGTAACGGGGTTGCCGGTGCTGCCATCTCAAGTACAGCAGCCAGCGCTATCGCTACACCAGCTGCACTTTCAGCAGTGGATGCTTCGTTCAAAGGAATCGAAGCAACAGCAACGACTCAAATTACAGCTTCAGTAATCGTAACAGCTATTTTAACTCCAATCTTAACAGCGTATATTGCTAAGAAATTCGGAAACAAAAAAGAAGCCAAAGCACAAGAAGCTTAATCGAATTTAAAAGTGAAACCACCTTGGAAAATTTTCCGAGGTGGTTTTTGTTTTGCTTCGAGTGTAACAATTATGTTACGTAACAAAAATGTTACATCGAAAAGTTGAGTTGTATCAAAAATGATACGTATCAAAATTGATACAAAAAGAGTAGAGTGTATCATGCATGATACATCTGGATTCTAAACGCCTTTCGACTGAATTTTTCGCACAAAAAAAAGAACCACAAATACTGAATTCAAAAGATTGCAATAAAGTATCTGAGACTCTTCTCTTATTTTTTTTTATAATGAATTACGCTTCACCGAAAATACCTGTTGAAAGGTAACGTTCTCCTGTGTCAGGTAGGAGAACTACAACAGATTTGCCTTTTCCTAAGCGTTTTGCCACGCGTAGAGCGGCAGTGACAGCAGCTCCAGAAGAAATACCAGCAAGGATACCTTCTTTAGCAGCTAAGTTTTTCGCTGTTTCGATGGCATCGTCACTTGAAACAAGTTCAAAGCCGTCGATAACTTCGCGGTCGATAATGCTTGGCTCAAAACCAGCAGAAATTCCTTGGATGCGGTGTTTTCCTTTTTGACCTTTAGAAATAAATGGTGCTTCTTCAGGTTCAACCCCGATGATTTCAACATCTTTGTTCACTTCTTTTAACGCACGGCCAACACCTGTGATCGTACCACCAGTACCGATACCACTGATGTAAGCATCTGGAGTTTTTCCGTCGAAGGCTTTAATAATTTCTTGCCCAGTTGTTTGATAGTGGATTGCTGGGTTTGCTTCGTTGTCGAATTGACGTGCCCAGAAGTAGCCAGGTTGTGCCGCTAATTCTTCTGCTTTGGCAACGGCAGCGCCGAATCCATCCGCAGCAGGTGTTAATAATACTTCTGTACCGTATGCTTTCATTAATTGACGGCGTTCGATAGACATAGATTCAGGCATAATTGTGATGACCTTGTATCCTTTGGCAGCACCGATTAATGAAAGTCCTACCCCTGTATTTCCACTTGTTGCTTCGATGATTGTATCGCCAGGTTTTAGGCTACCATCTTTCTCAGCTGTTTCGATGATGTTTAAAGCGATACGATCTTTCACAGATCCACCGGCGTTAAACGACTCGACTTTTACATATACATCTGCAGAATCGTCTGAAACTAAACGACGTAGTTTCACAAGGGGAGTGTTCCCGATTAATTCTGTGATAGTTTCTACTGATTTGACCATAAATGATCCCTCCATAAAGTTAGACTGGGCAACTTTAAGGGTTGCTTGTTACCATTGTAACGGGGATTGATACTGGGGACAATACTTTTGTTTCAAAAAAACAGAAAAAAGCCTAGAAAAATCAAATCAGGTGTGATACACTAACTGCTAGCAAGGGCTTTTAAACTCATCCAGAGAGGTGAGAAAGGCTAAGATCAAGTTTATTAGACTAGCCCTACGCTTAAAATCATAGGGTTTTTTGTGTGCACAAAAACGCCCGGAAAAGAGGGTAAAATGGAGTTACAAACTTCGAAAGTCGATCTGTTGTTAGATGTGGATCAAAAACCGGAGCTCGTGCCTGGGCTGTTACTTAGTTTACAGCACGTGTTTGCGATGTTTGGTGCCACTGTTCTAGTGCCGTTAATATTGGGGATGCCAGTATCGGTTGCTTTATTTGCGTCAGGATTAGGAACGCTAATCTATATGGTTGCGACGCAATTTAAAGTACCTGTTTACTTGGGATCCTCTTTTGCTTTTATTACGGCCATGCAATTCGCGATGGCGCAAATGGATGGAAAACCAGACGCTGCGCAAACAGGGGTTGTGTTAGTCGGACTACTCTATGTGGTTGTGGCTATTTTTGTTAAATTCTTAGGAACGAATTGGATTAACCGACTCTTACCGCCTATCGTTATCGGACCAATGATTATCGTTATCGGTCTAGGGCTTGCCAATAGTGCGGTAACCAATGCCGGATTTGTAAAAGATGGTGATTGGAAAGCGATGGTTGTTGCCGTCGTAACATTCCTCATCACAGCATTTATTAATACAAAAGCAAAAGGCTTCTTGAAAATCATCCCATTCCTATTCGGGATTATCGGTGGATATATCGTAGCTATCTTCTTTGGGCTCGTGGATTTCACGAAAGTCATCGACGCCCAATGGATTGCGTTACCGGAATTATACTTACCATTCGATACGAACGGATTCTTCCATCAATATAACTTATACTTCGGACCTGAAACTTGGGCGATTCTACCAGTTGCGGTCGTAACGATTGCCGAACATATCGGGGACCATACTGTATTAAGTGAAATCTGCGGACGTCAATTCTTGAAAGACCCAGGCTTACACCGCACACTCATCGGGGATGGGGTGGCAACAACCGTATCTGCCTTCCTTGGAGGACCTGCCAATACGACTTACGGTGAAAATACAGGGGTTGTAGGGTTAACGCGTATCGCATCTGTATCGGTTATTCGTAACGCTGCACTAATCGCGATTGGATTCAGCTTCTTTGGTAAATTCACAGCGCTCATTCGTACGATTCCAAACGCAGTACTTGGTGGAATGGCGATTCTCTTATACGGGGTGATTGCTTCAAACGGTTTGAAAGTATTAATCGAAAAACAAGTAGACTTTAGACAAGTGCGAAACCTCATTATCGCAAGCTCGATGTTAGTACTTGGGCTTGGTTCAGCAGTGCTTGAAGTGGGGCCTATCACTTTATCAGGGACAGCGCTTTGTGCGATTGCCGGAATCGTCTTAAACTTAATCTTGCCACACGAAAAAACGGAAGAAAAATAAATAACGTTAGCGAACTTAAAGGACGTCAGAGAAATCTCTGGCGTCTTTTTTTATGTTGGTTGAAAAGAGCGTAAGTATATAAAAAATCAAATAAAAGAATATTGCCTAAGTTGTTCGGAAAATGTCTTAAATACTGTAATTTTGATTAGAATCAAGTGCCTAAATTACTTGCACCTAGGAGTATATAATTTTATATTATATAAGGAATGTAATTGTCTATATAAATTATATTATATACATATGGAAGTTTTTAACCGTTTGAGGGCTGAAGCTTCAACTAATATTTGCCGATTGTAGGAGGAGCTTTATGCTTACTGAAAAACGTAGAAGAATCATTTTGGACTTATTAGAAAAGGAAGATACAGTACACCTAAGAGACTTAATGGAGGCGCTAGGTGCTTCTGAATCGACGGTTCGTCGTGACCTTTCTTTATTAGAAGAGGAAGGAACATTGATTCGTGTGCATGGCGGTGCTAAACGCGTCTATTCAAAAGAGTATGAACCAACCACAAAAGAAAAGGAACGTTCAAACCGACGTGAGAAGGAATGCATCGGTCGCTATGCGGCTTCTCTTGTGACAAAAGGCGAAACGATTTACATGGATGCGGGAACGACAACACTTCGCATGATTCCGCATTTAGAAGGAAAAGACGTCACTGTTATTACAAACGGCGTGCAACAAGCACATCTTTTAGCAGATTACGGCATTAAAACAGTGCTTCTTGGCGGACAAGTTAAAACGGAAACGAGCGCTGTGGTAGGAGTACTTGCGCAAAATCAATTACGTGAGTATTTCTTCAAGAAGGCGTTCCTTGGAATGAACGGGGTCGATTTAAGCTATGGCTATACGACTCCAGACGAAGAGGAAGCAACGATTAAAAAAATCGCGATTAGCAAGAGTAATCAGGCATATGTATTGGCCGATTCGAGCAAATTTGCTAAAGTAAGTCTCTGTAAGGTTGCGGATTTTCATCAAGTAACCATGGTCACAAACACTACGAAGGAGCAAGCCGACTTACGTTACCGTATGGCAGGAAGCATTCGTCTTGTTGAAATGGACGCATAATAAAGGAGAGAAAGCATGATTCACACGATTACGTTTAATCCAGCGATTGACCTTGTTGTTAAAGTTCCAAACTGCGAACTTGGCACATTAAACCGTTCTGTTGAAGAAAACTACGTGGCAGGTGGAAAGGGCATTAATATGTCTGTCATCTTGAAGCGTTTAGGGTTCGACAATACAGCAACAGGTTTTCTAGCAGGTTTCTCAGGGAACTTCATTAAAGAAGCGTTGCAGGCTGAAGGAATTCAAACGAACTTCATCGAAATCGATGGTGTTACACGTATTAATTTGAAACTAAAGAGTACCAAAGAGACAGAAATCAACGCGAACGGCCCCGTGGTGAAAGCTGAAGATTTTGCTCGTTTAGTACAGTACTTCGAAGAAAGCCTACAAGATGGCGACGTGGTATTTTTAGCCGGAAATGCTGGTAACGGAATGGATCATTCTGCGTACACAACCATTGCAAAGTTATGCGATGAAAAAGGCGTTAAATTAGTATTAGACACTACAAAAGATTTATTAACGAAATGTCTTCCATATCACCCATTCATTATCAAACCAAATCATCATGAGTTAGGCGAGATTTTTGGGGTGACAATTGAAACGGAAGAGCAGATTGTAGATTATGCGAAAAAACTCCAAGAAATGGGGGCACGCAATGTGTTGATTTCTCGCGGTGGTGACGGCGCGATGCTGCTTAGTGAAACCGGAGAAATCTATACATCGAATGTTCCAAAAGGAAAATTAGTCAACTCAGTTGGAGCAGGAGACTCAATGCTTTCAGGTTTTATGGCGAAATTTATTGAAACAGAAGATTACGCAGCAAGCTTGAAACAAGGAGCCGCTACAGGAAGTGCGACAGCCTTCTCTGTAGGAATTGCCGAAGAATCATTTATCGAAGAATTGTTACCACAAGTAGTGGTTACAAAACTGTAAGAGTGCACGAGGAGTAATTCCTTTTGTAGTCGCTCATCCGATAGTATTTATTGCGATTTGGATTTTCGGTGATGTTATCGGTGAGTTATGATTAAACATGACACTTTCTAAAAAAGACAAAGCTAAATAAAGAGATTTGAATTTCGGCTCCTAGGGCATTCCTAGGAGTCTTTTTGTATAGACTTAGAATATCAAGTTTATTGTTAGAGTTTTAGAGTTGCAAAAAAAGAACTACAGTAGTATATTGAGAACAGTTAAATATGTGAAAAGTACAAAGGGGTGCCATTTTGGCTGAGATGTTGTTACAAACCCTTGAACCTGTTACGTTAGTACGTGCGTAGGAATTGTATTTGATTTCGAAGTTTTAGACGGAGTCTCTTTGTGTTTTTCAATAAACGAAGGAGGCTCTTTTTTCATGAAGAGAAATGTTTTAGTATGGGTAGAAGTTGCAATTATTGCAGCGTTGTCAATGGCGTTGTCCTCGATTCCGGACATTGCTGGGTGGTTTACACCGTCGTGGGGAGCAATTGTTCTTGTTATTTTTTCACTACGCCGCGGCTTGACACCAGGTTTAGCAGCAGGTTTGCTATGGGGATTACTCCACTTTGCAGTAGGTAAAGTGTCATTCTTGTCTGTTGAACAAGTACTCATCGAATATGTCATTGCATTTGCAGTGATGGGACTTGCAGGACTTTTATATAGTCCGTTCCAAAAAGCGTTAAAAGCTGAGAAATATACAAGTGCGATTACGTTAGCTTGTACTGCAGCTTTTGTAGGAGTAGGCGTTCGCTACTTCTTCCACTATATTGCTGGGGTTATTTTCTGGGGTAAATACGCACCAGAAGGAATGAGCCCATGGGTATATTCTCTCACTGTTAACGGAACAGCAGCACTCGGAACTTTCATTGTGGTAGTGATTGCGTGTGTGGCGCTGATTCGTCAGAAAAAAATTTGGATAGCTCACTAGGGAAATTGTGCTTTCCGAGTCCTGGTTTAACCTGAAACCAGGACTCTTTTTTTATTGAAAAAATAAGTGGAAAGCACTTCGTGCGCTTTGGATGTCTCTGTAGTAGAAATAATAGCTGCAACGGGTTGAGCCTGAGGTCTCAACGCCTACCAAGCTTCAAACTGACACTAGGAATAAATTCCAAGTGTCAGTAATTCACATTGGTTGCACTCGCTATTATCACTACTACAGAATCCAAAGGCACTCGTGCTTTACCAATAAGAAACCTAGTTTCGGTTAAACCATTTTAAAGGAGGGCCGGAAAAGGGGAAAAAGTGTGCGCTCTTCAGTGAAGCCGCTCGTTTTTCTTAATCTTTTTTAGTAAAAGGATCTGGTTTCGGTTAAACCAATTTCCCTAGGAGCTAGGAGGGGGAAAAGAGGGTGCAGGGAGTTAGAGAGTGCTCATATTTTAGCGAGTGCAATTCGTTAGTGGATTGACGGAGAGAGAGTTTGACAGGAGGTCATTTCAATAGTAAAGTAAACGGTGAAAGAGGTGTCGGTATGGTTACAGAATGCGAAAAAATGAATGTGTCTCATGAGATTTGGATGATGATTATGAAAATCTACAATGAGAACTTGAAAACTTTTTCGGTGTCATTAAAAGAGGTGGGGTTGAATCCAACTCATTTTGAAGTGTTACATCTAATTTTTAGAAATCAAACGATGGATCAAAAGACGATTGCGCAAACATTGAATTTGACGCAGGGGAATATTACGCACTGCATTCGTCATTTAGAAAAATTAGAATTGATTTCGATTGAAAAAGACTGGAAAACAAAACATATTTCATTAACGGAAAAAGGGAAGAAGTTGCTGGATGATTTAATTCCAGCGCAACATCAAATGATGGAACATACTTTGCGTGGATTGGACTGCAATCAAAAGCAACAATTGCGTGAGCTACTAGTCTCATTTGAAAACACATGTAAGTCGATTTAGGTAAATTTTAAGTACGAAACGTATACTAAAGAAAAAAGAAGAGGTACGACTATGAGAATTTTAGTAGCAGAAGATGAAATTGATTTAGCAGAAGCGCTGAAGATGATGCTAGAAATGCAAAAGTATAGCGTGGAAGTGGTTCACGATGGTGCGGACGCGCTATTTTATGCCGAATCAACACCGTATGATTTAATCTTGCTGGATGTCATGATGCCGAAGAAATCAGGAATCGAAGTGGTCCGTGAATTGCGTGCTGGCGGAAATACGACGCCAGTGTTGATGTTAACGGCAAAAAGCCAGCTAGAAGATAAAGTGACAGGTCTTGAAGAAGGAGCGGACGATTATTTAACGAAGCCGTTCGAAGCGCCTGAATTATTAGCGCGTGTGAAATCATTGCTTCGTCGTCCGAATGTCTTCGTGGCATCTGTGATGAACATCGGGAATATCGAGCTTAACCGCGATAAGTTCACGATGGAATCAGCCAGTGGGCAAGTGTTGCTGAACAATAAAGAGTTCCAATTGATGGAATACTTTATGATGAATAGCAATCAGGTATTATCGACGGATTTAATTATGGAAAAAGTCTGGGGGCTCGACTCAGATGCGGAGATTAACGTGGTGTGGGTGAATATTTCATCGCTGCGTAAGAAATTAGCGAGCATCGATGCGAACGTGACGATTAAATCTGCACGTGGTTTGGGCTATCAATTGATGGTCGAAGCGTAATCCCGATGATTTTAGAAAAGAAGAGGAGTTTGCATGTTTAAACAACTTCAAAAAAGCTTTGTGAAAAGTGCGATGCTATCCTTTACAGCAGTGTTGCTGGTTGTGCTGGTGGCAGTAAACGTAGTGAACTATCGCCAAACTGTCGATCAAGTGGACCACCTTGTAACAATGCTTGTTAATAATGATGGAACTTTCCCAGATGCACCTGAGGGAGGAATGGCTCCTAAAGAACATCCTGAACATGGAATGCCAAAAGGAATGGAGTTTCGTAAAGATGATCAGATGGCAACACGTTATGCAGTCGTAAGAGTGGCAAATGGCACGGTTCAATCTGTCGACCGAACTCACTTAGTATCGCTCGATGAAGAAGCGTTAAAAGAGTTGGGTTTACGCATCGCTCAAGGAACTTCCACAAAAGGATGGGAAGGAAGTCTTCGCTATCAAGTGGCTAAGACGGATGCCGGAACAATGGTTGTCCTTGTAGATGCCAACAAAGAAACACAACAAATATCGAGATTAATGATGGTAACGGGAGCAGTCTTTGTTCTCTGTCTAGCAGTGGTGTATGTGCTTGTTCGTCTCGTATCCAAACGCGCGATTCGCCCGTTTGTGGAAAACGTAGAGCGTCAGCAACAATTTATCGCCAATGCCAGTCACGAGATTAAGACGCCATTAGCGGTCCTTTCAGCCAATACGGATTTACTCGCAATGATGGGAACAGAAGCGAAATTTGTCGATAGTAATAAACGCCAAATTAAGCGTCTGAACTCTCTTGTAGAACAGATGTTAATCCTTTCTAGATACGATGAAGGTGAAGCGGCTACGACAAAAGAGGAAGTCGATTTAGTGGCTGTTACGAAAGCAATCGTAGAAGAGATTTTACCAGTCTTAAATGAAAAAGGACTCCGAGTGGAATTTACTGGCGAGGCGCAAACGATTATCACAACGAATAAGAGTGCAATGACGGAATTGGTCCGTATCTTGCTCGATAATGCGATGAAGTATACGGTCGGCGAACCTGTCATCACCATCGAGTCGAAAAGAACACAATTAGCCATTGGAAATGAAACAGAGCCAATGACAAAAGAACAGGTGAGTCAGATTTTTGATCGCTTCTACCGAGTAGATAGTTCGAGAAATCGTACGACAGGCGGTAGCGGACTAGGGCTTTCTATCGCGCAGAAGATTGCCGAAACCAACGATGTACAGTTGACAGCAGAGTTACCTAGTGAAACACAAATTCGCTTTGTGATTGCAACAAAATAAATGAAAAAGGTTCTTATGTCTTTTCGCTATAATGGTGAACATAAGAACTTTTTTTGTGGATTTCATTATATTTTCTTTATGGTATAATAATGTTAAATAAAAAGTTTTATATAGGATGGTAGAAATACAAAATAAAGGGGAATGACAGATGAAAAAAATATTGATGGCAGTATTATCGGTATTCTTGTTGGTTGGATGTTCAAAACCAAAATCAACAGAATCAACAGACAGTACAACAAAAGCAGAAGTAGCTGAGCAAAAATCAAAGGAATCTTCAGAAAAGAAAGATTCATCAGAGACAACGCAGTCTGAGAATGGGCTTGATGAATATGGATTGCCAATCTTAACAGGGAAAGTAAAAGAATTGCTAAATGATGCAAAACTATTTCCTTTGTTTAATCAAAAAGAGTATGAAACTATTAATATGAGTGGTGCTATTAATGAACTGGAGGACGAGAAAAGAATAACAGACTTTATCGTTAAGACAAAAGTACCTACTAATTATTTGTTGCATGTATATTTTGACGGTAAAATTGATGTTGGAGATGGCTATCTTCGGATAAATACATTCACGCCAACTGATATTATTGAAGATAAAAGTAAAACAACAACTACTGAACAAATTCTTAAATCAGATGTATACGAGATTAGCACGAAACATGTTTTCGATGAAAATCATAAAGTGAGTGATCAACTCGATATTAATATAGAATACCAAATCAGAAAAGATGGTCAAACCTACTTACAGTGGTTAGGGTATGAAAAACTAAATCTTCTAGAAGGAAATTATAAAGGTTATAGATATTTTGTGCATACGGATGCGTTTGATAAAGTGCGAAAATATTCTAGTATTACCGTAGATGTATTTACTGACGATAATCAAATGGTAACTATTTGGTATATATCACCATTTTTCGATTTTGGAAAATTTAACAACGAGGACTTAATGATATTTGCTGAGAAGATCTTTGAATTTGTTGATATTGAAAAGAAATAAATGAATAACTGTCAATAAAAATTAAAAAGAGACGTTGGAATATCCTTCCAACGTCTTTTTTTCGTACGAAATTATCATATATGATAATTTTTAGTCTAAAAAACTTTTTCGAAAATCTTTTTTTGTTTTAAGTTCATTTTAAGTAAGCTTGTTATGATAAAACCATCAACAAATAGTTGATAGGAAGCGAGGGGGACCAAGATGAAAAGAAACAGAATGATTGTTCTATTATCCACGATTACTATTGCAACTACTTTAGTTGCATGCCAAAACACACAAACACAAACACAAACTGAGGCGACTTCTCAAGTCCAAGCTCAACAGAGTCCCCCAGCTAAACCTGGAGGAGAAGAGTTTGGCGGGAGCGACCAAGTGACACAAGGTGAGGCAGCAACGAATTTAACAACAGATGCAACAGTAACAGGAGAAACGTATGAATCTACCGGAGATGACGAAAATGCACTCCGTGTAACAGGAGCAACAGTCACATTAGACGGCGTAACGGTTAACAAAACAGCCGGAGCAACATCGAACACAGAAAATGGAGACTTCTACGGAATGAACGCAGGATTCTTAGCCACCGATGGAGCAACCGTAACAATTACAAACTCAACCGTCAATACAACTGCACAAAACGGGAACGGGGTGTTCAGTTACGGCTCAGGAACGACCGTCAATGTATCAGACACAACAATCACAACAACAAAAGATAACTCAGGTGGTATCCAAACGACAGGTGGCGCTGCGATGAACGCAACTAACTTGACGGTGAACACCGCAGGAAATTCATCAGCAGCGATTCGTACAGACCGTGGTGGTGGTACGGTAGTCGTCGACAAAGGAACGTATACTTCAACAGGATACAACTCACCAGCAGTTTACTCTACAGCGAATATCACTGTTAAAAATGCAACATTGAACGCTGAAAACTCAGAAGCACTTGTAATCGAGGGCCAAAACTCTATCACATTAGAAAATACCAACGTAACAGGGAATATGAGTTCAACAGAGGGTAGCTCTTCAGACAACAACGTACACAACGTGATGATTTATCAATCAATGTCAGGAGATGCTGAGAGCGGAACATCTACTTTCGCAATGAAAGGCGGCGCTTTAACAGGACGTAACGGAGACCAAATCTATGTAACGAACACACACAGCGTCATCACTTTAGAAGACGTATCGATCACAAATCAAGATTCATCTGGCAGATTATTAGCCATCTTAGGAAATGATGCAACACGTGGCTGGGGGACAGCCGGTGCCAATGGTGGTCAAGTTGATTTAACAACGACGAACCAAACATTAACTGGAGCGATTGAGGTGGATACCGTATCTACATTGAATTTCACAATGGGCAAAGGAACAAACTTTACAGGTACCATCAATATCGTAGAAAATGCTGAAGGAGGGACTGCCGTGGACAATAACGCAGTAATCACAGTAGAAGAGGGGGCGACATGGACGTTGACAGGAAATGTCACAATTACATCATTAGAAAACAAAGGTACAATCAACTTTAACGGATATACAATCACATTAGCGGATGGTACGGTCCTAAAATAAAACTTAACTGAAAAGAGCTAGGCGAAAAGTCTAGCTCTATTTTTGTTTCCGTGCATGAAGAATTTCTATTTTCAATTGTTGAAAACTAGAAGAAAACGCATGATTGTGATAAACTGACTAAAGGTAATAAAATAAAAAAAGAGGTGCACTTATGAATCAAAACGAAAACAAAAATCTTGAATCAGTTGCTGAAAAAGCTACAGAAGTGAAAGAAGAAGTAGTTGAAGCAGCAAAAGAAACAGCTGAAGAAGTGAAAGAAGTAGCAGAAACAGTTGTTGAAGAAGCAAAAGAAGCAAAAGCTCCTGATGCAGATGGCGACTTTAAAGAAGTTGTTGAAGACGTTAAAGAAAAAGCAGAACAAGCTAAAGAAAAATTAGGTGAAGCTGCAAGCAAAGTATTCTCAGAAGAAAATAAAGCAAAATTGGACGACGCAGTTCAAAAAGTTGCAGGCTATAATAAAAATTCATTATTCGAAAAAATCTTCTTTGGAATTTCAATTTTAATTGCACTTTTCACAGCTTTAGTAACATTCAACGGCTTGAGCTTCTTATTCGGAAAGTCTAACATCACGCTTGCTGACTTAGTTGGGTATATGAACGCTACAGTGAACAAGATTAAAAACTTAAACCTATACTTTGGGTTAACTTTCTTCTTTACAATCGTAGCGACAGTATTCGTAGTTTACTTCTTCTACGCAGCTAAAAAAGAAGGCAAGAACTTATGGACAAACGTAAACGTTGCTTCATTAGGAATGGTAGTATCTGTTTTCTGTGCACACATTTTTGGTTCAGGATTCATTAACGGTTTAGGTTTATTGACAGATGCTTTCAATGGAAAAGCAAACTCAACAATCGCACAAATCGTGAATGAAGCTTTATCAAACTCAACAGGAATTAGTAGATCAGCTCAAAACCTTGCAGATGGCTTACAAACAGGATCAAAAATTGCGATTCTATTCTATCTCGTTGCTCTAGCATGCTCAGCAGCAACTGTGTACTTCTACTACCAAAAATTATTCCAAAAGAAAGCTCAATAAGCGAGGAGACCAATGAAAAAATTCTTTCAAATTATTTTAGGGGTTAGCTTCCTATTTCTATTAGTAGGTTGTAGCTCACAAGAGACTGCGACTTTCACTCAAAAATCAGGTGATACGGACGTAACTTTAGTTTATACGTATGATAAAAAGACTGACACCGTGACAAAGATTAAGATCGAAACGAATGAACCTACTGAACACACTGAGGCTCGTAAGGATAACGAAAAACTCTTTGAATCGATGAAAGGGTTAAATGGGGTTGTGACTTCAATTACTGAAAAAGATGGCAAACTTATCTCATCGGTTGAAGTTGACTTAACGAAATATACGTTGTCAAAACTGAAAGAAAGTAACAATTTATTCTTTGCAGGCCTTCTTCAAAGTGGTTTCTTAACAGAAGACGGAGATCACGTATCATTCTCTAAGAGTAAAGAAGTTGCACTAAAACGCGGAATGACAGAACAAACGAAATAACGAAATGACTCATGGATAAATTATCCATGGGTCATTTTTTATTTTAAGTTCATTTTAAGTTCGCTTTGTATACTAAAACCATCAAGAAAAGGAATCGAGGAAAAGAAAAGACAATGGTTATTGACGACAACATTATTTATCTCTCTAGGGTTGGCCGCTTGCGGATCGCAAAGTGTATTAAGCCAAGCCGACGCAAACACTCAAACAACAACAAAGACATCTACAACTTCAACTACACAGACGGCTTCATATTTTGAAGCCAGCGACTTAACAGCGAATTATGATGAAAGTAAAGCTTCGAAGATTTCGCTGCAAGGAACGACGGCTACTGTTTCAGGGAATGGCGTAACGGTCAGCGGAAGTACAGTAGAAATTACAAAAGCTGGAACGTATATCGTCGAAGGAACGGCGACAAGCGTTCAATTGAAAGTTGCAGCAGGTAAGGAAGATGAAGTACAAATCGTCTTCAAAAATGTGACCTTGAAGAATACGGAAGCTCCGGTACTCGTCGACACGGCGAAAAAAGTGATTTTAACATTAGCCGATGGAACGAAAAATGAAGTAGCTGATGAATCAACATCAACGGTTAAAGGAGCGATTTACTCCGATAGCGACTTGACGATTAACGGTAAAGGTTCATTAACGGTAACAGGTGCAGCAAGCAATGCGATTAAGTCAAAAGACGGCATTCGTATCGTGGATGCGACAGTTACAACAACTGCGAAAAAACACGGTGTAGCAGCCAACGACTTCGTAAACGTGACAGGCGCAACATTGAACTTATCAGCCGATGAGGACGGTATTCACTCAGACAATGAAGATGATGTATTGTTAGGAAATATTTACTTAACTAATACGAACATCACTGTAAATGCAGGAGATGATGGTATCAACGCTTCGAATACAATGCTCATCGACGAAGGTGCAACTATCGATGTACAAAAGAGTGAAGAAGGTCTTGAGGCTCGATTGATTCATCAAGTCGGTGGAACTGTCACAGTGAAATCTTCTGATGATGGATTGAATGCAAAAGACTGGACGTTAGAATCGTCTGAAGGACAAGGCCCAGGACAACAAACGAAGACCGTAAAAGCCGAAGCCGCAAATGTGAAAAACTTGAATCAAGCAGGCGAAGTGAAGATTGTCATCGACGGCGGAACATTAACCGTTGATGCTGAAGGGGATGGACTGGATGCGAATGGGTCTATCGAGATTAACGGCGGAACAGTCGTTGTCAATGGCCCAACCAGTGGCGCTAACGCAGCTCTTGACTATGACGACAATGGAAAACTAAACGGTGGTACAGTCCTATTTGTCGATAATGGAGAAATGACAATGGGATTTGGTAGCGACTCTAGCCAAGCTTTCCTAATGGCAAGTGTTCAAGGAACGGCTGGAACAACCGTTGAAGTGGTTGACTCTTCTGGTAAAACAGTCGCAAGTCTAAAAGCTTCTAAGGCATTCTCGACGGTATTAATTAGTAGCCCAGAGATTAAAGAGGGCGAAAAATATACGATTAAAGTCGGTTCAAACTCAACAACAGCAACCGCTTCTAAACAAGCAGCGAATATCGGTGGCGGACCTGGACAAGGTGGCCCTGGTGGCGGACAACCTGGTCAAGGAGGTCCAGGAGGACAACCTGGCCAAGGCGGTAGACCAGGAGGTAGATAAGGACGATAAGAATTCTAAGGAACCGTGAAAGGGGTGAGTCCACCAAAATATGAAATCGAATGATGAAATGAATATTAACGAATTTACAAGTGAGGTGGAACACTATGGAATAAAGAAAATTAAAGAAGTTGAAAAGAAGTTTAGATAGAAAGGGGTGGTTCCACCAAAATAAGAATGCGATGAGACCGTTCAAACGTTAGACAACAATCAGGAGTCCAAAATGTAACAAAAGTTCTCAAAAAAATAACAAAAACTACAGCACACAAAACCATAAGACGGGGTATTATCTCAGCTATCGAAAGCTTAACTGAGACAATACCCCGTTTTCATGTTATATTATCTAACATAAGAGGTAAGGGCAGTTTTGACAAAAGAGGAAACTTTTATTTACAATAACCCTATAAAGGAGGAAGGCAGATGGGTGAAAAGGAATTACGACGTTCACTAGCCGTCTTTCCAATCGGAACAGTGATGAAGCTGACCGATTTATCTGCACGACAAATTCGATATTATGAAGAACAGCGCTTGGTCATCCCGGAACGTTCTGAGACGAACCGCCGCATGTATTCTTTGAATGATGTCGATCGCTTATTGGAAATTAAAGATTACCTGGCCGATGGATTAACCATTATGGCCATTCAGAAGATTTTCAATAAGAATACAAATCCCGTATCGAAGGAAAGCGTAAAAGAGGCGCTGACGGATGAGGATGTCCGACGAATCTTCTACGACGAGATTATGCATATTAGCCGCTACTCTGGCGGAGAAAAATGGAACTTATAGGAGGAAACCAATGATTACACATGAAGAGATTAGAAGACAGGTAGAAGAGAAAGATGTTCGTTACTTACGATTAATCTTCACGGATATTCTAGGAACGATTAAAAACGTGGAAGTGCCAATTACGCAATTAGATAAAGTGTTGGCTAATAAAATGATGTTCGACGGTTCTTCAATTGAAGGATTCGTTCGTATCGAAGAAAGTGATATGTACTTATATCCAGACCTTTCAACTTGGGTGGTTTTCCCATGGAGCAGCAAACACGGTACAATCGCACGCTTAATCTGTGATGTATACAAACCAGACGGAACGCCATTTGCGGGGGACCCTCGTTCAAACTTAAAACGTGTCTTAAACGAAATGAAAGAATTAGGTTTCTCAAACTTCAACTTAGGACCAGAGCCAGAGTTCTTCTTATTCAAATTGGACGAAAACGGCGAACCAACGCTTGAAGGAAACGACCAAGGTAGTTACTTCGACTTAGCTCCAATTGACCTTGGGGAAGAATGCCGTCGTGAAATCGTTCTTGAATTAGAAAAAATTGGCTTCGATATTGAAGCAAGTCACCACGAAGTAGCTCCAGGGCAACACGAAATCGACTGGAAATACTCAGATGCGGTAGCGGCTTGCGATAACATACAAACATTCAAATTGGTTGTAAAAACCATTGCACGTAAACATGGATTACATGCGACATTTATGCCAAAACCAGTATTCGGAATTGCTGGTAGCGGAATGCATTTCAACTTATCTTTATTTGATAAAGACGGAAACAATGCGTTCTTCGACGAAAATGGCGACCAACGTCTAAGCGACACTTGCCGTCACTTCATCGCTGGGGTCATGAAACATGCCAAAGCTCTAACTGCCGTATGTAACCCAACCGTAAACTCATACAAACGTTTAGTTCCAGGATACGAAGCGCCTGTATATATTGCATGGTCTGCACGTAACCGTTCACCGCTAATCCGTATTCCAGAATCTCGTGGTATTTCAACTCGTATCGAATTACGTAGCGTGGATCCATCTGCAAACCCATATTTAGCAATGGCTGCGATTTTAACAGCTGGTCTTGAAGGGGTTAAAGAAAAATTGGAAGTTCCTGCAGCTATCGACCGCAACATCTATGCGATGTCTGCTCGCGAACGTAAGAAAGCTGGAATCGATGATTTACCAGGAACGTTAAACGAAGCGATTGAATACTTGAAACAAGACGAAACTGTTCAATCAGCTCTAGGAAGTCATATTCTAGACAACTTCATCGAAGCAAAACGTTTCGAATGGGCTGCTTACCGTAGCCAAGTTTCACAATGGGAATTAGACCAATACTTGAAACTATTCTAAAAATTAAACGGAGAGTGCACTCGCAAGGTGCGCTCTTTTTATGTGTAAAGAAGCGACTTTTATAAGACCGTCTTCTGCTGATACGTAAAGCTTTTTCTTTGTTAAAGTTTTGACATATTTTGCTGAAAATGTAATACTGGTAAGGAAACGTAAAAAGGAAAGAGAGTGCTCACATGTATATAAAAGAGATGTCGAATGCGTTAGAAGAGTATCATGCTTTTATGGAAACTCAAGCCAACAGAACGGTTTTCCAAACGCCTGAATGGGGCGAAGTGAAAACAGATGGCTCATGGACAAGAGATGTACTTCTTGTGATGTCCGATAATCATGAACCTGTTGCGGCTGCGATGATTCTTTATCGTAAATTACCAGGTGTGAATAAATATTTAGCATATGCACCGCGCGGAATCGTAACCGACTATACAAATGCTGAACAATTAAAATCAGTCTTTGCGACTTTGAAAGTGTATTTGAAAGCTAAAAATGCATTTGGTTTGAAAATTGACCCAGAATTACAATGGCGTGAATGGACAAACAAGTTTGAAATGGTTGAGGGTGGATTCAATAATGAAGAATACCGCAAAAATATTTTAGCGGCTGGATTCGTAGAACGCCCAATGGACTTAGGGTTCGATGGCATTCAACCACGTTTAACAATGATTTTACCGTTGAAAGACGAAGGAAAAGGCATCGTCGAAACGTTCAATAAGAAAGAACGTTATAAAGTGAATGTAGCGAAGAAACAAGGGGTTGTTTGCTACAAGGGAACGCTTGAAGATATGCCAATCTATGATGAGTTAAATAAAATTACGGCTGAGCGTGACAAATACGTGGCGCGTAGCATCGAGTATTTAACAACAATGTATCAACATCTTCATCCTAAAGGCATGGTGGATTTATACTTTGCGAAAGTGGACTACAATGTGCAATTAGCATTTGCGACAAACCGCTTAGAAACAGCGCAAAAAGAATTCGATAAGTTAACAGGACAATTGGAAACATTGAACAATCCAAAACGTATCGAAAACGTTCAAAAGCAAATTGAATCATTGAAAGTGAACACTGCTAAATACGAAAAAGAAATCGAACGCGTGAAAGGTGACTTAGAACAATATCCAGAAGGAAAAGTAGTCAGCGGAGCGTTTGTTGTAACGTACTTAGATAAAGCGTACTACTTATATGGTGCGAACATCACTGACGATGGTGGATTGAATGCCAACAAGGCGCTTGTGTCTTGGGTCATGCAAACTCTTTATGATGAAAAAGGCATTCGTTCGTTTGACTTCTTCGGAGTTTCTGAAGACCAAGAACATCACGGCGGAATTAACGGGTTCAAGCAATCGTTTGATCCAGAGTTAGTGGAATATATCGGTGAATTTGATATGCCGATTTCGAAGTTCTGGTTTGAAATGTTCCATACATGGGCACCAAAAGCCGTGAGCTTGAAGAATAAAATTTTAGTAAGACGTAAAAAATAGTTGAAAGAGGCTGGACGAGTTTCCGGTCTTTTTTAGAAAATAGGAAAGGAGAATGGAATGCAAAAAAATAGCAATCTTAGAAAACTTGTCTTTATCGCATTATTAACAGCACAAGGGATTATCCTTGGATTACTTGAACAAGCCATTCCGTTTCCTTTTACATTTGCGCCAGGGGCAAAACTAGGGTTAGCCAATATTGTGACGCTAATCAGTTTATATACACTATCGTTTAAAGAAGTAGTTTTAGTTGTCGTGATGAAAACATTGATGACGACCGTTCTTGGGGGGACGTTCTCAACCTTCCTCTATAGTGGGATGGGCGCTCTTGTCAGCTTTATCGGGATGTATCTGGTGATGCAACTGGGTGAGAAGCGTGTGAGTATGATTGGCGTCAGTGCCACAGGTGGAATTTTGCACAATGTCGGTCAATTGATGGTCGCGAGCTGGATGGCAAAATCGTGGACGGTGCTTTTATATTTACCTGCGATGTCAATCGTCGGTATCTTTGCAGGCATAGCCATTGGGATTGCGGCAAACTATGCATTAACACATGTAAAACTACTCAAAAAATATTCGGATAAAAAAGTCGGCTAAAGTTCGTGAAATAACTGACAATCAATGGACAAAAAGTGCAAAATAGCATATACTACTAAAGTGAGAAAACACAAGGAGGATTTGCAATGACAAAAACAAACATTGTAGTAATCGGTGCCGGATTTGCCGGGGTAGCCGCTACAAAGACGTTGTCACATAAGTTGAAAAAGAATAAAGATGTCACAATTACATTAATTGATAAACATCCTTACTTAACTTACATGACTGAATTACACGAGGTAGCTGGAGGACGTGTTGAGCCAGATGCGATTCAATACGACTTACAAAAAATCTTTGCACGTTCTAAAAATGTAAACTTAGTAACAGATACTGTTACAAGTCTTGATAAAGAAAACAAAGTGGTTCGTACAAAACATGGCGAATTCTCTTATGATTATTTGGTACTTGGTATGGGTGGAGAAGCCAATGACTTCGGCGTTCCAGGTGTTAAAGAAAATGGATTTACGTTATGGTCAATGGAAGACGCAGTGAAAATGCGTAAACATATTCTTAGCTGTGTAGAAAAAGCAGCTAAAGAACATGATCCTCAAAAGCGTAAAGCGTTATTAACGTTTGCGGTTTGTGGTGCTGGATTTACTGGGGTTGAATTAGTCGGTGAATTAATGGACTGGATTCCAGTATTAGCACATGAATACAATTTAGATAAAGACGACTTCGAGTTATACATTATCGAAGCAGTTCCAACAATCTTAAACATGTTAGATGCAAAAGATGCGGATAAAGCAGAAGCCTTCATGGTAAAACGCGGCATCAAAGTGATTAAAGGAAACGGAATTTCTGAAGTGAAGCAAAACAGCATTCGCTTAGCGGACGGCACAGTGATTCCAACGTACTCACTATTCTGGACAGCTGGGGTTAAAGCCAACACAGAAGCTGAAGTGTTTGGATTTAAAGCAGCTCGTGCAGGTCGTTTAGTGGTTAATGAAAACATGTTAGTCGATGGCGAAACAGATATTTTCGCAATCGGTGACTTAGCTTACTACGAAGAACCGGATAAAGGAAATGCTCCACATCCACAAATCGTACAAGCAGCTGAACAAACTGGTAAAACAGCAGCGAAAAACATTATTGCTTCAATTAACAACTCAGAAAAAGTAGCCTATAAAGGTAAATACGATGGATTCATGGTTTCTATCGGTTCACATTATGGCGTTGCTTTCTTAATGGGCAAATGGCACTTAAGTGGTTTCTTTGCAATGTTGATGAAACACATCGTAAACATCAAGTATTTCTTAGAAATCTTCTCACTATACTATGCAATCCAATACGTGTTCCACGAGTTCTTCCATATTAAGAACCGTCGTAATATCTTCCGTGGACACTTATCACGCTACGGTAACGTATTATGGTCTGTACCACTTCGTTTATTCTACGGTGGTATGTGGACGATCGAAGGCTTGAAGAAAATCTTTGGTCTATGGGGCGCAAGCAGCTGGATTGATGGAAGTCATTTAGCATTCCCATTCCCTTGGTTAACAGAAGCAACAAGTGCAGCAAGTGGTGCAGCAGAAACTGTAACAGCAGCAAGTGGTGCAACAGAAGCTGCAGCGCAAACAGCAACTCAAGTCGTTTCATTCGGTTTCAACTATTCATATGGTGAACAACCAGCAATGGTCATCGAAAAAATGCCAGACTGGTTCGCATCCATCATGCAAATCATGATTCCAAACGTTGAAGTCGCTCACTTAATGCAAAAAGTGATGTCATTCGTAGAATTAGCTATCGGTTTAGCAATCATGGCTGGTTTCTTAACATGGATCGTAAACGCAGTGACAATCGGTTTAGTCGCAACGTTCTGCTTATCTGGTATGTTCTACTGGGTAAATATGTGGTTTGTTCCTGCAGCAATTGCATTAATGAACGGTTCAGGTCGTGCATTCGGTCTTGATTACTACGTGATTCCATGGTTCCAAAGAACTGCAGGTAGCTGGTGGTATGGTAAGTCGAAAGCAATATATGGATTCGATAAACAAGGAAACCAACTCGTTAAATAAGTATGTTATAATGAAGTCGGCATTTTTTGTCGGCTTCTTTTTTTAGAAGGTCGACTAGAAGGAGAAAACTATGACAATCGTACATCCAATGTGGATGGAGTATCCCGAATTACATGAAGAATTAAAACAAGTAAAAGCGATGATGCATGCATCTATCACAATCGAAAACCAACAGATTCGTGACGCTATTTGGGCTGTCCTTGAATCTGGTGGAAAAATGGTAAGACCTGCGTATTTGATTTTATTCTCAATGTGGAACGAAAATCGAAACAAGGAAGAAGTTCATGCTGTGGCTGCGGCTCTTGAACTACTTCATGTGGCAACATTATTACACGATGATGTGATTGATGAAGCTGATACCAGAAGAGGACAAGAAACGATTAGTGCTCGATTTGGGAATCGTGTGGCGATTTATGCAGGCGACTACTTATTGACAGTGTGCTATCAGTTGCTTTCAAAATACAGTCAAGATTTGGCGGGAATCCAACTTCCAACAGATGGGATGATGCGTGTCATTGACGGTGAATTGTCGCAGATGGAAGAAAGCTACAAAACCGATGTGACCGTGCAAGATTACTTGAAACGTATCGACGGAAAAACGGCTCAACTCTTTATGCTTAGCTGTATGATGGGAGAACGTTTTTCAGGAATGGGCGAATTAGAACGATCTAGACATATCGGAAATTCTATCGGGATGGCGTTTCAACTGTTAGACGATATTCTCGATTATGAAGTGACATCAGATCAATTTGGCAAACCTGTCCTAGAAGACGTCGTTCAGGGCGTTTATACGATGCCGCTGATTGCGTCTTTACCGAAGTGTGAAAAAGAATTACTTCCACTGTTGGAAAAGAAAAATCAGTTAACAGCGACAGACCGACTAGCCATTCAAAAGTTGGTCGTAAATGCAGGTGGCGTAGAAACTGCAAAAGATTTTGCGGAGAAATATACCATGAAAGCAATCCATCAAATCGAGAAGTTGCCTGAAGCTGATGTGAAGCCTATGCTTTTAAAAATCACAAATCAGTTATTACAACGAAAATCATAAAACAAAACAATTCACAAACAAGGGCATTTTCTGAAAAGGAAATGCCTTTTTCAGTTTAATCTTTCAAGTGAAAAGAAAAACAATTTTACAAATATTACCTAGACTTTTATCCGAAATATGCTATAATAGAACGTACAGAATGATTAATTCTAAATAAGAAGAGAAGGATGGGTCTGAATATGACTTTCAAAAAATCATTATCTACAGCAGCAGTATTATTATCATCTGCATTTGTATTAGCAGCATGTGGCGGAAACAGCAAAACTGATTCAAACAAAACAACACAAGCAGCTACAACACAAACTGCAACTACACAAGCAGCAACACAAAAATCTAATGCAGCTTTAAAAGATGGTACTTACAAATTAGTATCAGAAGCTGACAAACGTGGATGGCACGTAGAATTCACTATTACTGTTGAAGGTGGCAAAATCACTAAATCTGATTATGACAACTTAAACGATAAAGGTGAACGTAAATCAGCTAACGCAGAATACGAAAAAGCAATGAAAGATAAAGTGGGTACTGGCCCAGCAGAATACTTCAAAGCTTACAACGAAGGTTTAGTTGCTAAACAAAACCCTTCAGACGTTGAAGTTGTTTCAGGTGCAACTAATGCTCATACTTCATTTGTTGAATATGCAAACAAATTAATCGAAGCAGCTCAAAAAGGGGACACTGCTGAAATCAAAGTAGCAGCTCCACAAAGCTAATTCATTTTAAAATAACCATTTCGACTCCTGTACGGTAGTGCAGGAGTTTTTTATTCGGATTACAAGTCACGGGTTTCGTTTTATCGTGAAATAAGGTACAATACTAAAGAATGATTTTTAGAAGGAGAGACATATGAAAGCTAAATGGATGAAATGGGGGCTTTTGGCAGTGATGTCGACATCAATTTTAACCGCATGCCAAAGTCAACCGAAGAATGAAGCCGACACTGTTTCAGGCGCATCAATTAAAACTCCAAGAGAAATTATTAAATCACCTGTGAAGAAAACAGACTTCTTACTCGGAACGGCGGTAGCTTTATCGGTCTACCATCCAAATACAGAAGAAGTGATCACAAATGCCTTAGAAATGATTAAAGACTTAGAAAAACGAATTACCGTGAATGCTTCTGGTTCTGAAGTGGATGAAGTAAACTTAGCCGCTGGAGAAAAGCCAGTTAAGGTTAGTGCGGATGTGTACGAGTTGATCAAACTTGGATTGAAATATAGCGAAGAGTTCGACGGAGCCTTCGATATTACGGTAGGACCATTGACGGCGTTATGGCATATCGGGTTTGATGATGCGAAGAAACCAACGCAAGAGGAAATCGATGCGGTGTTACCGCTTGTGAACTATAAAGACGTTGAATTAAACGACGCGGAACAAACCGTCTTTTTAAAGAAAAAAGGAATGCAACTAGACCTTGGAGGAATCGCCAAAGGATATATCGCCGATAAGGTTTGGGAATATTTTGCAAAAGAAGGCATCACAACTGCAGTGATTGACCTTGGTGGGAATATCGTCGTGATGGGCGGCTCTCCTGCCAGAGATGGCGTTGCGTGGAATGTTGGGATTCAAGATCCAGACGCTTCTCGTGGGAAGACGCTTGGTACGATTCTTGAAAAAGATAAAACGATTGTAACGTCTGGGATTTATGAGCGTTACTTAACCGTAGACGGTCAAACGTATCACCATATTTTAAATCCGAAAACAGGATATCCATACGATAATAATGTGGAAGGAGTTTCTGTCATTGTTGATAGTTCGACAAAAGGGGATGCTCTTTCAACATCGATGTTCTCTGTGGGACCAAAGGCTGGAATCGAATATGCGAATAGTCATGACGGAGTGGATGTCATTTTCGTAACGAAAGATAAAAAAGTATATGTGTCGAATGCGATTAAAGATACGTTCAAATTAACAAATACGAATCTTGAGTTGAAGGAGAGTGTTGAGTAGTGACGAAAAAAGAGTTTATCGAACTAGTCGAATTGCGTACAAAAATCGCGAGTGTGTTCCCTTTTGTCATCGCGTTTCTTTATTCGTTTGTTTTATTTAAACAAGTGAATGTTTTGAATATGCTGTTGTTCTTTATCGGAATGATTTGTTTTGATATGGCGACAACCGTAATGAACAATTTGATGGACTATGTCAAAGCGAAAAACTCTGATTATCGTGATAATCATAATGTGATTGGGACGAGTACCATTACTGTGAAGAAAGCGTGGCAAGTCTTCGGAGGGCTGTTTGCAGTAGCAGCAGTTGTTGGAATCATTCTTGTAGCGCGCACGAATATTCTTTTACTCATTGTCGGCGCGATTTGTTTCTTCATCGGTGTGTTTTATACATTTGGACCAATCCCGATTTCTCGAATGCCTCTTGGTGAAGTGTTATCTGGATTTACGATGGGATTTGGGATTTTCTGGATTACGGTATTTTTAAATGTGCCAGAAGGAACCGTTTTTGCAGGGGTACAGTTAGACGGAAGTATTTTAACGATGCAACTGGACCTCGTCGCGCAATTGAAAGTTCTTCTATTGTCATTGCCGCTCGTTTGTACAATTGCCAATATCATGTTAAGTAACAACATCTGTGATTTAGAAACGGATATTACCAACCATCGTTATACATTGGTGTACTATATTGGAAAGAAACAAGCTTTAGTGCTGTATCAAGTGTTATATGCGATTGCGTTCGGTGCAATTTTACTAGCGGTATTATTAGGAACGGCTCCTTGGATTCTTCTTGGTGTACTAGTTGCTGGTGTTCCTGTGTATAAACATATTCAACAGTTCAAGGCCGTTCAAGAAAAGAAAACCACTTTTGCACTAGCAATTAAAAACATGGTGATGATTCATTCATTGCAAGCCGTGCTATTATTCGTCGCGGTCCTTTTCTTCAACTAGTGTCTACTTGACAAAGCAAGTTCATTTCCTTATGATGGAGTAGATATGGATTTATAGAAAGTAGTGAAAATATGGCTCAGAAAAAAGCGGCGTTAGCTTGTAGCGTATGTGGTTCAAGAAACTACACGATTACGCTTGGACAAAATCGACGAGTAGAACGTCTAGAAATTAAAAAATTCTGCAAGTATTGCAACAAACAAACACTACATCGCGAAACAAAATAAAAGGAAGAGGAGATTCGAAATGCGTTTTTTATCAAATGTGATTAAAGAGATGAAAAAAGTTACTTGGCCAACAGGTAAAGAAGTAAACAAATATACAATTACAGTAATTATGACAGTACTTGCTGCATTATGCTTCTTTGCAGTAGTGGACTATGGAGTGCATCAACTCATTACATTCCTTTTAAAATAATAGTACTTTAAAGTGATTAGTGATATACTAAGAGCAGTTGAAAAAACCTTCGCTTATGAAGGTTTTTTTGTATGGAAAAATGTTGTCAACACTCAAGGAGGAGTATCAATGGAAAAAGAATGGTATGTATTGCACACTTATTCAGGTTATGAGAATAAAGTAAAATCAAATTTACTATCACGTATCCAAAGTATGGGTATGGAAGAAAATATCTTCCGCGTGATTTCACCTGAAGAAGAGGAAGTAGAAGTAAAAGACGGTAAAACAAAAACAACTGTTGAAAAAACTTTCCCTGGTTATGTATTAGTTGAAATGGTCATGTCAGACCAAGCATGGTATGTCGTTCGTAACACTCCAGGCGTAACTGGTTTCGTTGGTTCACACGGTGCAGGTTCAAAACCATCTCCATTATTACCAGAAGAAGTAGAAGCCATCTTAGGACGTATCGGTGAAAAAGTTCATGCTCCAGTTGATTTACACGTATCTGTTGGAGACTACGTAATCATTACAGAAGGTGCCTTCAATGATATGAGCGGTAAAGTAGTAGAACTTGACCACGAAAAACAAAAAATTAAAGTGGCGATTGAAATGTTCGGTCGTGAAACAATTGCAGACTTAGAGTTCCACCAAGTGAAAGAAGATGACTCTTATTAACATGTACCCTACAATGTTAGAACGATTTATTCGCTATGCGAAAATCAATACGCGTAGTGATTTAAAATCAACAACGATTCCTACGACAAAGAGTCAATGGGAATTTTTAGAAATGCTTCGTGACGAGTTAGTGGAGTACGGCTTTACAAAAGTAGAACTTGATCCAGAGGACAGCTACTTAGTGGCGCTCCTCCCAAGTAACTTGGAAGAAGGAAGTACAGCTCCTGCGATTGGGTTTATCGCCCACGTCGATACCGCGGATTTCAATGCGGAAAACATCAATCCACAAATTCACGAGAATTATAACGGGGAAGATGTAGTGCTCCATGCCGAGAAGAATTTGGTGATGACGGTCAGCGAGTTTCCAAGTTTGAAAAACTACGTTGGCGAAACATTAATTACGACAGACGGAACAACATTGCTAGGTGCCGACGATAAGGCGGGTCTTGTTTCGGTATTAGAAGCGTGCTTGTATTTAATGGCGCATCCAGAAATTCCGCATGGCGATATTTGGTTAGCGTTTGGTCCGGATGAAGAAATCGGGAAAGGCGCGCATCGTTTCAAAGCGGAGCGCATGCCTGCAAAATTTGCCTACACTTTAGATAGTGGAGTCGTAGGGAAGCTAGAATATGAAACGTTCAATGCGGCTCGTGCAGTGGTGACGATTCATGGGACAAGTGTTCATCCAGGACAAGCCAAAGATGTGATGGTGAATGCTTTGGCAGAAGCGGCAAAACTATTTGCACGCATGCCAGAAGACGAAGTGCCTGAACGTACGAGTGGGTACGAAGGCTACTTTATGTTATCGAAACAATCAGGCGATATCGGTAAGGTTGAGTTGGAATATATTATTCGCGATCACTCGATGGAGAAATTCGAAGAGAGAAAAGCGCAGTTCCAACAAATCGTCGATGCGCAAAACGCAACGTATGATGTGCCTCGTATCGAATGCACGATTTACGATGAGTACTATAATATGTACGAAATCTTAAAGGACGATATGACTTCGGTTGAAGTAGCGATTGAGGCTTATAAAGAATGTGGCATCACGCCAGACATTCAACCATTCCGTGGAGGAACGGATGGATGTATTATTACCTATAAAGGAATTCCGACTCCCAACCTTTTTACCGGAGCAGAAAACCTTCATGGGCAGTATGAATTCGTAACTCTCGAAAGCATGCAAAAAGCCAGCGACGTTGTATTAAAAATTATTGAATTAGTCCAAAGAAAAACGGTTGAGTAATACTCAACCGTTTTTATGTTATGTAGAATATGCCGTATGCAGCAGAAGATGAATTTGTTATAATGAAATAAGTATGGAATTGCTTATAAGGTAGAAGGTATTTCTAAGGGAAGGATGGTATTTGATCTTATGTATTTATTTGGTGTGAATGTCATAATCTGTATTCTTTTGGAAATAGTAATACTTCTATTAAAAAGTAGAATCAATAAAAATAGAGAAATTGAGAATACTCATGAACTTGAAATGAAAGGCATGTTGAGTGATGTCAGTGTGAACTATAAAGAAGGTTCTTTCTTTAGCTATAACTACTATACAAAAGAGCTGACTAAGAAAAAGATTGCAAATTACACAGATTATATTCAGTTGGCTCATGAATATAGCCACGCGATTCATAATGAAGTAACTGGGTATAGATTAGGGAAGTTCTTTGGTGCGATAACATTCTTTTTGGTTCTGTTTATACTCATGTTGTTCGCAAGTATGTTTCTTATGGATAAACTCATCTTTATTTTGGCACTAAGTTGTATAGCCATTTATTTAATCTATTATCTTCTTGTAATATATATAGAAGTCTCTGCAAATGGTATTTTGTTTAAGAAGAACAGTGTTAAAGAAGATAAGTTAGTAGTTGCTTATGTTATTTTAAGTATGGTAAACGAGTTTGTTTTCAGATTATTAGGATTTGTTGTGTTGTATGCTGTTGTTGCAAAGGCATGAAACATTATTTTTATAAATAAAAAGAGCACCGGAAAATCTTCAATAGATCTTCCGGTGCTTTTCGTATGCCGAAAACAGGGTGGTATGAAAAAATATATTGAGAAACTCTCGATATAATAGGCTTTTCCTAATAGAGCTTTTCTTTGGTAAAAAGTAATATGGAACAAAAGTCATTATCAGTAAATAAGTTGTGCGACAATAATACAATTTAATACCTATGCTATAATAGCCTAAACGTCTCAAAAGATAATATATCTATTTCTAGATTAGTAAAATTGAGAATGATTATAAGGAGATAACTTTTATGAAAAAAGCAATGCTAATTATTAATCCAACTTCTGGAGGAGAAAAGGCGTTAGACTATAAAGAAAAATTAGAAAATAAAGCAAAGGAATACTTCGAATACGTTGAAACGAAGATTACTGAAAAAGCTAAAGATGCTACTGCTTTTGCGGAAGAAGCTTCAAAGGAGAATTATGAAGCGGTAATTGTTTTTGGTGGGGATGGAACTGTTAATGAAGTAATTTCTGGTATTGCTGAAAAGGACTATATTCCTAAATTAGGGATTATTCCAGGAGGGACTGGCAATTTAATTACTAAATTGCTAGAAATTAGTCAAGATATTGATGAGGCAATTGACCAACTTGATTTTAATAAAACAAATGTGATCGATATTGGAAAGGCAAATAAGAGCTATTTTGGATATATCTTTAGTGTCGGTTCTTTACCAGAGGCGATTCATAACGTTGAAATAGAAGATAAAACAAAGTATGGAGTATTAGCTTATGCAATAAATACAATTAAGTCCGTTATTAAAGATGAGGTGTTCAATATTAAAATTGAAACAGAAAATGGGAGTTACGAAGGGGAAGCTAGTCAAGTATTAGTTTTGCTTTCTAATTATTATGCTGACAAGAAAATATTTGAAGAAAACAAAGATGGGTATGCGAATATATTAATTTTGAAAAATGCGTCTATAATTTCAAAATTATCATTAATTCCAGATTTGTTAAAAGGTGACATTGTTGAGAATGATAATATTGAATATATTAAAGCAAAAGATATTACAATCTCATCAGATATTAAATTAGAATCCGATATTGATGGTGACCAATCTGATGATTTGCCAGTAAAAATTACAGTATTAGGAAATCATATTGAAATTTATTCATTATAAACATAAAAAATATTCGTGGTGCGTATATAAGACGACTTTGTGAATAAACCCCGATTTTAACCGTAACAAAAACGACAAAAATGGCTATTTTTGTGAATGTAAGCAGATACATTGTTTTAGAGTTGTTTTAATGTATAATTAAAAGTGTAAATACCAAACAGAAAGGGAGATTTATTATGACAGATAAAGGATTTACAGATAAAGTTAAGGGAAAAGCAAAGGAAGTTGTGGGAGAAGTTACTAACGACGACTCTACAAAAGCAGAAGGCCTTTTAGACCAAGCTGTTGGAAAGGCTAAAGAAATTGCTTCAGATGTTAAAGACGTTGCGAGCGAATTAGTTGAAAAAGCTAAAGACGCGCTTGATTCTAAGTCTGAAGAAAAATAGTCGTATAATTATATTTACTGAGGATAGTGCGGCTGAAGGCCGTGCTATCTTTTTATTATTTAAAGGAGCGAATTAAATGGGTATTCTATCTTGGTTAGTACTTGGCGCATTTTCTGGATGGATCGCAAGTATTATTATGAATAAAAATGAATCTATGGGTGCGGTAGCAAATATCTTTACTGGTATTGTTGGTGCTTTTATCGGAGGAGCAGTATTTAACTTCTTCGGTGGATATGAAGTTACAGGCTTAAATCTTCATAGTGTAATAGTATCAGTAGTAGGTGCATGTATCCTGTTGTGGATTTTAAACAAATTCAATAAAAAATAAAAGACAAAAAGCGACAGAAAATTTCTATCGCTTTTTTAGTTTGTTTAATGCCGATCCTCGAATTCTTCATCGTGATTTTCTAAGTTGAGGTCAATTAGTTTTTCTCTTAAAGACTAGAATGCTTCTATATAATACATTTCCATTTTTAAAAGCAATGAATGGTTTATCTATTAATTCTATAGATAGAATAATAAGCTTTAAAGTCTTTTCTTTGTTGTCTAATAGGTTGCTTAGCTTACCTAGTAGTGTACCGTCGTTATAATTGAGTTTAAGAGTAGTAGAGTCAGAATATGACAATGTAAGAGAAAATCTATGAAAATGGAACAAATTATGGCACAAAAACGTAAAACAAGCACTTAAAAGTCTTATTTTATAGGACTTTTAAGTGCTTTTCATATGCCGAAAACAGGGGTCGAACCTGCGACCTACGCGTTACGAGTGCGTTGCTCTGCCAACTGAGCTATTTCGGCTTCTTGTACTATTAATTATACGAGTGTTATTCTAAATTGTAAAGGTTTCGCGATGGATTTATATAGAAGAAATCCGACTTCCTTGGGCATTTTAATAAAATAGAAAAACTTTTAAAAAAATGAATCATATCGGTTGAAATTGATAATCAGTTGTGATAAATTAATATCACTGTTGAGCGAACGTTCGCTTATAAAACAGTTTCAAAAAAACTTTGAAAAAGTTACATGAAATCTGTTGACAGTGAAAATGTCCTGTGATAGGATATAGAAGTTGTTGAAAAACAACGATTGACCTTTGAAAACTGAACAA
>CAUPXN010000004.1:0-40324 GCA_963515505.1 uncultured Streptococcus sp.
CTGGTTCATGCGCTAAGGCACGTAAGTCAATATTGTCAAATCCTTGCTCTCTTGCGGCACGGAAGACATCTTTCAAGTGAACGACACCGATCACCGTGTCTTTATCTTCTTCGTAAAGAGGAAGACGTGAATAAGAGCAATTCAAGATAATCTCTAAGTTCTCTGCTAACTCATCGTCGATATCAAGCATCAACGTATCCGTACGAGGAACCATCACTTCACGTGCTAGTTTCGTATCTAGAGAAAGCACCCCTTGCATCATCGCAAATTCGGAAATATCAATCGCTCCGTCGTTACGGCTATTGTCAAGTAGAGATTTCATCTCGCTTCGTGTTAATTTTTCTTCCACCTGAGTAAATTCAATTGGTGTCATTCGTTTTAATAATCCTGTTGAGAACGTCAAAATCCAAACGAATGGTTTTGCAATCTTTTTGACAAACAAAATAATCCCTGCAGTATGTAACGCAATTGGTTCTGCCACTTGTAACGCCACCTGTTTTGGATATAATTCCCCAAAAACTAAAGTGAGGTAGGATAGAACAACCGTCACAATGACTAATGCTAATGTTTCAGCTCCAGGAATGTTTCCTAATAATGGTTGGATTCGTGAAGAGAAACTTGTAGCAGCAGACGCACTCGAGAAGAATCCTGCAAACGTAATCGCTACTTGAATTGTTGCGAGAAATTCATCTGAATTCTCTAATAAGCGCATTACTTTAATTGCTTTTTTATCTCCTTCTTGCGCTTTTTGTGCCATTTTCCCTTGATTAATCGACACGAACGCAATCTCCGCTGCAGCAAAAAATGCATTTAATGCAGTTAATAATACAATGATTAAGATCTGGACTCCCAGCGAACTCCCATCTGAATCAGCTGTCATAATTTTGTTAACCCCTTTTAACTATAGATTTTTCCATTTTATGAAATGCTATAGAGATATCATATCAGTTTTTTTTGAAAAATCAAGATTTAGTACTATTTTGTAATGGTTCTTTAATGTTTAAAACCCTTTCTAATGCAATTTTCAGATTGATTCTTTTCATTTTCTCATCATTTCCTAACTTTTCTAGTTACAATTTGCCTAAAAAGTGGTACTATTGTAGTGAAACCAATCTCAAGGAGGAATGAGTATGTTATTAAAATCTCTTGTAGTTCCAAAAAAGAGTCTAACGGTCGTTAAAGAATCATGCACGTTAGAAGAAGCGATTAAGATTTTAGAAGAATCAGGGTACCGCTGTGTTCCTGTATTAGATGAAACGGAAACGTTCTTTAGAGGAAATATTTATAAAATGCATATCTATCGCCACAAAGCAAACGGTGGAGATATGAGTCTTCCAGTTACTCATTTAATTAAAAACTCGACTAAATTCATCAGCGTGGATAGCTCTTTCTTCAAAGTGTTCTTCACGATTAAAGAATTACCTTACATTGCCGTATTAGATAAACAACAACGTTTCTACGGAATCTTGACACACAGCAGCTTACTGGGCATGCTTCAAGAATCATGGAACGTGAAAAACGGCTCTTATGTATTAACGATTATCTCTGGTGGTGAAAAAGGCGCCCTTGCCAATATCTCTAAAGTAATCAACAAGTACGCTTCTATCGCCAACGTAATGACTATCGATACTGAGAAAGATAAAAGCTTACGTCGTATCTTGGTGACATTGCCAGCAGGCGTGACAAAAGATACCGTACAACAAATCATCGACGCCCTCGAAAAGAAAGACTACTCTGTTGCGGAAGTGGAAGATTTGCAGAACACATAGGATACGAGACCGAGCGCTCAGAAATGGAACGTTGGACCGGAACGCCGGAAGGGACTCGGAACGAGTCGTGCGGACGTTTCGGGAAACGCACGCCATTTCTGCGAGGTAGAGTTCAACTACTAGGATGTGAGCCCGAACTCAACTTCACAGGCAGAAAGACAGAAGACAAAAAACCAGCACACCAGCCTTAAGCTAGTGTGCTGTTCTTTTTTTCTTTCAATTATCGAACCACCGAGCGTGCCATACGAGCTACTGTATGACGAACCCCTCGAATCGCAACTGACAATGCGTAAATATTTTCCACTGTCGCTAAACCGCCGTATCCTGCGTCCCCGATATGTTGAATATCCACACCGGCCACTTTATTACGGATGGCAATTTGTTCAATCACTTCTCTTGAAAAACCTTCTTGGCTTGTTCCAATCGCAGAAAGCACAAGTGCATCGTTGGCATGCGCCACTTTCACAATTTCTACAAGCTCTTCATCGGTAAACCCTGGCACCGTTCCAACCGCTGGAACCAGAATCACATCAGCTCCTGCTTTAATGAAGCGTTTCGCGATGTCCACATTCATCACAGGTTCCTTCGAGCCTGCTCCGTGCATCTTCCCAGCAATCACAAGCCCTGAATAGTGTTGTTTCACCATGGCAAGGGACGCTTCAATCGTTTCATTGGTTACCCCTGTCCCTGGATTTCCGGTTAAGCAGATAAAATCAAGACCGAGTTCTTCGGCACGTTTCACTGTTTCCACCGTACATTGACGCCCTGGTGAGATTTCGATACGTGTTTCTAGCATTTCTGCATTCATGTCCACTGGCTCCAAGTCCGCCCCGATTGGCAACCCACTCAGTTCTTTCGCACGTTGGACTGGGTTTTCACTTTCTTCAGCACCGTAAATCAGTGGATCAATACAGTCAAACCCGTTCAAGAGCACCATGTCTCCACCGAACGCCTTTGCGATTTCTGCGTTAGATAATTCATTCAGCATCGTTGGACGTGAGCATACCGTTTCACAGCACACCGTTCTTCCTTCTGCAGCTTCAATCGCCTTTTTCAATTCTTTTCCTGTCATTTTTCTGAAATCACTGGCCACACAATTTAACAATCGTTTACTCATTTCGTTTCCTCCTTTCCACGAACAAGCGCCACTACTTCTTTCAACAACGCTTCATCCGTCTGTTCGTAATCTCCATTTTCATGATAGGCATAGCTCAGCCCATCTCCTGCAGTCGTCGGGTCCGTCTTCCACGTCTTAAACGTTCCATGGATTTGCGAAATTCCCGTCTCCTGCATTAAGTGTTGCACATTTTCTTTCGTGACACCGCCGCCACAAAGCAGTTCAATCTGACTTCCGTAGCGAGACTGTAGCTCTTTTAAGAGCGGGATTCCTTTTTCAATTTGCGCCTGTTGTCCCCCTGTTAAAATGCGCGTGCATCCTAGCTTAATCAAGCCCTCGATAGCACTCTCCACATCCGGCACAAGGTCAAACGCCTTATGGAACACACTCTCGGCTTGATATTTCTGACACAACTCAATCATCTGCTTCGTACGGTTCCAGTCAATCGTCCGGTCTTCTAATAAAAATCCAAACGCTAATCCTTTCGCACCCGCTTCTAATAAGAGTTTCGCATCGATTAGCATGCTTTCAAACTCTTCCTTCGTGTAACAAAAGCCTGCGCCACGAGGACGAACCATGCACACAATCGGAAGGCTCACTCCAGACTCGAGCACTTTCTGTAAAGTCCCGATGCTTGGCGTTAATCCTCCTAAGAACAGTGCGCTATTCAATTCAATGCGGTCAGCACCAGCACGCTCTGCAATAAGGCAGTCTGTAATGCTTCCAGCACATACTTCTACTGTCATAATGTCCCCTCTTTCATGCGCGACAATGCGAGTAACGCTAATCCATAAATAATCGTATCTGTTTCTAAGTCTTTTATGCCAATCCATTCATTTGACAAATGCACAATATCTCTTTGCCCTTGGAAACTTGGACCATACGCAATGATATTTGGAATGATTTATAATCCCCGTCTAAGATACCGTTACCGATTTCAATAAATACCTGTTCATCCATGACGTTTAGTTGTGCTCCTAACAAAAGTACATCTGGATGATATTGGTCATAAATCATATCGATTTTACAATCTGTCAATCCTGTTATTCCTATTGGCAAATTATGGTTTTCTGCCAGACCCTTCATTTTACTCGCTACTAGACTCGCTGATATACCCAAAAAATTTTATTCATTGGAATTTCTCTCGCTGTTTTATTATTATTTACAGCAATCCTAAGTAACTTAACAGTAATTAGTTGATTTTTCAGTTATTAAAAAGAATGAAGCATCTTCATTTAGATATAAGAACCTATTTGATACTATTATATCTAAAATTATTTCCTAATGTTAGGGAATTTTTAGTACTTTTTGAAACATTTCGTAATTTTCTTACTTTTTGGCCAATTTTGGTGGATTGGTGCGCTAAAGGGAAATGATAATAATAAGTGTATTAAAAAATAATGGAGTCTCTTAGAGCTCCTATGGATTATTTTCATCATTATAACAATAACGGCATCCCCTCGAGCCTTTGTCTCAAGGGTAGCAAGCTTCAAACTGAGGGTAAGTGATAAATCGCTAACCCTCAGTAATTCACATTGCTTGCAATTACCTTATTGTTATTATGATGAAATCCATTAGGAGTTCTTCTGAGACTCCATATAATTTTCGCTTTCTAAAAATTTCCCTTTAGCACACATCACAAATTGAGTGAATAAGAAAATTACGAATGGTTTCAGGCGGTGGGACGGACAAGGAGAGGTGCTGCGAAGGTGGGGAAAAATTTAGGTTTGGGAAACAAAAAAGGCACCGGAATCGGTGCCTGTAGGACTGGGGTAGCTGGATTCGAACCAACGAATGACGGAGTCAAAGTCCGTTGCCTTACCGCTTGGCTATACCCCAATGGTGGAGGGGGGCAGATTCGAACTGCCGAACCCGAAGGAGCGGATTTACAGTCCGCCGCGTTTAGCCACTTCGCTACCCCTCCAGCAAATATTAAAATTTCGTACTCAGATATCTTACAATAGTTTGAAATAGAATGCAAGGATTTTACCGTAAAAATAGAAAGAATCTAGTCAGTTTTCTGGCTAGATTCTTTATGGATTATTTTAATTTAGAGGTGACTTTCTTTTTCGAGAAGGTACGCTCTTGTTTATTTCCTAATGCGTTTAGTCGTGCATCCAAGAGAATATGACGTCCTTCTACGTTACGGGTGTAGATGATTTCGTAATTGCCAATGTATTTTTCAATGTTGGCAACAAAGGCGATGACGTCTTCTTTTCGCTTATCGAACATGCTTGGGACTGCGAAATATTTTGTTTGATCATTGACCCAAGTCGTGGCTCTTAGTATATAGCGCTGGTTCTCGATTGGAGCAAAGAATTCCGACAGTGCCTGTGCAAAAATTTCTTTTTCGCGCAAGGTTCCACCCTTTAGATAAGTGGCGGTTTGAATCGAATTCTTATCACCGCGTACGACTCTGGCCTTGCAGTTTTGGGTCTGCAAATGTCCGGACGCCAGCAAGGCTTTTCGGACGGCTTCGGCAAAGAGTTCGAGGCGTTTATACGGACTCTTGTATAGGAAATATCTCAACCAGACGATATTTAATGCGATCAGCGACAAGATAAACACTGGATATAAGAGTTGGGATGGTCCGTTCGCAAAATCGAGAATAATGTAGACAATCAGTTCCGTCAGTGCGATTGCTTGCGCATAGGTTAGAATTTTCCGTGCATCTGTCAGAAGAACGGTTGGCAAGAACGTCTTGTCCACTCCCACTTCATTGGAAACTTCCATGTCTTCTAGAAGCGGAAGGGATTCATTCCAGCGTTCCCTTAACTCTTCACGGTTACGCGAGCGTTCGATGGTTTCTTGGTTGAGCTTTGTTAAATCCTTCTTCGTAAACTTGATTGTTCCAAGGTCGAGTCGATCCACGCCTGATTCAATAGTATTTTCATTATAGTGTAGGCCTAAGAACTGCTTCATGCGGCGCTGTAATAATTCCATATCCGGACTATCGATTCCAATCGGTAAATCCTCTTCGTCTTCTTTCTTCTTGAAGAGTTTTTTCTCCGCAAGATTAATCGACACCAGATGCCAAACGCTACTTGTCTTCTCCGGATTTTCCGGCCAAATGCGAATCGCGCGACCTCGCATCTGATTGCTGAGCATGAAACTTCCGACAAAGCTAGCGAGAATCAATGAGTTCACGCATGGCGCATCCCAACCTTCGCCGAGGAGAGATTTTGTCCCAATTACGACATGGATTTGCCCTTCTTGGAAAAGCTGAGTCACGGCGCTGACTAAGTCATGTTGCGAGCCTACTAAACGGACCTTTACATAATCCTTCTCATCGAGCTGTCCCACTTGTTGGAAGGTAATCTTATCGGGGCCAAAAATAGCCTCTAAACGCGATTTTACACCTGTCGGGATAATCACGAGACTTCCTGTCAAAACCGCCACAGGAACGTCTAATTGGTGCTCCACAAGCTCTCTACGTAGAACTTCAAAGTACGGTAATACGCCCAGTTGGCTATATTGGACTTCTGGATTTCCTAAGTGCACCTCAAAATCTTTTCGAATGAAGTCGGTTAGAATCAACTGTCTCAATTCGCTGCCTAAGGTTTCATATTCAGCCTTAAAGATTTCTCTGACGGCATTTAATTTCCCAAGCGATTGATTTAATAGCTGGTCGAGTTGTTTATTGCGAAGCAGCTGCACTTGTTTACGGTCAATCAATCCGAGCGATTTCAACTCATGCTTCAATTCTTTACAGTCTTCTTCGGATAAATCATACCAATGCGGAATGTCAAATAACATTCCTTGTAAGAGGATTTCAAACCACGCCAAGTCAAACGTCGGAAGGAGGCTCGCCCCAAGTAATTGTTGGAAATGTTTCGGGAACTCGATCCCTTTATGTCGTAGGAAAATCAGTGTTGCCGAGAGATACTTCGGCTCATTTAGGAGTTCATCTTCTGAGATCGTTCCATCGAGCGCGCGGCTAGTTCTTACCACCTCACAAAACATCGAATCCGACGACAGATTTTTCAAGAGGGTTCTCTTCTGCGTAGAAAACTGATCGAGTTGTTTCTCCTCTTCCTTCGTTGGGAAAGAGAAATACACATAGTCCTGGTGCGGACACAAACTACCCTCTTTAACGAGTTCTGGAACGGTAATTTCTTCATCGATTTCCCCACACATGGCCACATAACGCTCCCAAAGCGCTGGCTCCCCTTCATATGGAGGTGTTGCCGTCAGCGAAATCACACTGATGTCCGCAAAGGATTTACGGAAGGTTTCTAGACTCTTCCACCATTCATTTCGCAAGTGATGACACTCATCGAGGCACAATGTTCCAAGATTTGCTTCCTTAAAGAGCTTAATAATATCCACGTCTTTAAAATCAAAGTGCTCGTTCTCGACCACATCATCCGTATCCTCTACTTCAGCGTCGCCTTCTAGACGATTGATGGCACTGTGCAACGCTTGATACGTCGCAACGGTGATTGTCTTTGGCTGTTTCAGATTTTGCGAAATCATTTCATCGGCTAGACGCGCATCATCCAAAAACGCCTCACGAATACGGTCCACCCACTGCTGACGAATGGTTACAGTCGGCACTAAAATAAGCGCCGGCTTACTATTACGACGGATAAATTCAATTCCTAGCGTCGTTTTCCCAGAACCTGGAGCCGCCACCAAATGAATATGGCCATCCGCCATAATCGTATCGCTCTTTTCTAAAATGCGCTTTTGATACTGGCGCCACTCGCCTTTAAAAGCTAGATGCTCTAACATCAGGCTCCTCCTCTCCCTTCGAATCTTCTCTCTTATTTTATCACTCTTCCCTTATCAATAAAAGAACGGGTGCCAAGACTTTTAAGTTTCTAAAACTATTTATCTTCTTAGATAAAAAACTCCTAGAGTTGATTACGAAGAATCCACGGATTCGGAGTAATCATACTACCTCTAGGAGTTTCATTTTTATGCTTCTATTTGTTTTTGTTGATAGTCCTTTGAGACCTTCATCAAAGTCTCGTAAGCTTCTGCCAACTCTTCTTTCAATGTGGCATCTTTCAAGTACGACTGCACCTTGGCAATCACTTCTTTTTCGCGACTCGCATCTAAAATCGCGATACCATTTTCTTTTTTAATACGAGCGACATCGACAACGACTTGCATGCGGCGTTCAAAGAGCGCTACAATCTCGCGGTCGATGGCATCAATTTCTGCGCGCTGTTTTTCTAACACTCGATTTCCTCCTACTGTTAAATTCCAAAGAAGACGCCTAATGGGTAACCTACAATAATCGCACTAGCGGCGCTGAGTAGGAATAGGCCTCCTCCGTATACAAAGGCATCTTTTGCATTTGTCCAACCCGAACCGACCGAAATCGCCACGTACGGCATGCTTGGTGGTGTCATAAAGGCAAGACTCGCCATGAATCCAATCAAGCAGGCAATCGTTCCAGCTTGTACCTCGACGGAGCCTGTCGCATAGACAGTCGTTAATACGGTTGTGACTACCGATACGGTTACTAAGTTTGAAGAGACATTCGTTTGTAATCCTGCCCAGAGGACAAAGATAATCACGACAAGAATTGGAGCGAGTGTCGCAAACACCGGTACGAGTGAACTTTCAAGAAGTCCGATCACTCCTAATTCCGGTTTTGTGACAAGAGTTCCCATGCTTAAAGTGGCTCCAACCAAGAACATACTTGGCCAGTACACACCTTTTTGAAGTCCTTCTTGAATCGATAAGAGTGGTTTCCCGTCAAAGGACAGAATCGCCATCACGATGACCCCAATCATCGGTGGGAATGCCATTCCTGCTGTTTTTAGGAAGGCTGCAATATCTGGTAAGAATCCTCCTACGAGTTCTGGTAACACCCATAATAAGACGACGCCCATGAAGATGAATACTGTCGCGGTTTCGCGTTTTGATTTGGCAGGAAGAGCTTCAAGCGATTCGAGTGGTTTCATTTCTGCGTTTGATAAATCCACTCTCCAAACGGTTCTAAGAACAGCCCACATCGCGATAAAGAGCACGAGTCCGGCTGGAATGCCAATCATCATATATTGCGCGTTGGAAATCGCGATTCCTGTCGCATTCTTGTAAAGCGCCATGGCAGTCACAGAGAAGACGTGGTTGATTGGCGTCATCGCAGTACCGATTGCCACCGTGGCAAAAAGTGCAATCAGGAGCACCGAAGCCTCTCTGTCCCCTTTTTTCAACCCGAGAACGACCATGATTTCCTCGTAAATCGGGAAGACGATCATAAAGAGAATCGTCGGCGAAATAAAGAGGCTAATGGCAAGAACGCTGGCGTAAAAAGCCCCGATAAAATGCCATGGAGACTTTCCTGCAAAGGAGCTGCCGAGTGCACGCGCGACGAAACGTCTAAGTGCAGGCGTTTGTTCCAAAGCGTAAGTCATTAAGAATGTAAATAATAGGAAGACAAAGGTTGTATTCCCAAACGACAGGCTAAAAATCTGTCCATAGTTGACGCCTGGAAGCATCCCGATTCCTAACATCACATAGCAGAGAACGCTTGGCCAGTCAGTTGCGACAAAGAGCCAAAGTAATAGACTGCTAAAGAAGATGGATAGGATGGAAATTGTTGGTGCTTCAAGCCCAAATAATGATTGTTGTGTAATGGTTAAAAATCCGCTCGTTCCCATGAGAACAGAGCTGAGTGCAACGATGGATAGTTGCAACTTGGTCCATGTTTTTCCTTTCATTGGTTCACCTCATTCTTATCTATCCTACCTCATTTTTTAGCAGATTGCTATTGGAAATAAAGAGTTTCTGCAAATTTATAAGCAGTTTTCTACTATTATATAGAAGAAATTTTCCTCAAAACAAAAAGCCGGGCACGAAGCCCGACTCTGGATTAATGTTCTAATTTTAAGGTTTGCGCTAAACGTTTGTACATTAACATCGCAAGTACGCTATTTAGGCCGAACTTCACGATATTAAATGGAAGTAATGCGAATGCCATTAATGATCCTAAGTCTGTTACCAATGGGTTTAATGCATGTGCTGCGGCAACGATTTTTTCCATTGGGAAGTTCATCGCTGTTGCATAAAGTGGGAACATCACGAAGTAGTTCGCTGTCAGTAACACCACTGTCGCTGAAATCGTACCGATGACTAAGCTGATTACCGCTGATTTGAAATTACGGCGACGTTGATAGTAAAGCACTGCTGGTAACATAAAGCTTAAGCTACCGATTAAGTTTACTGTTTCTCCGATTCCAAAAGTCATTGACCCGTTATAGAAGAAGTTTAGCAACACTTTGATGAGCGCAATCAAGCTTCCGTGCAATGGTCCAAGAAGATATCCACCCAGTAATACTGGTAAATCCGAGAAGTCGAGCTTCACGAATGTTGGGATAAACGGTACGTTGAACGATAATAGCATTAATACGGTACTAATCGCACCAAAGACTCCTACTAGAACAATTTTTTTAGCCGATGTTCTGTTCGACTTTTTTACATTTGTACTCATGGTACGTCCTCCTTCATAGGGCGAAGGAAATTGCACTGTTTCTCAGTTTCAAAGAAAAAAGCAGCATTGAAATGGACCTTTCAATACTGCTCATCAAATAGACTTGTTGAAATAGTGCCATTTTCTCACATCTAGACTATACTATCGGTTCTGGAATTGCACCAGATCATGCCAATCGGCTCGTGGACTATACCACCGGTCAGGAATTTCACCTTGCCCCGAAAATGTTATTTATGTTTGTATTGTAGCACCTCGCCGCCACTTAGGCAATCTCTCTGCCTCAAAAAGCTGTTTTTATGCTGTTTCTCCAATAAAAAAACTTGGATGACGTTTATCATCATCCAAGTCCTGCTATTTGATTGATAAAATTATTTCTTTTCTTCTTTTTGCTCAACAAATCCTTTGCTTTCAAGGCTTTCTTTGGATGCTGAAAAACTGATTTTATCGTCTTTTTTTATAAGCGCCACATCCATTGTTCTATATAACTCTGGTGCTTTTGCACGACTTTCTGCGTCGTCCAATTTGAACTTTTTCATGTCCACTTCAATCGTGAAATTTAATTCTTTTTCACTGTCTGATGTAGTGACTTTGATGCCTTCGATATCTTTCATTTCATTCACGAGTTCATCTCGAATTCTACGTGTTATTGTATCGTATTCTGGAATATTGGCTAGTTTCATTACTGACTTCGTTGTTAGAGATAAAACTGTGTCATTTCCTTTGTCATATACATATGTAAAAGTGACCTCCGCATTTGCCGTTTGAAAAACAAATGACGCTTTACTTTCTGAACGGCATCCTAGTAATACGAATAACGCCCCCAATAGTACAATGGATAATTTCAAGATTTTCTTCATTAGAATACTCCCTTTAATCTGACTTGCTTTTATCATAGAAAATGAACTATCGTTTGTCAAATTCTGTTGAAGTCCACACTCATCATTTATATAAAAAACTTGGATTACGTTTGCCATAATCCAAGTTCTTCTATATTTATTTTTCTTCTTTTTGCTCAACAAATCCAAGGCGTTCAATGTTTTCTTTAGATGCTGAAAAACTTACTTTATCATCTTTCTTAATCAGTGCGACATCCATTGTTTCATATAAACTTGGCGCTTTTGCACGACTTTCTGAGTCATCCAATTTGAACTTCTTCATGTCTATTTCAACAGTGAATGCTATTTCTTTTTCACCATCTACGGAAGTAACTTTTACGCCCTCTGTAGCTTTCATTTGATTCACGATTTCATCTCTTCTTTGACGTGCTGCTGTTGCATATTCTGGAACACCTGATAAACGTACTACAATATCAGTTGTTAGAGATAAAACTGTGTCATTCTCTTTGTCATATACATATGTATAAGTGACCTTCGAATTTTCTGTTTGCAAAACAAATGATGCTTTACTTTCTGAACGGCATCCTAGTAATACAAACAATGCCCCTAGTAGTACAATACATAACTTCAATATTTTCTTCATGACAGCACTCCCTTTATTTCACTTCTTTAAACTCGTATTCTAAAATAGCGTCTTTAGATAATTGGTAGCTAACCATATTATCCTTTCTTTTCAAAGCTGCATTAACGGTGTTATAGAGTGTTGGCGCCTTCTTGCGGCTTGCTGCATCATCGAACTTAAATTTATTAACGTCGACTTCAATCGTTAGCGTAATGTAGTTAATATCGTCCTTCTTAGTGTATGTAACACCTTCAATTCCTTCCATCTCCGATACAATCTCGTCTCGCTGACTACGAACGGCTTCTGTGTACCGTTCATCTTTGGTGATATCGTAAATGATTTCCATAGTTAGTTTAGAAACTGAATCTTTCTCTTTATCATATACATAGGTTAATTTCGTCTTACTAGCAATCTCCTGTAAAACAAATTCACTTTTTGTTTCTTGGCTACATCCTAGTAAAACAAATAACGCTCCCCATAATAGAATAGATAGTTTCAAGATTTTCTTCATTCAAATACTCCTTAAATCTGACTTGACTTTATCATAGAAAATGAACTATCGTTTGTCAAATTCTGTTGAAGTCCACACTCATCATTTATATAAAAACTTGGATTCCATTCACTGAAATCCAAGTTTCTATTCGACTATTTCACTTCTTTAAATCCTTCTTTTAAAATACTCTTTTTAGATTCTTCAAAGCTATAAATATCATTTTTCTTTATTACCGCTGTATGAACACTACTATAGAGAGCTGGCGCTTTAGCAGCTGTCTTCTCATCATCATAGTTGAACTTCTTTAGATCCACTTCAATCGTTATCTTTAGTTCTTTTGCGCTATCAGATTGAGTGACTTTAACCCCTTCAACACCGCTCGCGTCGTCTACTATTAGTTTTGCGGTACTACGTGCTTTTTCTTCAATATCTTTACCTTTTGAAATGTCGTAGATGAGATTAAATGTTATAGATGAAACTGAATCTTTTTCTTTATCGTATACATAAGTTATTTTTTGTTTTATATCACTCAAATCAAAAGCAAATTCACTTTTTGTTTCTGAGCTACAACCGACTAAAACAAATAACGCTCCTAACAACACCATTGTTAATTTCAAAATTTTCTTCATTAAAATGCTCCTTTAAATCTGACTTGTCTTTATCATAAGAAATGCGAGGGGATGTGTCAACCTATTCCTGTTAAAGGCTGCTCTAAAAAGTGCAAACAAAAACCGCCTCCCTTTCAGGAGACGGTTATTTCATTTCATATTAGAAACGGATGTAAGTTGCGCGAGCTGCAACGCTTGCTGGGATTGTACGGTAAGAGATTACGTTTAATCCACGTACGTTCATTTCAGAGATGTATAATGAACCATCTGCGTTAACTGCTTCTACGAATCCTACGTGTCCGTAAGTTGGGTCAGCACCTGCTAAACCTTGTTGGAATACGATTGCTGAACCAGCTGAAGGTGAGTTAGATACTGAGTATCCATAGCTACGAGCGTATGAAGGCCATTCAGCCGCATTACCCATCATGCTGTGTCCGATTGGTGTACCAACTTGTGCCATACGGTTAAATACGTAGTAAGTACATTGTCCGAAGTATCCACCGTTAAGTGAAGCACGGAAACTTGGGTCAACTGCTGGGAAACCTCCGCCAGCTGTGTAAGTGTAGCTTGATGTTTGTGCTGGAGCTGCTGGTGTTGAAGTAGAGCTTGAAGTTGAAGCTGTACTTGTTGAAGCTGTGCTAGCTGCTGCAGGTGCAGGAGCTTCATATGAAGTTTGTGTAGCAGTTGTTTGTGATTGTGAAGCTTGTGCTGCTAATGCTTGACGAGATGCTTCAGCAATACGAGCTGCTTCTGCTTCAGCTTTTGCTTTTTCTTCAGCTAAACGTTTTTGGAAAGCTTCTTTTTCAGCAACTAATCCATCACGTTTTGCGATTTCAGCTACTTCTTCTTGTGAAAGGTTCGCTAATAATACTTTGTTTTTAGAGAAAGTATCGTTTAATTCTGTTTGTAATGAAGCTAATTCTTTTTCAGCTGCTTCTTGTTCAGCTAATTTTTCTTGTTGAGCTTCTTCTTTAGATTCTACTTGTTTTTTGTCTTCAGCTTGTTGTTGCATTAATTCGCGGTTTGCGCTCATTAAGTCCATTACAACACCGATACGGCTAACCGCATCTGATAAGCTTTCAGCGTTTAATAAGAAATCTAAGTATGAACGAGCACCGTTTGTTTGTACTGAACGAGCTTGTTCTTCTAAACGTGAGTTACGTTCTGCGATTACTTTTTCTAATTTAGCAATTTCAGCTTTTAATGTTTCGATTTGTTCTTGAACTTCAGCTTTTTTAGCTTGAGTTGTATCAATTTTAGTTTGTACATCAGATAATTCTTTCGCTAATGTATCGATTGTAGAATTAACTGCTGATTTTTTCTCATTGATGTTAGCGATTGATGAGTTAACTGTTTCGATTTGTGAATCGAAATCTTGCGCGTTAACTGATGGCGCTAAAGCTCCTAATGATAATACTGTTCCTGTTACTAATACTGTTAATAAACGTTTCTTCAAGTGATTTTCCTCCAATGTTTCTCACTAATATATATTCGAAGTAGCCGGTCACGGCTTTTAATAAAACTTAACTTGGTACTATAATACCATAGGACTTTAGGCCGATGTTGATTTTCTTTGAATTGATAATACCTTGTAATAAAGCTGTAACATAACCCGAACGACTGACCTTTTTGATACATAAATGGTTATTTTTTGTGAAAAATTACAGGTTAAAATGTGAATTTTTGGAGATTTTCAACGTAAAAAAGTATAAATTGATTCCAAAGAATCCTTGCGGATTTATTGATAATAACTGTAATGGGGGACCGGTTCGAGCCGAAGTCTCTCACCTTTAAAGCCTCAAAGCGGCCGTACAGAAAAATTTCTGACGGCCGCTATTTCGCATTTAATCCTATCCCCCATTACGGTTATTATAAAATCCGCCTACTCTTTGGAATCTTATTTTTTCTCCGCTTGAAAATAACTCTGCACATTCTGCGTTAACACAGCCAGAGCTTCTAGGGATTGAGCGGGTGCAGGTTTAAATGGGAAATTTCTGACTTTTGCATTTGAAATGCGCTCACTAAATCTTGAGTTTTGGAGCCAACAAATTTGGGTTTTTGACCAAAAAGTTATTTTGCAATATAACGTATATGTCATATTGTGTTTTTTACATTTGCTTTTGAAATATGATTATGTAGGCGTTTATAACAGGTTTGAAAATCTATTTAAAACATTTTTTTAGTTCAAACTTTGTGAACTGCTCGTTATCGTCAGCTCACAAAGAATAAATTTTCTTAGTAGTTTTGGATAAAATGCACAACAGGATGATTCTGGAGAATACTGTGGATTTTATCATCACAGTAACGTGGGCGCATAAAATAAGAGAAGCTTAAAGAGTTATACGCAGTAGCTGATTGGCATAAGCTTCATCACTCGTGATTTGCTTATGCCTAATCAGCCTTGCGGAAATCCTTCACAGTGCGAAGGATTTGAAACCACTAAAAGAAAATGGACTCACACTGTGAGTCCATTTTTAGCTTTTGTCTTACTCCCGTAAGGATTCGCAGGAATCATCTGTACTTGCACTTAATTTATTATTTCAATACTACTAAGAAGTATTTTTTCTTACCGCGGCGGACGATGACGAAGCGTTCTTCGAAGGATTGTTCTTTCGTCCATTCGAATTCTAAGTCCGTTACTTTTTCACCGTTGATAGAAATCGCGCCGTTTTGAATGTCTTCGCGTGATTGTCTTCTTGATGGTTCGATGCCAAGGTCCACAAGCCATGTTGCTAGGTTTTGGCTTTCTTGTGAACTTTCGAAGGTTGGCATGTTTTTGAAGCCTTGTTCGATTTCGTCGACTGTTAATTGTTGTACGTTCCCTGTGAAGAGCGCGTTTGTAATTTTCTTCGCGTCTTCTAGGGCTTTTTCGCCGTGAACGAAACGAGTGACTTCTTCGGCAAGGCGGATTTGCGCTTCACGTTTATGTGGTTCTGTCGCCACTTTTTCTTCGAGCGCTTCGATTTCTTCGCGATCTAGGAATGTGAAGTACTTGATATATTTAATCACGTCGCGGTCGTCTTGGTTTAACCAGAATTGGTAGAATTCGTATGGAGTAGTCTTTTCAGGATCGAGCCATACAGCACCACCAGCTGATTTCCCGAATTTTGTACCGTCTGATTTTAACATCAATGGAATGGTTAAACCGTACGCACGAGACTCTGCGCCTTCCACTTTACGGATTAACTCAAGCCCTGAAGTGATGTTCCCCCATTGGTCTGCACCACCGATTTGAACTTGCACGTCTTCTGTCTTGAATAAATGCAAGAAGTCCATTGATTGTAGGATTTGGTATGAGAATTCTGTAAATGAAATCCCCACTTCTAGACGACTTGCGACAACGTCTTTTGCTAGCATTGTATTCAAGTTGAAATGTTTTCCGTAGTCACGTAAGAAGTCTAATAATGATAAATCTTTTGTCCAATCGTAGTTGTTTACAAGGCGTAATGTTGCTTGGTCTTCATCTGTTGTGAAGAATAATTTCTTCATTTGTGCTGTTAGTTTTTCAACGTTATGTTGAACTTGTTCCATTGATTGAAGCACACGTTCGCTCGTACGACCACTTGGATCTCCGATTGAACCTGTTGCTCCACCAATCAAGATGACTGGTTTATGTCCTGCTAATTGGAAACGACGAAGAATCATAAACGGAATTAAGTGTCCAATGTGCATGCTGTCTCCAGTTGGGTCTACCCCACAGTAAAGCGATACAGCCTTTTCGCTTGTTAAGGCACGTAAGCCTTCTTCATCTGTCATTTGGTTGATGGCGCCGCGCCATTCTAAATCATCGATAATGTTCATCTTGTTTCTTCCCTTCTTTCTTGTAAATAAAAAATCCCTAATAGCCAAAAAGACTATTAGGGACGATTTTCACCGTGTTACCACCCTTGTTGACGATGCAAGGCATCATCCACTCGAGCATCCTTATCGCGGATGAGACGTCCTGACGGATAGCTCCCAAGTGTACTTCGCGGATGTGGGGGATTGTCTTGCACCGACCGACAATTCTCTTCTTTCTCCCGTGGACAACCACTACTGCGCTTGTTCATTGCTTATATATGTGCATTTAGTATACGGCTTATCCTACTTGATGTCAATGACTACATTTCATCTGGAGCAGCTACGCCAAGAAGCGCTAAGCCTTGTTTTAGGATGCTTGCTGTTGTTTGTACTAAAGCGATACGGCTGTTGAAGGCATCATCTTCAACGAGTACTTTTGTATGTGCGTAATATTTGTTGAACGCTTGTGCTAAGTTGATAACAAATTTTGCAATCGCAGATGGTTCGCATTTTTCTTCAGCAAAGCGGACTACGTTTGGATAGTTTTCGATGAGTTTCAATACTTCCCACGCATCATCGTCTGTTAATGAGAATACCTCTTTTGTATCGACAGTATGGTTGGCTTTACGTAAAATACTCATCGCACGCGCATGTGTATATTGTACGTATGGCCCTGTTTCTCCTTCGAATTGTACGACTTCTTCAAGCGCAAAGTCGAAGTTGTTTGTACGGTCGTTCTTCAAGTCGTGGAAAATTACCGCACCCACCCCAACAGCGTGTGCTACTGCTTCTTTGTTTTCAAGCGATGGATTTTTTGCTTCGATTTGTTTCAAAGCAAGTTCTGTCGCTTCTTTTAACACGCCTTCAAGAAGAATAATTTTCCCTTTACGTGTCGATAATTTCTTACCGTTCAATGTGATTAGTCCGAATGGAATATGCACGATATCTTCAGACCAAGGTAAGTTTAATTCTTTTAAGACTGCTTTTAATTGTTTGAAGTGGTTTGATTGTTCCATCCCTACCACGTAAATACATTTTGCGAAATCGTAAGTATTCTTACGGTAGTTTGCGGCTGCTAAATCACGTGTCATATATAATGTTGCGCCGTCTGATTTTTTAATTAATGCTGGTGGTAAATCATATTTTTCAAGGTCTACGATGGTAGCGCCATTATCCACTTTTAGTAAGTTCGCGTCTTCAAGCATGTCGACCACAACGTCCATCTTGTCGTTATAGAACGCTTCTCCGTTATATGAATCAAAAGTCACGCCGAGTAAGTCATACACGCGGTTGAATTCTTTCAATGATTCACTTCTGAACCATTCCCATAGACGAACCGCTTCTGCATCTCCATCTTCTAGTTTCTTGAACCATGCACGGCCTTTGTCATCTAACGTTGGGTCAAGTTCAGCTTCTTCGTGGAAACGAACGTATAATTTAATCAGTTCTGCGATTGGATCTGCTTTTACAAGCTCTTCGCTTCCCCATAATTTATACGCTTCAATCAATTTCCCGAATTGTGTTCCCCAGTCTCCTAAGTGGTTGATACGAATTGGCTCGTAGCCCACTTTTTTCTCAAGGTTCGCAATCGCGTTCCCGATTACTGTTGACCGTAAATGTCCCATTGACATTGGTTTTGCGATATTTGGTGATGACATATCGATCACGACTTTACGTCCTTGACCGTAATCCCAATCCCCGTAACGTTCTCCAAGTTCTAAGACTTCTTTTAAGACTTCATCGGCAAAAGCGCTACGTTCTAAGAAGAAGTTCGCGTATGGTCCCATTGCCTCTGCGCGTTCGATGTGCTTATCGCTTACAGCTTCCACGATTTCTGTCGCGATCGCTTGTGGTGCTTTACGTAAGACTTTTGCAAGTGTAAATGCAGGGAAAGCAAGGTCCCCTTGGTTTGCGTATTTAGGCACTTCAATCATTGATACGATTTCATCAACGCTTAAATGCTCGCCGACTGTTTTTGCGATTTGTTCTGCAACAATTTTCTTGTAATTCATCTTTGTTCTCCTTTTCTTTGGTTTTTATACTCGGATATCCATTTGCACAAAAAAATCCCTATACGACGACAGTCATATAGAGACGAGAATTCCCGTGGTACCACTCTGCTTGCTCAAATTGAGCCACTTTACTCGGTAACGGCGAATCCGGATTATCCTACATTTCAAATAATCATTTCAAAAGTGCGGTTCATTTTTAATGAATGGTTGGCTTTCACCCTTCCAACTCGCTAATACATTCGGTTAAAAACTACTCTCTTTTTCATCAATTTTGCTATTTAACTGTCATCCACTGTATCATAACTAGCCTCATTTTGCAATTTTACTTCTCTTTGAAATAACGAATCCCATTGATCACTGAAGAAATCGCAAATAATACTGCCACAATTCCGTAGAGGGGCTTCGAAACGAACGCTAAAATCACAAAGGCAATCGCACAAATGGCGTACACAATACATTGATATAAGTTTTGATTCATCCCTGTCACCTACTTCAATTTATCATGATCATACGTATGCACGAGTTCAAGCCCTGCAAAACGTTGTTGGCGAAGCGCTTCGTACACGACAATCGCTGCCGTATTCGACAAGTTCAATGACCTTACATGCGTATCGTTCATCGGAAGACGCAAGCATTTCTCTTCGTTTTCACGCATAAACTCTTCAGGAAGGCCGGTTGTTTCTTTTCCGAACATGAAGAATTGCTCCTCATCGCGGGCTAAATCCACCTCATCATACGTATGGTTCGCGAATTTTGTAATTAAATATAATGGACGTTCTCCTAAATACTCCAGGAACGCTTCGAGGGATTTGTGATACGTAATATCGACATCGTGCCAATAATCAAGCCCCGCGCGTTTTAAGTGCTTGTCATCTGTCGAGAATCCAAGCGGTTCAATCAGGTGCAGTGGCGAATTCGTCGCCGCACAGGTTCTTGCGATATTCCCAGTATTTGCTGGGATTTGTGGTTCAAATAATACGATATGATTCACCGTCATTTGGTTGCCTCTTCTCTATATTTTTCTTCTAAGACTACAATTGCTTTGTCTAATTCTTCAACTAACTCGATATCTTCCTTCGACGGATTTTCGAGCGATTCGAGTTTCTTCATCGCTGCTGCTTTTTGCTCGTTAAAATAATGAATCATCTCTTCATTCGACTCATTTACGATTTCTGCAACAGCCCATGCTGCGGTTCCCTTCATCACAGGACGCATATCTTCTTTCATGACACGAAGCAGCAGTGGCACCGCCGTTTTATCGCGGTAGTTGGCCAGGGCGATAATCGCATTTCGCTGCAACGGCTTCTTCCCACGCCACGATCCAGCCATTTGACCAAAGCGCTCCTTGAATTCCTTATTCGAAATCGTCACGAGCGGTTTCAATAGCGGATGCGTCTCCTCAACGGATGGCTCCATTTCAGGATGCAAGTGGAAATCTTTCCCCTTATTATACGGACACACTTGCTGGCAAATATCACAGCCGTAAATCACATGACCGATTTTTTTACGAAACTCTTGCGGCATAAAGCCCTTCGTCTGCGTCTGATACGACAAGCAGCGCATGGCATTCATACGCCCATCGCCCAGTAGCGCACCGGTTGGACAGAAATCCACACAGCGCGTACAATCGCCGCATCCGTAGTCCACCATTTCGTCAGTTGGAAACTCGATATTCGTAATCAGCTCCCCTAAGTAGACATACGAGCCAAATTCCTTCGTAATGAGAAGCCCATTCTTGCCGACAAAGCCGATTCCTGCACGCTCAGCCACGCGGACATCGATTAATTCACCGGTGTCGACCATCGGCTTAAATCTGGAATCTTCGTCTTGAACTTCTTCTTTGATGTAGTTAATCAGTGCTTCCATGCGTCTTGAGAGAATAAAGTGATAATCCTCCCCCCACGAAGCCCGCGCAAAGGCCCCGCGACGCTCTCCCTTCACACGTTCCGGCTTATTCTTTGGAAGTGTCGGATACGCCAGCGCGATGGAAATAATGGTTTTTGGAGTGTCGAAGATTTTCTCAGGATAAATACGCTCTTCTAGCACTGGATGCTCAAATCCTGTCGTATGGCCGAGTTCTTTGGAACGACGCATGCTCTCTTCTAAGTGCGTAAACGGCTCGGCAGAAGCAAAACCAATCTTATCGATGCCAAGCTCTTTACTTTTAGCGATAATTTTCTGTTTTAAGACTGCTGTATCCATCAAAAACCTCCTCTCTTTCTTCCTATCTATTGTACTATACTTCTCTTTTATCACAAAGTGTCTAAATTTTGAGCAAAAAAAAACGCTAGCCTTCGGTGTAAACACTGCGAAAGTTAACGTTAGTCGAACATCTCTTGCCGTGCAAAATGAATTACAGAGCAAAAGATTATTTGTATAATAGCGCTTTTCTAAGAAAAAATCAACTGAAAAGTTAAGAAAAGTGTAAGAAATTTAAAACAAGAGAAAAATGGACCCTTTTCAGCATAAAAGCAGCCTCAAAAACAGCTATAAACATTGCCGTTTAGACAAAAACAAGGACCCACACTGTGAGTCCTTAAGCATTATGCGTCTTTTTTGTGCGCTTCTTTAATTTTGTTGAAGATGCTTTCTGTAATATAGGCACCTGCTTCTGGGTTTCCTGTTCCGTTGATGATTACATCATGAAGTCCTAGGTTGCCATCGAGTGGTTGCATGAGCCCTTGCCACTCTTCTCCAAATTTTTGGCGGAATCGTAGCCAGTCTGTGAAGAACATCAAGGCTTGTTCCTTATCTCTTCCTTCGACCATCGCTAAATCAAACGTCATGCCTTCTTTGAAACTTGTCACGCCGTTTTCGTTGGCTTCTGGAATCTCACCATGAGTACGCATTGGAATGATGAAAGTAGACTTCAATAATTCTTGTCCGAAGAAATAGAAGTACATTTCATGTAGAAATTCTTTTTCAGGAGTATCTGGTTTTCCTAATTGACCTAGAAGAAGCATCCAGCGAACTAATCCTGGATTTTCTACAGGAATGTCGACATCACGCATGCCTTCGTAGTTTGGAAACTCAATCAGACCTTCTGCCGCAATCGCAGTATATTCAGAAAGGATGCGAACACCTTGCGCGCCGTCGAGTAACACAACTTCTCTAATGAAGTTTCGAATTCCTTGTTTGTCTTCTCCATTGTCGATATAGCGAAGTTCTAAGTCTTCTGTATCTTCATTTTGTTCTTTCAAGTTTTCTTTAAACGCCTTCGTTACGAAATGAACCATTGGCGGTGAAGTGATGTAGTTATCATTATCTGTTGTCGTTGTTTTTGTAAATAAGTATGGCTCACCAGTTTTCTTAGAATAAACCGCGTAAATGCCATCTAAAAGGAATAATTTGTCGCGAACCATCGTTACAAGCGTGCGAATCTTGTTGAAGTTTTCTTCACGTGTTTCTTCCGTATCTTTCTCCGCATTTGCGTTGCAATACCATAAAAGAAGTCGCCAAATTTCAGCTACATCCGATACTGTTAAATGTGCGCGGTCCATATCTGTAAGCACGCCACCTTCAACGCCGATAAAGCGTTCGCCTAATGCGTTGATGTATGCAGAGTATAGTTGTTTTTCAGTAACACCTTCAGAGTGAAGCACTGTTCCAACATATGGGAAGAATTTTGTCGCATCTTCCACCCATAAAACGGCTTTTTGATTCGTTACTTCCATCACGCGATCTTCGCCGACTTGAATTCCGTAAACCGCAGTTCTAAACGGTTCATCGTCGTCGCTACCTAATTTTGTAAGGAGGACTTCATCCCCAACTTTCACCGTTCCATTGACTTGTCCGGCAACGACCATATCTGGTGAGTCTTTTGAAACAGAGTATACATATTCAATCCCCACAGTGAATACACGTGGTTCTTCAGTTTCTTTCGTTTCTTCAACTTTTTTTGGAGCAGGCTCAACTGCCTGTTTTTCTTCCTTTTTCTCTTCTTTTACTTCTTCTGGTTGAACCGGTTTTTCTTCTACTTTCGGTTCTTCTTTTTTACGAGAAAATAAATCTTTAAATCCCATGGTAAATCCTCCTGGTGGTTATTAGTTCTATTATACCATACTTTTCCTATTTGTTTTCACCCTTTTTCACGATGGCCACAACATAGTGCACCGTCACTTGTGAGAGCGGATGCGCGTTGCTATAGGCCTTATCTTCGTCGCTTGCTCCCCAGTATAAAGGCGTCATTTCAAGTAAATGACGATAGGTTTCTTCGGATAAATCCACCGTGTAGCGCACCTCTTCAAAAGTGACTTGAGGGCATTCAGTCTTCACGCGTTCTAGAATATCCGCATTCGAATACGTTTGTTTTTCCGGATTCGAACGGTAAAGCTGTTGACGGAGCTCTGTTAAATAATCATTGCCAGGGATGACTTTAACGAGCGTTCCTCCTGGAACTAATACGCGCATAAACTCCTGGTAGTTCGACGGCGTTAAAATATTTAACAGCGTCCCGCAGGATTCGTCCGCAAATGGCAAGTTCGCCAAGTCTCCTAAGAAGAATAGCGCTTCGTTTCCAAAATGAACCGATGCTTGGTGAATGCCTTCTTTGGCGATATCCATTCCGCATAAAGGTTCCTTCACGCGCTTAGATAACCACGATAAATGACTGCCCTCCCCGCATCCGATATCGACAATAAACTTCTCTTCGTCTCCCGAAAGATGGGGCAAGATTGCCTCTAATAAAGGCTCGAAGAAACCACTCTGTGCCAGTTCATAACGATGTTGGAAAAGTGTTGCATCATAATCCGTATTCGCATTTTGCTTCATGAGATGCAAGGTGCCTTTTTTCGAAATATTAAACCTATGCCCCTTTTCGCAAACTACGCTATGATTCTCGGCAGAAACCATCGCTTCGTGGCAATACGGGCAACGAAAGGCTTGTAAGTGTTGGTTGATGAATTGCTCGGCCCAATCAATTTTCTTAATGGCCGCATTTGGTACTTCCTGTTTTGTCATTCGATACACTCTTTCTCGTTTTCTCTGTTTCAGTATAGCACATTCACAACCAAATGCTGGAAACAGTCTATTTTGAGAATTTTTAAGAGAGTGCTACAATGAATTTACTTGAAGAAAATGGAAAAGGTGAAGGAGAAGAATTATGACACAAAAAATTCCAGTTACAATCGTCAGCGGCTTCCTTGGCGCTGGGAAAACGACTTTAATCAACAAAGTTTTAAAAGAAAAACACGGCGAACATATCGCTGTTGTCATTAACGAATTCGGCGAAATCGGTGTAGACCACCAATTCGTTCTTGACGTTGAAGAAGAAATCTATCAAATGGATAACGGCTGCCTCTGCTGCACGCTTCGTACAGACATTGCCGATATGTTGAAATCCATTTTAATGGTCAAAGAACAAAACGGCATTCGCGTGGACCGCGTGTTATTCGAAACAACAGGTCTTGCGGATCCAGCTCCAATCGCACAAACATTTATTAACGTGCCATTCTTAAACGAGCACTTTATCTTAGACGCAGTATTAACGGTAGTGGATTCTAAAAACTTCCTATACCAGACAGCGCATCAACCTGAACCAGCAAAACAAGTTGGATTCGCGGATAAAATTTTCATGTCAAAACATAGCTTAGTAGACGAAACGATTTACGCGAAAGTGATTAACGAAGTTCGTAGCATCAATGCCTTTGCGGAAATCCAAGACCTTGACGCACGTCCTGTTCATATGAGCGATATGTTCGGCCTTGAATTGTTCTACGCATCTGAAAAGAAAATCTTAGAAATGCAAGAACACGCCGAAGAAGAATATTGCGAAGAATGTGGCCATACACATGCGCACGGTGACCACGATCACGAGCATCACCATCATGACCATGACCATGAGCACCACGATCACGACCATGAGCATGAACACGAACACGAACACGAACATGACCACCATGACCATGATCACGAGCATCATCATCACCATAGTCATAGCCACCATAGCGGTATTAACTCATTCGTTATCGAGACTGACAAACCTTTAGTTCTCGCAAACATTAACGAATGGTTGAACGAGCTTGTTTATATTTACGGGCCAGAATTATACCGTTACAAAGGAATCTTAAACGTGGAAGGATTAGATTACCAAATCATCTTCCAAGGGGTTCAAATGAGCTTTGACATTTCAAGAGGTCGCGATTGGAATGATACAAAACGCGGCTCAACATTGGTCTTCATCGGAAAGAACCTTCCAGAAAACCAATTACGTGAAAGCTTTATTGCTTGTACTGAAAAATAAATCAAACGAAAAGGTCGTCCTATTAGGACGACCTTCTTCATTTACTGGTTTATTTTCCAAGCTCTTTTAATAGCTCTTGGTGTTTTTGTCTCCATTCAGACTTCTCTTCTTCGGTAATTTCACGAAGGACGCGGCATGGATTTCCGACTGCAATCACATTACTTGGAATGTCTTTTGTCACCACAGAACCAGACCCGATGACCGTATTATCGCCAATCGTCACTCCTGGATTCACCGTCACATTTGCCCCGAGCCATACGCTGTTGCCAATCGTAATAGGCATTCCAAATTCTGGACCCGCATTACGCGTTTCGGCATCGGTTGGATGTCCTGGCGTCACAAGCGACACGTGCGGACCGAACATGCAGTTGTCCCCAATCGTAATCGGCGCTACGTCTAGTAATGTACAGTCAAAATTCGCATAGAAGCCTTCGCCAATCGTTGTATGAACTCCGTAGTCCACATAGACAGGTTGCTCCATGTAAATCTTCTCGCCTGTTTTTCCGAATAACTGTTTCAACAACGCACGTCTTCCTTCGAAATCATCGAAGTCCAAACGATTGTATTGTTGCGCAAGTTTTTTCCCTTTAATTGATAAGTCTCTTAGTCCCTCTGTCAGAGACGGAATATACAAGTCTCCCGTGAGCATACGTTCTTTCATGGTTTTCATTCTGTTTCCTCCGTTTCCACATACGCCTTTGCTTGAACGATGCGCTTTTCGAGTTCCATCAGGTCAATAAAGCGAGCTTGGCGCGCGAATTCTTTGTCTCCAACCATCAAGAGAATGGCGGGCACGGTTAATACTTCATAGCGGCTAGCCACTTCTGGATGAAGAGTGGCGTCAATTTCTTCTACGGTAATGCCGTAGTCTCCTGCGATTTCCATGACTTGCGGACGAATCACATGGCACACACCGCATGTCGGAGTCGAAATATAGATGATTTTTACGGTTTCCATTTTCTCACCTCACTCCTATCATACTCGATAGCTCAAGAATTCTTGCAAACTTTGCTCACTGGCCCTTTTTTAGTAGAAAACACTTAACAAACCGCGTCTTGATTGTGTATAATGGAAGAGTTAAGTCCAGATGAAAATCAGAAAGTGAGTGAAACAATGGGACGTAAATGGGCAAATATTGTCGAAAAGAAAACAAAATTAGATGCTAACAATAGTAAAATCTACGCTAAATTCGGGATTGAAATCTATGTAGCTGCAAAACAAGGGGAACCAGATCCTCATTCAAACCAAAAATTAAAATTCGTTATTGACCGTGCTAAAACTTATAATGTACCACGTCATATCATCGAACGTGCGATTGAAAAAGCTAAAGGTGGCGGCGATGGCGACTACCAAGAACTCCGTTACGAAGGTTTCGGACCAAACGGATCTATGATTATCGTAGATGCCTTAACAAATAACGTAAACCGTACAGCAGCTGACGTGCGTGCCGCTTACAGCAAAAACGGCGGTAACATGGGTGCACCAGGTTCTGTAACTTACTTATTTGACCACACAGCAATCTTCGGTATCGCAAATAAAGATGCTGACGAATTATTAGAACAATTAATGGAAGCAGACGTTGACGTTCGTGACGTTGTTCAAGAAGACGACCAAGCGATTGTTTACGCTGAACCAAACGACTTCCACACCGTTCGTAAAGCATTAGAAGACTTAGGAATCACTGAATTCACAGTGAGCGAAATCGAAATGATTCCTCAATCAGAAGTAACACTTGAAGGCGATGACTTACGTTTATTCGAACGTATGATTAACGCTCTAGAAGACAACGAAGACGTTCAAAAAGTGTACCACAACGTAAACTTAGAAGACTAATAATAGAAAAAGGGAAATGTAACATATAAGGGTTCTATAATTTATAGGGTTGATGGAGAAAATCCACCAACCCTATAAATTATAGAACCCTTTGATCACCATCAGGATTTTTTGTATGCAAAAAAATCAGTTCTTCCAATCACAAAAAATTATCTAATTACACTATTTTACTTATTAATTACTCTACTAACATCTTATTTATAACTAGATGATTGTCCTTGATAGTAATGATCTTATCATATCCAACCATCATTTCCTCTGAAATGTGATGTTCTATATCAATAACTGCTCCAGAATAAGTTTTTATCAAATCATTCAAAATTTTTGAACTCTCATCATCCAACCCTGATAAAGCTTCGTCAACAAGTAAGCATGGTTTTTCAAATAATAATGCTCTTGCTAACTCTAACCGTTTTAATTCTCCACCAGACAGAGAATGTAATTGTTTATCCATTTTAGTATGTAACATCTCTTTTGTTGCTAAATGTTTCATTCCTACTCTTCTTAAAATTTCAATGACTCTACTTTCATCTATTGGACTATCAAACGTCAGATTAAACAGCAATGTTTCGTCAAAGATAAATGGGTTTTGAGAAACAACAGAGAAAAGTTCAATTCCTTGTTCTTGCCCATAATTGATAGTACCAGATAATACCTGCGTTTCCCCTAAAATAGTTTTTAAAAAAGTACTCTTTCCTGAACCTGAAGGTGCTTTGAATAATATCTTATCATAACTTCCAAGTGAAAAATCAATATTTTTAATCAATTCATTATCTTGATATCCTACTGTAGCTTGTTTAAATTCTAAGATAACTTCTGTATTTGTTGGTAACTCTAGCAGTTGCTCATATTCTTCGGCTTTACTATTAAGAGTTAGCACTTTATTCAATACTGGATCAATTGATTGAATCACATTATATGTAGAAGCAACAGTTATTAATGGAGATACAACCCTATCAGCTGCCATATAAATAGTAAGCAAACTCCCTACTGTCATATATCCATTTTGAACAGAACTTATTCCCAGCATTAATGCTATCAATAATGAGCACACATATAGTAAACCAATAATTGTATTAGCGATATTCTGATTAAAATCCATCTTAAAATAATTTTTTTCAGATACTCCTAACTTCTCATTCAACTTTTTTAGTACATTATTTACCACACCAAATCTTTTCATCAACGGGCGTGCCTCTAAAAAATCTGTTAAAAATCCTATATATTGATCATTGGATTCTTGCCAACGTATAGTTCCTTTCTTTAACCATTTTTTAGTTAACTTAGGAATTAGAGCAGGTATAGCTCCCAAACCAACAAAAAGTAAGCCTACTAACACATTGATATTCATCAAAAATATAAATGTAACAACACCTTGAAGTGTACACAAAATCATAGTAAATACACTATTGATAAATTTTTGTTCAATTTGCTGGACTTCACTAGTAATACTAGTTATGTAAGAACTTGGTGATTGCTGTAAATTCTCTTTTCTAACAGAATTTACTGCATATATATTTTTTAACTGATAATTTACATTTTGAATAAACTTTCCTTTAAAGAAACTAAATAGAAATTGTGATAAAACAATTAACAGTAAAAAAATCAGCCATAAAAATACTGTATGTATACTGCTATCAAAATCACTTTTGTTCATATAATCTGTAAATTTCCCTAAAAAATACGGCGCACCAATTCCATCAAGAGATAGTAAAGCTAAAAATAACACAGCACATATAAATATTCGCTTATTATCTACTAGTATGAATCTTAAGTATCGAAACATTCTGATTCCCTCCACTCTAATGTAGAAAATTCATTCAATGCTAACAATAATCCAGCACTTCCAGTTCCAAAATCAATAGAACACCGAAGCATTGCATATCCAGGGCATAATAAATTATAATCCTCATGTTCTCTATAAAGTTGAATATAAATATTTTTTAAACACTCATTTACATACTCTACATCAATAAATCCTAACCGAGCAGCTTTGCAAAGGACATACAGAATACCAGATTCTCCTTTTTCAAATCCCAGATGAACTGTAAAGTTAACTTTTATACCATTAATCAAATTTGCTAGATAATCTTGTAACTTTTCTTTTATGCCTAACTCAAAATATTCTAATGCTACATAAGTAATTCCAGCTGTTCCATATGAAAAATAGGGGAATAAGATATCTTTTTCGTCTCTTAACATAGGATGCATATATGTTTCATTATCACCTATTTCCCCCGAAGTAATATCAGATATTAATAAGGCTTCTCCAAGCATAATAATTTCTTGTTCTCCAACTTCCTTATATAAAGATAAAAGAAATAATGCAATACCCGAATTTCCAAATTCAAATCCTATTTTTTCTGAATTATATAATAATGGAAGTTCATTCTGTATACGTTTAAAAACTTTCTTAATAGAAATCAAATATTCATCTTTAGGTTTAATTTTATACACCTTTAACAGAACCCAAGCTAAGCCTGATAATCCCTCTCCCAAATTCAAAGATTCATTTGGGTCATTAACTTTATAACTTACATAACTCGATATTTTATCTGCTAAATTTTCAATATTGTTAATATTTTTTATTTTATCATCAAATTGTAATAATGTGAAAATCGCTCCTGCCAATCCCGAAGAAAAGGACATATCCTCAAACGCACTAGATTGTATACCATTTAGTAAATACTGATGCAGTTCTACTCTTTGTCTATAAGATAGACCTTTCGATTTTATAAGAGAATAAGCAATTCCTGATACTCCATACTTAAAACTAAAATTATTTTCTAATAGCAATGGAGATACCACTCTACTTGTATCTGAGTTCAGTAATTTAATAGTCGAAGTAATCAAATCCATTTTCATTTTTTTATAGGATACATTCAATTCACTAAATTTAGTGATTACCTCTTTCTTAGCATTATCAATGAATAACAAAATATTGTCATCATTACATTGTCCTTTTATTAAGCCTACAATCAGCTTATATAGAGAGTCAGACAAGAAATATTTATTGCCCATTCGTTCCAATATTCTCTCATATGACTCTTTATCTAATTCTAGAAAAGTACTACCTCCTACTAACATAGAGTAAAATACAAAACCTAATGAAATGTAATCTTTAGTTTTTAAATCCACATCCATATTATTTTTAGCTGAAAATGAAATAGTATCAAACACATACTGATCTTCAGTTGAATCTAAGTCAATAGAACCATCAAAGTCAACAAAATATATTTCTTCACCATCAAAAAGTATATTGGTATTAGAAATATCTCCGACAACAATATTATATCTATGTATATCTCTCAACTTTAATAGACATTTTTTTAGAATTTCTTCTAGTTTTTGATAATAATTGATGTATTCTTTCTCGTCAGAGTTGGGAACTATAAAAGGATTATTAGTAGCCGCATAAATTCTTAATGTGTCACCAGGCATAATTGATTCTACAATAAAATAATGCTCCCAATCAAAAAAACTATCTAAAACTTGTGGTACACCACTCATTCCGAGTAATTTATTTAATATTTTTTCTTCATTTTGCTTTAAATATACACTATCTTTTTTATCTCCAAATTGACATGTATACGGTCTTGCTTCCTTAATAATTCTATTTTCTAAATTTTTGGTATCTATTGCTACATAAGTTCCACCAGCATTAGTATATCTCAAGACTTCTGTTATATCATATCTATTATTCAACAACTCATCATTTTCTTCTTCCTCAACTTCATTTATTGGGTCAGATATCCAATAAGGTAGATTAAAAAAAGGCTGATGATCATCAATAAAAATATCCCCATTCTCAGGATTTATTATACACAAGTCATGTGTCATTTTGAATATTCCATATCTATAGTAAACAATTCCACTATACTTTTTATCTGTTAAAATATAAGGACCCCCTATTCCACTTAAAATATTTCCTAATCCTTTTAAATGTTTCAGAAGTAAATTTTCCTCATCAATATAAATAGTTATAAACTTACCCGAACTTCCCCTATCCGCACTTTTTTCATTCATACGAAAGACTATTTTTTTATCTGCATAAAATTTGAAATTCAATCTATTTGTCGCACAATATTCTACAACTAATTTCAATATATGTTCACAATTCCAATAACATGCTGATATATGTATTTTCCATCCTGAAGGTGGTAATTCAAACATGTTTATATCACAGAAATAATATATTCTATCTTGAACAATCTTATAATCCTTGTTAATTTTAGATAATGCTGCCTCACAAATCACTCTTAACTCATCTGAAGGACAATAATCCTGAATTGGACAATAAAATATTTTATCAATATCTAATAAAATAGGTGAAATTTCCAAAATACTCCCTCCATTCTACGAATATATCTCCCACTGGAAAAACGAAAAAATAGTAGGAGATAATTGAAAGTTAATTAGAATATTTTTTAATTACAAAGCTATTTAATGGTACAAGCTTGTACACAAGATACGCTAAATCCGCTTGATAAAGGGATATTCGCTTTATTTGAAGCCGTTTTCATTTTTTGTAATTTTAAAATTTTTTTCATAAAAATCACCTTTCGATTTAGAAAATTTAAATTCAATAATGCAAGTTACGTTTTTCGCAAAAACATTAAAAAATAATTAACTTTCAATTAAATTTTAAACAACTCCGATAATTTTGTCAATATAGTTTCTATAATTCTTAGGCTTGGTGGAAAATTTCCATCAACCCTAAAAATTATAGAACCCATATAAGTTACATTTTCCTTTTTTCTTTCCTTTTAACCTGAGAACAAACTTCCCATCAGCTTTTTATCTCAAGGGGCCCTCATCCAGAAAGTACTCCATTAACTTTCCAGCAAAAAAGGACAAAACCACGAAGAACACTTTGGATGCAATAGTCATCATTGTAGGGAATCATAACCGATGTGAATTACTGCCGCTGGAAAATTCATTTCCTAGCGGCAGTTTGAAGCTCGGTAGCCAAGAGACTACAGGCTCTTGGCGGTATCCTTATAATGATGACTATTGAAACATCCAAAGATGTTCGAAGTAGGTTTTGTCCTATTTATTTTGCACATACTGCTCAAGGCGGTAGCTTCCTGCAGTGAGGTAGACCCCTGCCATCGCAAGAATAACCCAGACTGATGGGAAGAGCGTTTGAAGGTCAATCGACTTGTACAACCAGTAAATCGGGCTGATATACGCCACAATTCTGAGCCAGCTTCCTCCAAAATCCCCAAACGCTGCTGGCATTCCAATCCCAGCCATCACCATTACAAACAGCACTCCAAACGTCGTCGCGTGTCCTGGTGCTTTGAATATTCTGAAGAAGAATAAGTTCAGGCAGAGACTGTAAATAATCGCTACGGCTAATAGTCCCGTAAACACTGCCCAGTTCATTTCTGGAACGAGTCCTGTAAAGAACATCGCTGCCATCATAATCATGTTAACGATAAACATAAAGATAAAGTACGCTAATAAGAACGAAAGTGTGATTTCCAAATTAGAGCGTGGAGAGACAACTGAGCGTTTCAACACGTGACTCTTCTTGAAGTTAATCCAGTCCGAAGCAATCACCGATGCATTCATAATGACATAAAGGAGAGAGATGAGCATGACTACTCCACTCGCAACACTCGTCTTCGTTTCATTGATAGTAACCACCATTTGATTGTCACTCTCTGGCAAGGTCTCTTCTTTCGTCAATACGCCTGTTTGTTGCAGTTTCGCGTATAGCATGACTTCTTTTAACACCTTCGTCAACTGTGCATCAAGTAGAAAGTCTCTTGTGCCGCGTTGCGTATTCCAGATACGAATCGTTGGCACTTGGCCTTCTTTCGCCTTTTGTAAATAGTTGGCAGGCACTTCGTAAATAACAGTCATTTCTCCTTTTTTCAAGGCTTCTTTGGCGCTATCTAAGTCGAAGTACACATTTTCTTCTCGAATATACGGCGCAATCAATTCTTCGTACTCTTCATTCCCCTCGTTGAATACAAAGGCAACGGTTTTTGCGACCGTACTTGGCGCTTTCGTATCCACCCTTCCTTGCGTGGTAAGCATGATTCCATTGATAAGGACCGGCATTCCAATCATCATAAAGAGAATTAGTGGCATTTTCAATAATCGTTTCAAATGAAAGATTGTCATTTTTACAAGATTCATTGACGCGCCTCCTTTCTCTTCAATGACCAGTTAAAGGCTACCCCTAACACTAAAATAATCGGTGCGGCAACCATAGCCATCCCTTTCATCGACACGCCATTCATCACATCGACAAATGGGGTGTAAATAAATTGGCGGAATGGATTTCCGCTTAGGAAACTGAAGGTTGAACTAATACGATCTAGCGGGATGACACCCGATAAGAACAAGTAAACTAAGTTAATTCCAGTTGAGAAGGCTGGCATGTTCTTCTCTGTCACGAAATTACCGAGTAAGTTTCCAAGAACATTAAAGACTAAACTATAGAAAACGATGAGGACAAAGATGCTGCCGATGTTTCCTCCAAAAGTTGTTGGATCGAGGATTTTCCATAGGCCGATATATACGAATGATAATAGTGTCGTCATAATCATATTCACGGCTAAATCGAGTCTGTCTCTTTCGCAAATGCTAAATGGCAATACGTTCAAACGTTTGCGAAGTCCGCTGAGTTCTCGTTGTACTCCAAAACGCATCGCAGTATCAAGGAACATGATGAATAGAAATCCAAGTCCCGTAATCGCGTAGTGTTGGTTCGCAGTCACTTGAGACTCAGCTTCTACTTGGTCTGTCTCGAAGGCTCTAGATGCGATTTCCTGTTGTAAGGTTGCAAGCATCCCTGCCGCTTGTTCAGGCGTGATGGATGCATTTTTACTTTCTGCGACTTCATGCATCACCGAACTGGCTTCTAATAATTGCGAAGTCATTGTTTTCAAGAGCGATTCATACACCGCAAGTGACGTACTCGATGTTCGCCCTGATTTTTCAAGGGTAATCGGAGTTGTTTGCGAACGCGTTTGAATCGACTCTGTAAAATCAGCTGGAATCGTCGCAATGATTTTGGCATCGTCTTTCACACTTGTCAGCGCAATTTGTTTTTCCTCAGTGAGTTGCTCAAATAACGCAACGATTTGTTGTCCGTAAGCACCCTTGTCTTGATTATCGATATAAATCTTCGTCTCGATATTTAAATCAGATGGATTGAAGGCACTCTTTGTGGAGAAGGCTAAGAATAACGATAATAGAAATGGCATTACGACCATGAGTAATAGCGCCGGAAAAGACTTCAGAGAGGATATTAAATTGGCTTTAATATAACGAATGTATCTCATAAGTCCTCCTTAATCACGAAGCGTCTTTCCTGTTAATTGTAAGAACGCCTCTTCTAATGTTGTTTCTTTTACGTTGACGGATTTAATCACGAGTTGTGCCTGTTCGACTTGCTCAATCAACTTCATCATCGAGAAAATCGTTTGGTCAATCGTAAGTTCCATGTCTTGTCCGTCGACTGTTACAAATTGAATGCCGTTTTCGCTATTCTTCAACACTTCGTCAAATCCAGCAGGCACGCGGTCCAATGTGAGAGCCACCGTTTGTGTATGGCCCACGAGTTTTTTCACTTCTTCTTTCGTGCCATACGCCACTTCTTCTCCTAAATCGAGAATGAAGACACGCTTACAGAGGGCTTCGATTTCCTCCATATAGTGCGATGTGTAAAGAATTGTCGTGCCTTGTTCGGCAAGAGACTGAATATAGTCGAAGATATGTTGACGTGACTGCGCATCAACCCCGACAGTTGGTTCATCTAAAATCAAAATCGAAGGATTATGCAACATCGCAACGGCAATATTCAAGCGACGTTTCATCCCACCAGAGTAGTTTTTCACTTTCTCTTTCTTCTTATCGGTCAGACCGGCCACTTCCAGCAATTTCTCAATTTGGCTCTTTAACTCAGCTCCTGCTAACCCGTAAAGTCCACCGAAGTATTCTAAGTTGTCGACCGCGTTCAATTCCTCAAGAAGCGCGATATCTTGTGGCACTAAGCCTAAGTGTTTTCGAATTTCTACTTTATCGGTTTTAATCGACTTTCCGTTAATAAAAATGTCACCGCTATCCATCGATTGAATCCCTGTCAGAATATCAATCAATGTACTTTTCCCGGCTCCATTAGGTCCAAGTAATCCAAAAAGTTCCCCTTCCATAATTTCAAAGGAAACATTTTGTAGGACTTTTTGTCGTCCGTAAGATTTGGTTACGTCTTTAATTTCAATCATATGTACACCTCTTTATCGAATAAATGAAAGGATCGCTATTAATAAACAAAGAACAATCGCGACGATTTTTTCCTGTTTTAAATCTTTAGGGGTCTTCTTGGATTCGTTCATTTGTTTACCCTCCTACTTGTTTGTACCCTTATCATAGCAAACACCCATCGGAGTCTATAGTCCAAAACGTCATCACATACCGTGACTAAAGTCATGTTTTCTATAAAAAATGCCCCGACTCTTTCAGATTCTATACTCCACGGTGGTTTGTCTGAAAGAATCGGAGCAGTCTTAATTATTGTTTGAGTTTGTTTTCGTACGCGAAAATCACAAGTTGAGTGCGATCACGCAATTCTAATTTAGATAGAATCGTACTAATATTATTTTTTACGGTTCCTTCTGAGAGGAAGAGCGTTTGCGCGATTTCTTTATTGCTTAAGCCTTGCGCCACTTGTTGGATGAGTTCCACCTCACGCGGTGTGAGCCCCCATTTTTCCGCATCAAAGGTAGCAGGCTTCTCAACGGTCGTATTCGTCAGTAGCGCCTCTGAAATCACCGTATCCATCACGACTTTTCCAGACATGGCGACTTTAATCCCGTCAAGAATCGCCTCTGGACTACTGTCTTTTAATAAATACCCCGAAGCACCATTTTGCACGGCTTCGACAATATATTCGGTATCTTGGAAGGTCGTCACAATCAGCACCTTCACCTCTGGAAAGGCCTCTTTAATCAGCTTCGTTCCTTCGATTCCGTTACTCTCCGGCATGCGAATATCCATCAAGACCACATCTGGTTGGTGCTCCTTGCAGGCTTCAAAAGCCGCACGTCCACTCTCTGCTAAAGCGAGGACTTCGACATTACCGCTCGCCTCAAGCATGATTTTTAAACCGGTACGGATGAGCATTTCATCGTCGGCAATAATAAGTTTGATTGGGTTTGTCATGGTTCTCCTCGTTTCTATTGTTTTTCTGTATTCGGTAGGATCATTTGCACGGTCACGCCAGGATTTGACGCCTCAAGTGTCACCGACCCACCTTCTGCACGAAGTCGTTCTTGGAGGGATTTAAGCCCGCCTTTTGGAGCTAAATCGACCGCTCCCGTTCCGTTATCTTTAATCGTCACGACTAATTGCGATGGATTATACATCAGTAGCACGGTAATGCGTGTCGCTTGTCCGTGTCGCATCGCGTTTGTAATCGCCTCTTGGACTCCACGGAAGATGCTGAGCTCTGCCTCACTTGTGAGCGTGAAGGTTGGCTCATTTTTTCTAAATTGAATATCGATACCGCTGTTGACTTGCACCTCATGGAAAAATTCTTCCAGCGCAATATCCAGCTGCTTCTTATCCATTTGTTCCGGCTTCAAGTCATGAACAATCTTACGCACTTCTTGCAATCCTTCGACCGCAAAATCACGAAGCCCTTCGCTCATTTCTTGAATCGGTGAATTTTGTTGCTTCGCCAGTTGCGAAATCGCCCCTAGCTGAATAATAATCGTGGACAGACTGTGTCCCACAGAATCGTGAATCTCACGAGAAATTCGGTTTCGCTCTTGCAACGTGAAAATTTCCTTCATCGTCCCCATTTTATATTGGGCTTGTTGCAAGTCATACCGTTGCTCGCTGAGTTTTTGCTCGGCTTTTTCCAACTCTTCTTGCAGCGCTCTTCGCTCTTCCAAAATATGATTTCCATAAGAGAAGAATAAAAGGAAGAACAAAGTCATCACGACTTGAATGCTGTTCCCTTGTTGAACGGCTGGAACGATAACGACCGCCCCTAATATGAACTGTAGAATCAATGCATTTCTAAAGGAGAATCGCAGACTCACCTCGAAGCAGAGAAGTAGAATCAGTCCTGTAAAAATAGTATGGAAATACAAACAGAGGAGGACGACCGCGATGCCTTCAATCAGGATATACCACTGATATTTCAATGAATAATAGCCAACTTGCACAAGCGCGATAAATCCAAAGAAGAAGGCGATGTCTCCTGCGTTCATATTCGGCAGTTGCGACCATTCAAAAAGCGCAAAAAGGATGAAACCATACCGAATAATGAATCGTACCCATTGATCGATTTTCATGATTTCACCCCTTTGTCATTACTGATTTAATAAAAATAGAAACGCGATAAAATTATTGAGAAAATGCATCGAGATAGATGCAAAAACATTGTCGTTATAATAACGATACATCCCAACAATCGGAATCGTTAATGGAACGTACATCAACGCCGCTGTCCAGTCAATCAAACCTGCAGCATCTTTTGAAAGTGCGTGAAGTAGTACGAATAGAAACGCTGAAATAAACGTTAATACGTGGACGTTGAGCGATTTCTTAAACGAACCAATGATGGCTTCACGAAACACCAATTCTTCTAGGATTGGCGCCACAACGCATAGTAGAACAAACATCAAGACGGCGTCGTTTGCGCTCATCATTTTTTCAATTTGTTCTTGGTTATCCGACGTCACATCTCCAATCAATTGAGCGACCGCAATTGCTAACCCAATACGAAGTGCGTATCCAATCGCCAAATCTCGAATAAACGGACGCTTGATGAAGTTTTTGAACCCTTCCACAAGCTTCTCGCGGAACAATGCGACCCCAATCACTGTTGAAACCAATTGAAGAATCAGATAGGCGTTTGTATCCACACTTGGTCCCGAAGACGTATAACGAATAAAGAACACCGGGAACACCATCAAGTTTAAAAAGTAAACAACCCATAATAGAACTGCATTTTTCTTCATAGAACACCTCTAGTCATCCGTGAAACGGACTGGTTTTGTATTTTTAATGCTATAGATTTTTTCGATTTTGCCATCATGCCATACGATACCGTGAAGCGCTCCTCCAAAAACAGCTCCGCCATCGATACCGATTTTGCCATCGTGTTGCCATAATTTCATAAAGTCGCCATCTTCGTTTAAGCCACGTAAAGGTGTGTGCCCGAAGATAATCGTTTTGCCAGTGTTGTTGGCCCCTTTATGGAATGGCTCACGAATCCAGTAGAAGTCTTTTGGCTCAGTGTCGTGCCAGTCGTCTAAGCGTAAATCCACTCCAGCATGCGCTAAGAGCAAGTCGCCTTCATCGATAAAGAGAGGACGTTCTCTTAGAAATGCGATGAGTTCTGGATATTGTGCTTTAATCGCTTCGGCATCTTCCACAGGATTGACCGGAGTCCCTTGTGGTCGACCGAGTAAGTCGTTAATCGTCGTATCCCCATTGTTTCTGAAGTAGTGTGGAAAACGTCCTTCAGGATCGTCGATAAATGCAAGGAACATCACTTCATGATTTCCCATCAAATACCATGCGTTTTTCTCTTTCGCATATTTCATCCCTGTTAGGACACTACGTTTATTGTCTGGTCCACGGTCAATCAAGTCTCCCATGAAGACAAGTTGCTGAGTTTCTTCGTCCCAGTTTTGAAGCATTTCTTCCATCATGTCTGCTTCGCCGTGAATATCACCAATAATAAAATACGTTTTTTTCATTTTCTACACCTCAATTGCTCTGTTACTGTCTATTATAGCAAACTTTCGCGTCAATATGAAAGTGGATTTGACTCATGAAAAATTTTGCAAAAAAAGAAGCCTTACTTTCGTAAGACTTCTTCGTCATTTAAGATTATTGGTTTTCTTTTTTACGAGTGAATAATAACGCTGCCGCTACAACCACAAGTACGCCACCAATGATAACAGTGAATCCTTTTGCTGTACCTGTATTTGGTAATTCAGGACGTTTTGGTTCTTCTGTTGTTGGAACTGCTGGAGTTTCTGTTGTTGAACCTTCAGTTGTAGTTCCTTCTGTTGTCGTTGAAGCTGTAGTTGCTTCTGTTGTTGTAGTACTTTCAGTAGTTGATTCAGTCGTTGTTGTTGAAGTTGTGCTTTCTGTAGTACTTTCAGTTGTGCTTTCAGTTGTTGTTGTCGTAGTAGTTGTAGTAGTTGTTTCAGGCATTTCACCGTCAGCTGTACCAGAACCAGATAATAATGTGTAAGTTACATCTGTTGATTGTTCACTATCTAAACCTTCAGCAGTAATTGAGATTTTGTTTTGTGGGTTCTTTGTAGGATCCACTAAGTTTACGATATAGTCAATATAAATAATTTTATCTGTTGTATCGATTTTTACTTTAATACCAGTATCAGTAACTTCGTAGTCACTTTCAGAAAGGAATCCAGCTGAAACCCATGGATTTTCTGAATCCACTAGTTCAACACGTAATGAACCAGGTACGTATGTTTGGTTTGAATCCCATACGTCTTTGATTTCAACATTTTTTAATGTTTTTTTAGATTGGTTTAAACGTGCCCACCAGTGAACTTGTTCAGCGTTCTCTGTTGGTTGAAGACCCCATTTAGTAACCATTTCTCCTGGAGTAGGTCCTTCAAGTGGATCGATTTTTTGTGATACGACAGTACCGTTAAAATCAAGTTCTTGAGTCGTATCTGCTAAACGATTGTCTGGTTCCCACTTAACATCAACTGTTAATTCGATGTTTTTGTTTAACTTGTGGTCTTTGAAGTATGGACCAAATGTTACTGTGACATTGCCATTTTCTGGTGACACTTCAGCATATGCTACTGTTTCTCCCGCTTTATTATAAATTGGGAAGCTGTAAGAAGATTGAATTTTCACAGGTGAATTCACTTTGAATGTCATTGTGTCATTCATGTTGATATCGATATTATCAGGAATATCTACTTTGAATGTAATTCCCCAACGAGCATATAAATCGGATGCATCTCCCGAGATTTGAACAGTTGGATTCTTCACTTCAATCGCTGTTCCATTTTTTGTAACTTCAGCTGCACTTGCTTGTTTCGGTGCAAATAGCACTACTAAAGCGAATAATGCAGATAGTAATAATAGCACTTTCTTTTTCATAAAAATCCTCCTAGTTTCTTGATTTAAATTCTATTCTTTCAAACTTAATCATTTTTTATCCTAAAATCAACACTATTTTTTTCGAAAAAGCGATTCCTCTTTGAAGGAAGTTTGAATATAAATCAACTAATAGTTATTCTAAACTACTATTGCTCTAACTGCAATTCAAAAGCCCATAAATCATGTGTTTTTAGTGGTTTTTTGTGAACATTTTTTCACCGTATATGCAAAATAAAAAAGCTAGAAATATCTGAATTATTTCTAGCTTACTCAATTATTTTATGATTCATTTAAAGCTACTTGCCGGGATTGAACCGGCGACCTCCACCTTACCAAGGTGACGCTCTACCGACTGAGCTAAAGCAGCATTTTTGGGTAAAAAAAAAGAACTCCGCCAGTAGGACTCGAACCTACGACATCATGATTAACAGTCATGCGCTA
>CAUPXN010000005.1:0-39406 GCA_963515505.1 uncultured Streptococcus sp.
GCGGAATCACCATACTACCGCATCATGCTCCAATCATGCTTCCTTTAAAAATCGGTGCACTTCGAGTGAAACGATTCTTAGAGGATTCACCAACTGATTATATTGCAATCGGTGGTGGAGTAATGGAAGTGCGGGATAATGTTGTAACGATTATTGCCAACGTGGCTGAGCGTGCAAGAGACATTGACGTGACTCGTGCAGAACAAGCCAAAGATAAAGCTGAAAAAGTGATTAGCGATAGTAGTCGTTCTCAAAGTGATGTAGAGCGTGCGAAAATTGCTTTAAGCAAGGCAATCAACCGTATTGGTGTTTCTAAACATAGAAGAAAATAAATAAGAGAGGATGTTTTCATCCTCTCTTTTATTGTTAGAACGAAAAACACTAGCAGAGAATTCTGCTAGTTTTTTTGATTTTATAAGATTTCTTTGATGTAAGTTTCGAGTTCTTCTTGAGTCAGAACACCGGCCGTTTTTTTAACAATGTTTCCATCTTTATCGACAAAGATGAGGGTTGGGATTTCTGTAATCTCATGATATTTTTGGAAGCTTGAATCAACATCGGAGTAATAGTTGAGGGAAAGAGAATGCTCTTTTAAGTATTTCTTTCCGTTCTCAATCGGTTCTTTCTGACTGATCATCGCTACACCAACAAATTCAACTTTGTCTGCATATTTTTCTTTTAGTTTATTTAAAATTGGAAGCTCTTGTTGGCAATCTGGACACCAACTTGCCCAAGCGTAGTAGACTGTTGGTTTACCAGTGAAGTCTTTTTCTGTTAATTTCTTTCCGCTTGCGTCTTGGAATACGACGTTTGCATCAGCAGGTTTGCTGCTTGACGGTAATAAATAAAATGTCGCTAAGCCAACAACGAAAAGAGCTGCAAGAGCTAATAAAAGTTTTTTCATAAAATCCTCTTTCTATTTTTATTCGTGAATATCAAACACGTATTTGTGACCTTGTGTAAGGCTATGGTAGAATCCTTTACCATCATATAAGTGGAATACTTGTACTCCAGCAATGTCTTCTTCGTTAGGGTAAACATCTTTTACGAATGGGTTATCTTTAAGCACTTCTTCAAGACGTTCACGACCAATTTCTTTAACAACACCTTCGATACGAATCACTTGGATTAAGTAATCTTCGCTCTTCATAGCAGTAATGGCAACTTTTTGGTTATTTTGTAGTTGTTTGTAGAAGTTTGTTTTTGGACTTGTCATAAAGAACACGCCTTTTTCGTTCGCAACACCAATATGGATATGACGTGCATGAGGTTGGTTGTTCTCATCTGCAGTCGCAATAACAGCTACATTCATTTCTTCTAAAATACGTAAAATTTCATTGACTTCCATGGTGATTTCTCCTAACTGTTTTCTTTTTATTTTATCACAGATTGTTTTATGAAAGAAGACTTGCGATTTCGTCTCGAATTTGTTCAGGCGTTGTAGTAGGGGCGAAACGTTTTAAAATCGTTCCATCTTTCGCTACGAGGAATTTTGTAAAGTTCCATTTAACTTTTTCGCCGAAAAGACCAGCCGTCTCCTTCTTTAATAAATCAAATAATGGATGAGTTTCAGGACCATTTACCTTAACCTTACCAAACATTGGGAAAGTCGTATTGTAAGTTAATTGGCAGTGAGCGACTGCTTGTTCAGCTGTGAGTGGCTCTTGTCCTGCGAATTGGTTACAAGGGAAACCAAGAACTGTGAACCCTTTGTCCTTGAACTCCAAATAGAGTTTTTCTAGACCGTCAAATTGTGGAGCTAGTCCGCATCCACTTGCTGTATTCACGATGAGTAATAATTGCCCTTTATAGTCTTCTAGAGTAGTTACATCTCCACTTACTGTAGGGACTTCGATTTCATAAATTGACATTTATTTTCCTTCTTTCTTAAATAAGGCCGTAGTGTTTTAATCCGTTTATAATACCGTTATCTGTATTATCCGTTGTAATAAATTCTGCAATTTCCTTTAGAATTGGAAGAGCATTTCCCATTGCCACAGGATGCTGAACAGCTTGAAGCATTTCAATATCGTTTGGGCCGTCACCAAAGGCAAAGGTCTTAGCATCTTCTTGATTTAAATACTCTAAGAAGCGTTTGATTCCTTCTGCTTTTGAATTCCCTTTTGAAATCACATCGACTGAGTACGGTGTGTTACGAAGAAAATCAAGGTTGGGGAAGGCTTCCTTATATTTTTCTTCCGCTGGTGGAAGAGAGATAAAGAGCATCATGTTAATCGGATTATCTTTATAAAAATCTTCTTTTAGTGTAGGTGGATTCGTGTGAATAAATCCATAAGCATCTTTTGCCCCTGCGGAGGATTCTACAAGATAAAACTGTTCGTGATTATAAGCAGTGAGCCCGTAACCATCTTCTTTGACCATTTGATGGAATTTCTCCACCGTTTCAGTTGGAATCTGCGAAGAATAGATAACCTGTTCTTGATAAAGAACGACTTGACCATTCATAAAAATTCCTGAGTGGATATTGGCACTCTCCATAATATCGCGTGTTTCAGCAGGAGAACGTCCTGTTGCGATAAAGGGCTCATACCCATTGTTTTTTAGTGTTTGAATGGCTTCAGCTGTATCAACATCCACTTTTGACTCGCCGTTTAAAAGTGTTCCATCCAAATCAAAAAATACAAAACCTTTCATTCCGTCACTCCATTCATTGTGTCTTTTTTTATTATACCATGTTTTCAACGTTTTTAATTGTAGTTCGAATTCATAGTATTTCGCGTGAAAGAGTAGAATTATCTTAGTTTTTATGTTAAAATTGAAAAGAATTTTAGTTAAGGAGGGAATCCTTTGTACAATTTGGTTTTATCACTGATGGTTGTGGTATGCGTATTGTTAATTATTGTTGTTGCAATGCAACCTTCAAAAACAAATGCTGCGAATTTAACAGGTGGAGCAGAACAATTATTCGGTAAACAAAAGGCACGTGGTTTTGAGGCATTCTTAATTCGCGTAACAGTTGTTTTAGGAACAATCTTCATGTTATTAGCATTTGCACTAGCATACATTTCATCAAAATAATAAATTTAAGTACAATTGTTCGGACATCCAACCAATTGTACTTTTTTATTTGTCAGATTAGAGGAGTAATATTATGGAAGCACTATGGTTAAGAAAAGAAAGCAATACAAGAGCGGTGATTTTATTTCATGCTTATACAGGAACACCTGCGGATGTGAGAATGCTTGCGCAGTTTTTACATCGTCATGAGTATGCAGTCTATGTTCCAGTATTTTCTGGCCATGGAACTCCAGATGTGGAAGATATCTTGGCAAGTTCTCCTGAGACTTGGTATGAAGATGCCAAACATGCTGTCGACTTTGTTCGAGGAGAAGGATTTCACACGGTTAGTGCCTTCGGATTATCAATGGGCGGTATTATGGCAACAAGATTAGCAACCGAACATCTCGTTGAATATGCGGGAACTTTTTGTTCGCCGGTATCTTCTGGGAATCCTCAGTTGCCAGGACTGCTGCAAAGTTTTATGATGTATGCGAAGGCGTCTTATAGAAATGTAGGACGACCATTTGATGAAGCTGAAATGAAGGAAAAAGCACAAAAACAATTAGCACATATTCAATCATTTTCAAGTGACGTTGCTTCACATTTAGATGAAGTGACAGGAAGTTTTTATATTGCACAAGGGGAACAAGATACACTTGTCGATCCAGAGTCTTCTCTTGAATTAAAAGAAGGCCTCATTAACGCACAAGTGGAGTTACATTGGTATGAAGAAGCAGGGCACGTCATTACGGTTAGTCCTGTTAGAAAGGAATTCCAAGAGACTGTTCTCTCTTTTCTAAATCAACAAGAATGGAGGTAAAGAAATGAGACAATCATTAGAAGAAATCTTAATGGCTTTCTTTATGGAACATGAATCCGAAAGTTTTTTTGTTCAAGAAATTAGTGAGCATTTCGGATTTACAGCTTCAAAGGACTTTAAGATTTTAGTGAAACAATTAGCTGACCTCGAAGATTCTGGAAAAATTGTATTAACACGACAAGGTAAATTTGGATTCAATCAAAAAAATCGTACGTTAGAAGGAACATTCCGATTAAACGATAAAGGATTTGGTTTTGTCACAGTTGAAGAAGGCAAACCAGACATTTTTATTCCAAGAACGGATGTCCATGGTGCTATGGATGGAGATACGGTTGCGATTCGTATCGTACAAGAAGAAAATCCTTATAACGATAAAGCCGCAAGCGGAACAATCGTGAAGATTATTGAACGCGCGGTGAAGCAAGTGGTGGGGATTTATACACGTTATCCATCGAAGATTATGATGCAAACAGGCTATTGTGGCGAAATTGCGTTAAAAGATTCTAAATTAAAGAAAACGAAATGTTATGTGACTAGAAAGGGATTAAACCCAGTGGACGGAACCGTCGTGATTGCCGAAGTTGACAGTTATGAGACAGAGCGTCACGAACTCGTCTTGAAGGCGCATATCGTCAAAGAAATCGGCTATAAAGATGCTGTCGGCATGGACATTTTAATGATTTTACATCAATTAAAAATCCCAACAGTATTCCCAGATTCAGTATTAGAGGAAGCCAACCGTGTGAGTGAAACGATCTCACCGGAAGAAATCGAAGGGCGTGTAGATTTACGTCAAGAATTAACCGTGACGATTGACGGGGCAGACGCAAAAGACTTAGATGATGCGGTAGCTCTAGTCAAACGCGAAGATGGAACCTTTGTCTTAACGGTATCCATCGCCGACGTTTCTTATTATGTAACGGAAAATTCTGAAATGGATAAGGAAGCATTCGAACGCGGAACAAGTGTGTATTTAACAGACCGTGTGGTTCCAATGTTGCCGCAACGATTATCAAACGGAATCTGCTCGCTACATCCATATGAAGAGCGATTAACGTTAACTGCACGCATGGAAATTGACCGTAGCGGAACAATTTACCAGCACGAGATTTTCCCAAGTGTGATTCAATCGAACGAGCGATTAACTTATGATGAAGTGAATGTATTATTCAATACGAATGAAGCTTCCGAAAAAATCACTCCAGAGATTGCAGAAATGCTTTGGAATATGAAGGAATTGCATACGATTCTTGAGCGTAGACGAATGGAACGTGGAGCGATTGACTTTGATACACAAGAAGCAAAAATTCTTGTCGATGATAAAGGCGCACCAACAGAAATCGTACTACGTGAACGTGGTGTCGCAGAGCGACTCATTGAGTCCTTTATGCTTGCGGCTAATGAAACAGTGGCGCGTCATTATGAACAATTGAAGGTGCCATTCATTTACCGTGTCCACGAAAATCCAGATAGCGAAAAACTCCAACGTTTCTTAGAGTTTATTACCGCATTTGGAATTACGATTAAAGGGAAGAACGATTCGATAACACCGAAGAAATTGCAAAAGGCCTTGAATGAGGTACGCGGCGAGCCGTATGAAGCAGTGGTATCGACGATGATGCTTCGTTCGATGAAACAAGCTAAATACGATATCACGCCAACGGGACACTATGGACTGGCAGCTGAAGACTATACGCACTTCACTTCGCCAATCCGTCGTTATCCAGACTTGATCGTTCACCGTATGATTCGTCATTACGGAAAACATCCAGGTCATTTATCGAAGAAAGAAGAAACGCTTCTGGAAGATAAGTTGCAACAAATTGCAGATCAATCGTCTCGTATGGAACGACTTGCAGTACAGGCAGAACGCGATGTGAATGCATTGAAGAAAGCCGAATATATGCAAGATAAGGTTGGCAAGGAATTTGATGGTATCGTAAGCTCTGTGACGAAATTCGGGATGTTTGTTGAGTTAGCAAATACCGTAGAAGGATTAATTCATATTTCTCACTTGAAACAAGACTATTTTAACTTTATTGAAAGCCACATGATTTTACTTGGCGAACGTACGGGCGTAAGTTACCGTATCGGAGACCGTGTTCGAGTGAAATGTGTGAAAGTAGATGTGGAAGCTAGAGAAGTCGATTTCCTACTCGTAGAAGATGCAAAATTGGCCAAAACAGAACGACCAAGAAGAGGCGAACGCTTTGATGATAAGTCTTCTAAGAAAGGCAAAAAATCAAAAGGACGCCAACGCTTTAAAAAAGCGATTAAAACGAAAAAGAAAAGACGCTAGGAGGTTCGTGAATGCCTAAAGGAACGAACGATAAAGTGCTCGCACAAAATCGAAAAGCGAATCATGACTATACCATTCTTGAAACGATTGAAGCTGGGATGGTCTTAACCGGAACAGAAATCAAATCGGTTCGTCAAGCGCGTATTAATTTAAAAGATGGATATGTAAGCTTAAAGCAAGGAGAAGCTTTTCTTGTAGGAGTTCATATTAGTCCGTTTGAACAAGGGACGCTTTTCAATCATGACCCATTAAGAACGAGAAAATTATTGCTTCATAAAAAGCAAATAAACTATTTGTTGGAGCAAGTAAAGCAAGCCGGAAATACAGTAGTGCCGCTGAAGGTCTATATTAAAAATGGCGTTGCAAAGTTGTTAATCGGAGTTGCGAAAGGAAAGAAAAATTACGATAAACGTGATGCCTTAAAGCAAAAGGATATGAAACGCGAAATCGATCGTGCAATGAAAGAAAGATATTAAAGAGGAAGGCTGGACAAATTGTCCAGCCTTTTTTGCATGCAAAAAATATTTCATTACCATATATGGTAATGAAATTTTTCAAAAAAGAAATTCGTTTCATATTCGTTTCATATTGGAAGTGCAAACTAATAGTACAGAATAGGAAAGGAAGTGGGAGAGCACATGGATTGGAAAAAGAGAGCGGGTGCGTATCTTGTTCGCAAGAAGATTCGTACAGGAATATTATTTTTCATCATGATGCTAATTACAGCAGCTGTCTTGGCGGTACTCTCGATGCAAGAAAGTACGGGAAAGGTTCAAGAAAAACTTTTGGATTTATCGAATTCGGGATTTCAAATTGAGTCTCTCTTGCAAGACGGAAACATTGAACAAAAGAAGATGTCTCAAGTGGAACAAGTCGAAGGAGTAAAGGATGCGCAGTATGAAATGGACGGCATTGGGCAACTCGAAGACGCAAAGGCTGTTGAGAGGGAACAAGCGGTCCAACTAGACCAAGGGAAAATGGGAGAACTGGTGAGTTATCACGGGGTCACCTCAAGTAATCAGGAGTTAAACTTTGCTAGCGGTGCGCTAAATCTCAAAGAAGGGCGTGCGTTAACCAAAGACGATTCTGGAAAAGTACTCGTGCATGAAGAGCTTGCAAAAGAAAACAACTGGACAGTTGGAGACAAAATTAAATTGAAGAATTTCCAAAACGAGGGTACTACTGCAAGTGGTAAAGAAGTAACCGTCGAAATCGTTGGAATCTTCAACGGAAAGTTATCGGAGCAATCAACAGGATTGACGAGTGACTTAACAGAGAATCGTATTTATATGGATTACAAAACGAGCCAAGCATTGATTGGAAAAGATGAATCGAATGCAATTGTTCACCGTGCGATTTTTACGGTAAAAGATCCATCAAAATTAGATGAAGTAATCGCTAAAGTAAAAGAACTTCCTCTCAAGTGGGATAGCATGCAACTTTCTAAAAATGAACAAGTTTTTGAGCAAGTAGCAGCGCCTATCCAAAATTTCAAATCGCTTATGACATTGTTGACTAGCTCAGTATTTGTGTTAGCAGTTATTGTTTTATTTTTAATTTTATTATTTACATTAAGAGAAAGAATTCATGAGTTCGGGATTTTGATGTCGGTCGGAATTTCAAGAAAAGAAATTATCGCGCAAATCTTATTAGAACTCTACACGGTAGCGGCAACGAGCTCCATCTTCGCTCTTATGTTGGGCAGCTTTGTAGCCAAGCAATTTTACACGGGGCTCTTAACCTCGGATGAGATTCCTCCTCAAGTGAAATCATTATTTGAATCGAGCTTGCCGGAGTTCAGTCTAATGCAAGGACTGCTAACGATTGGAGTCGTACTGATTATTATTGCATTAGCCGTTCTATTTAGTACCGCAGTCATCTTAATGAAGAAACCGAAGAGAATTTTAAGTCAAATGAACTAAGGAGTGTTTTTATGTCAGTATTATCATTAGAAAATATTTATTATCGATACGAGGATTCTCAAAAATATGTGTTGAATGATTTGAATGCCACTTTTGAAGAAGGAAAATTCTATGCAGTCGTTGGGAAATCCGGAGCAGGGAAATCGACTTTCTTATCGCTTTTAGCAGGATTAGATAGTCCAACGAAAGGAAAAGTTTGTTTCAATGGGCAAGATATTGCGCAAGGTTCATACAGTGAACACCGCCGCGACCATATTTGCTTAGTGTTCCAAAACTATAATTTAATCGATTATTTAACACCGCTTGAAAATGTAAGACTCGTAAATGGAAAAGCAACCAAAGATATCCTATTGAAATTAGGATTAGAGGAAGAATTAATTCATCGTAATGTATTGAAGCTATCAGGTGGGCAACAACAACGGGTTGCGATTGCTAGAGCGCTTGTTTCAAAGGCGCCAATTATTTTAGCGGACGAACCAACAGGAAACTTGGACGAAGGAACAGCCGCAGAAATTATCGATATCTTAAAAATGGCAGCACATGAAAGTGGAAAATGCGTCATCGTAGTGACTCACAGCCCGCAAGTAGCCGCTGCGAGTGATGAAGTGTTGGAATTAGAAGACGGAAAACTAAAGAAAGTAAGAGGGGGAAAATAAATGAATATCCTAAAAAATGCTTGGGCATATGTCTCAAGAAAAAAGTTTAAAACCTTAATTATTTTCTTTATTTTATTCAGTATGGCAACAGTGGCTCTTAGTAGCTTAGCCGTAAAACACGCAACGGATACTGCTGCAAAAGAAACGTTTAAGTCGATTAATTCTTCGTTCTCGATGCAGATCGACCGCAGACATAATCAAGGGACTGCTCGTGGGGGCGGGAACTTGAAAGGAAAAGATATTCAAGCGATTGAAGGAATCGAAGGCGTTCAAAAGGCAGTGAAGCGAATGGAAGTCGTAGCTGACCTTGTCGATCAAGAATTGATTCCAGCAAAAGGAGTTCGTCTTGACGCCACTCGTCAGCAACGTTTCGGGAAAGCTGCTCAGGTAACAGGGATTAATGATTCTAGCATGGATGAACGATTCGCGGCGCAGACTTTCACGCTAACAGAAGGTCGCCATATTAAGGATGATGATACAAATGTGGCGTTAGTACACGAAGACTTTGCTAAGAAAAATAATTTAAAAGTCGGCGACAAGTTCAAGTTGAAATCAAACATCTATGATGCGGATAACGAGAAGCACGCGAATAACCAAACCGAAGTGACGATTGTTGGATTATTTGGTGGTAAAAATAAAGGTGGAGTCACAGCGCCTCAAGAATTATATGAAAATACGATTTTAACAGACTTAAAGACAAGCGCATTAATGTATGGATATACTGATGCGGATGCCATTTATTTGGATGCTACGTTCCTTGTGGGTGGTCAATACGACATCGATAAGGTGATGGAACAAGCGAAGAAATTGGGAATTGACTGGAAGGCATATACGCTTATTAAGAGCAGCCAAAACTACCCAACGCTTCAAAAATCAATTAACTTAGTATATGGCTTAACAGACAAACTATTCCTTGGAAGCCTAATCTTCTCAGCGATTATTTTAGTACTCGTCCTCTTCTTATGGACAAACAGTCGTCGTCGAGAAATCGGTGTTCGTTTGGCGCTTGGAATGACGAACAAAACGATTATTGCGCAAATGCTGTGCGAAGTAGGAATGGTCAGCATCGCCAGCTTTATCGCTGCAATTCTTGCAGGTGGCCCTGTCAGCGAATGGGTTGGAAAACTCATTTTAGGTCAAGTGAATAGTAGCCTTGGAACGCAACTGGCGAATGAAGCGAAATCGGCCAACCTTGGTGGTGGAGCAGCCGTGGACGGCTTCAATAAGACATTAACAGAATTATCGGTGACAGTATCCAATATGGATAAAGCAACAGTTGTAGGTCTTGGACTCGTCGTTGTTGTTATTGCAGTTCTCTTAGGCAGTGCGTATATTTTACAAAAATCTCCGAAGAGTTTATTGCAAGATACGGAATAAAAATGCAAGGGTCTAGTCGCTAGACCGATTGATTGATATAATAGCAAAAAAGAGGTGATGTTTTTGAATTTATTAATCGTTGAAGACGAAGGAGCGATTCGCGAAGGAGTTCGTGAATATTTAACAGAGCAAGGCTTCCATGTGTTTGAAGCAGAAGATGGAGTAGAGGCGCTTGAAGTATTTGGAAAAGAGTCGATTGATTTAATCTTACTCGATATTATGATGCCTCGAAAAAATGGCTTTGAAGTGTTAGAAGAGGTACGTAAAACTAGTAAAGTTCCTATTCTGATGCTAACGGCCCTTCATGATGAAGAAACACAAGTGAGAACGTTCGAGCTACTCGTCGATGGATTTATTCAAAAACCATTCTCCCTCGTCGTTTTGCATAAACAGATTGAAGCCGTATTGAAGCGTCACTACGGAGAAATGGATGTGTGGAACTATGAGAATACGAGTGTGAATTTTACCAGTTTTGAAGCTAGGGTAAATGGGCAAATTGTGGAAGTAACTGCAAAAGAACTGGCAATTTTGAAACTACTCGCAGAACATCACGGACAAGTATTGAGTCGCGCTCAAATATTAGATCACGTGTGGGCAGAACATGAAGATCCACCGTTTGACCGTGTTGTGGATGTTTATATCAAGCAATTGCGAAAAAAATTATTGTTGGATTGTATCGTGACGGTTAAAAATGTCGGATACAAGTTGGAGTTAAGATGAGAAAATTAAAACTGTTTCCTAAGATTTTTATTTATACATTGAGTATTCTAGGTACGCTAGTCGCCATCGCGCATCTGTTTTTATACTTTGCCTTTCCGCACTTTTATTTGCAGGAACGTCAGCAAGAATTAAGCCAAAAAGCAGATGTGTTAGTAGAAAGTTTATCCAAAGTCGATGAACAAGAGGCTGCGTCTGCTTTGCAACTGTATGCTAAAAATGAAGGGATTACAGCTTACTTAAGAAAAGAATCGAACGGGGAGAACTTACAGCTAGGAAGCGAGTTAGCCATTGATGAAAATAGTGATCAGAACTCGGTCATTATCGAGGACAGACAAGTCACTACAAAAGATGGTAAACAAATGCAACTGCAGGTTGTGACGACAACTGAATCAGTGAAACAGGCAACCAAGGTTACATTCCGTTATTTGCCATTATCACTCGCCATTTCGATCTTTACAGCAGTGATTTTCTCGTATATATATGCTAGAAAATTATCGAAACCTCTGATGCAAATGTCAAGGGTAACCAAGAAGATGATGGAATTGGATAGAGATGCCAGATTTGTAAATCCAAGAGCTGATGAAATTGGACAGATGGAGATGCAAATTAATGAGTTATACGAGCATCTATTATCTGTCATCGATGAATTGGAAGAGAAGAATCAGAAGATGATTCAGCTGGAAAAAACAAAGGTGGATTTCCTAAGAAGCGCTTCTCACGAGCTGAAGACGCCATTGGCAGGCCTGCGTATTTTATTAGAAAATATGAGCCTCAATGTTGGTAAATATAAGGACCGTGATAAGTACTTGGAAGAGTCGATTGCCAAAGTCGACCAAATGTCTGTACTCGTTCAGGAAATTCTAGCTCTGTCTAAATTACAAGAAGAAACTCTGACAAAGGAAGAGATAGCATTAGACAAAGTTCTTCCAGAGTGGAATAGAGAATTCCAGTTATTATTACAAGAAAAAGGACTAGTGCTTGAAGAAAACATCGAACCATTCACGATTGAAGCGAGCCCAATTGCCTTTCGAAATGTATGGAATAACTTATTGATGAACGCCATTAAACACTCATCAAAAGAAGGCGTCATTCGAGTAGAGCTAAAGGATCATTGTTTAACGATTGAAAATCCATGTGTTCCACTAACGAAAGAACAAATTGAAACGGCATTTTCACTCTTACCATCTTCAAAAGGAACGACTGGCGGAGGAAATGGAGTAGGGCTCTATAGCGTTCATCAGTTGCTCGAACGTGAACAAATTGAACACCGCTTCTATGCAACTGCAGAGGGTATGTGTTTTGAAATAAATTTTAAAAATAAAGCCTAAAGAAATGGGTTACCGCATGCGGTAACCCGTTCTTTTTTTGTTTGGGAGTGATTTGCTACTTTTGGACGAGATTCCAGGAATTAAAAGAAAAAAATGGAGAAATTAGCAAAAAAAATCACAAAAAACGCTTACATTTAAAGCGTTTTCGTGTATAATTAAAGTATCAATAAAAAGATAGGAAGGTTGATATTATGGCAACAATTGATCGTTTCGCTACAGACACTATACGCAAGAGCAATCCGCATCTTTCGCAATTGAAGGCAACTATTGAACCAGCTTTTTATTCGAACAATGCGACTGAAATTCCGACTCTGGCAGAGGCGTATGAATTAGCGTCACATGCACCTAATACAACAGTGTTAGATGCGTTCGTTGCAAACGCAAAGGATTTAGGGTTACCGGAAGATGCACATATTCTTACGGTTGTTGATGGGAGCGTTGTAGGACGTACTGCAAAAGCTCGTCGAATTTTGGGAAATAATCCTGCAGAAGATGCAAAGATTATTCCAATCATTCGCGAAGAGATTTATAACAGTTCGTTTAAACCATTTATTAAAGGTACAGCCGTTGTAGGTCTTGATGAAGACTTTATGGTGAAGGCACATATCACAATGCCTAAAGAACACATTAACAACTTGTACTCATGGTTATTGAACTTCCAAATTTTCAATGACCAATACAAGAGACGTTATGATGCGTCTAAACAATATGACGAAAATGACATTTTCATTTTCTTCGACCCAACTTGGAGACATCCTGATTACCCAGATGGCTTGGCATTTTTTGATACAAAACATAATTGTGCTGCAATTTTAGGAATGAGTTATTTTGGAGAAATCAAAAAAGGAACGTTAACATTAGCATGGGCAACTGCCGCTCGTAACAACTACGTTTCTTGCCACGGTGGTTTGAAGATTTTCCGTAAAGAAGGCGACTCTTACGTTGCAAGCTTCTTCGGATTATCTGGATCAGGTAAGTCTACATTAACACACGCTAAACATGACGATAAATACGACATTGAAGTATTACACGACGATGCATTTGTGATTTCGGTAGAAGATGGTTCATCTGTAGCTTTGGAACCTTCTTACTTCGACAAAACAAATGACTATCCAGCAGGTCACAGAGAACAAGATTACTTCGTAACGGTTCAAAACTGTGGTGTGACTCTGGATGAAAACGGCCGTAAAGTTTTAGTAACTGAAGATATTCGTAACGGTAACGGACGTACCATTAAATCTCGTTATTCAACACCAAACCGTGTCGATAAGATTAAAGAGCCAATTCAATCTATTTTCTGGATTATGAAAGATGATGCACTACCACCATTAGTGAAAATCACAGATCCACGTTTAGCATCTATTTTAGGATGTACATTAATGACAAAACGTTCTACTGCTGAAAATACAGGGGCTGGGGCAAACTTAGATGCGCTCGTTATCGAACCATATGCAAATCCATTCCGTGTATATCCATTAGTAGAAGACTACGAAAAATTCAAAGCTTTATTTGACAAAGGGGTAGACTGCTACATTATCAATACTGGAGACTATTTAGGTAAGAAAGTAACAAAAGAAGTTTCTCTAGGTGTAATCGAAACTGTAGTAGATGGTAAAGCAAACTTCGAATTATTCGGTGGCCTTCCTGGAATGGAATACTTACCAGTGGAAGGATATGAAGTGCCTGACATGAATGGCGAATACGCTGAATTAATTCGTGATCGTATGCAATTCCGTTTGGATTACTTGAAAGCATTTAACGATGCAAATCCAGAACATCAAATTCCTCAAGATGCCCTTGAAAGCATCAAGACAATCGAACGCTTTATCGACGTATTATAGTGAAAGGAGTGTTCGGTGATGACTCGAAAAATAGGAATTACAGATACAATCTTACGGGATGCTCATCAATCGTTGATGGCAACCCGTATGCGAATTGAAGATATGCTCCCTGTTTTAGATCAATTAGACGAAGCAGGATTTGCTTCTTTGGAATGTTGGGGTGGAGCAACGTTTGATGCCTGTATTCGTTTCTTAGACGAAGATCCATGGGACAGACTTCGCACCTTGAAAAAACATTTAAAGAAGACACCGTTACAAATGTTGTTACGCGGTCAAAATATTTTAGGGTATCGTCACTATGCCGATGATGTTGTCGAAAAATTTGTCGAAAAATCAGCAGAAAACGGGATTGATATTTTCAGAATTTTCGATGCGTTAAATGACGTTCGTAACTTGGAAGCTTCACTAAATGCTGTGAAGAAGACAGGTAAAGAAGCACAAATGACAATTTGCTATACGATTAGTGATGCGCACACGATTGAATACTACAAAGAACTAGCAGCAAAAATGCAAGAAATGGGTGCGGATTCTATCTGTGTGAAAGACATGGCCGGAATTTTAACACCAGCTCGTGGTATTGAGCTCGTTCGCGCATTAAAAGAAGTGATTACAGTTCCAATCGTCGTGCATACACACTGCACAAGCGGTATTGCGCAACTAACATACCAAGCAGTCATTGAAGCTGGTGCAGACCGCATCGACACAGCCCTTTCACCACTTAGTGAAGGGACAAGCCAACCACCTACGGAATCATTAGTCATCGCTCTTCGCGAATTAGGCTATGATATTTCAGTAGATTTGGCAAAATTAGAACCTATTGCAGACCACTTCCGAGAAATTAAAGATAAATACATTAAAGATGGAACTTTGAATCCAAAAATGTTAACTCCAGACCCACGTGCGCTTTTATATCAAGTGCCTGGTGGAATGTTATCGAATATGTATTCTCAATTAACGCAAGCGGGTGCAACAGATAAATACGAAGAAGTATTAAAAGAAGTGCCAAAAGTAAGAGCAGACCTTGGATATCCACCTCTTGTTACTCCAATGAGCCAAATGGTGGGAACACAAGCAACGATGAACGTTCTTACAGGCCAACGCTACAAAGTGGTTTCAAACGAAGTGAAATCTTACTTACTTGGTTCTTATGGACAATCACCAGTACCAATTCAAGAAAGCTTCAGAAGATCCATCATTGGTGACCAAGAAGTCATCAGCGATCGACCAGCAAACCACTTGCCACCAGAATTCGAAACACTCAAAGCAGAACTTGGAGATTTAGCAAGAAGTGACGAAGATGTTTTAACTTACGCACTCTTCCCTAAAGTCGGCAAAGAATTCTTGCTCAAGAAGAATGGACAATGGCAAAAACCATCTGAAATCGTGAAGATTTTTGCGACTGTAAAGTGAGGAGAGAGTTATGCAACTAAGTTTATTAGAAATCCTATGGATCACAATCGTTTCAATGGGAATTGTATTTGTGATGTTGACGATTCTAATGTTCCTCATGCAAGGAAGTTCTAAAGTTATCCAAATCCTGGAAGCAAAGAGCCATCCAACAGCTGGAGTTGTAGGAAAACCAGTTGAGGTGAAACCTGAAGCTCCAACAAATGATGGAACACTATTTGAAACGAATAAACTTGCTCGAGTTGCCGCACTGGTCGCTTTAACACAAGCGAGTGCGGATGTTCCGGACAAGCACTTTGAAATTGTATCGATTGAAAAGAAGGTGGACTAAATGAAAAAATACGAAGTAGAAGTGAATGGCGAAACATTTATCGTCTCACTAAAAGAAATTTCAAATGAAGAAGCAGCACAAAAATTAGCAGCAGCTCCAACTCCAGCACCTAGCGCGCCAGTGGAAGAAAAGAAAGCTGCGCCAGCACCTGCTCCAACAGGGGACGGTGAAGTGGTGCCTGCTCCAATGGCAGGGATTGTATTATCGGTCAATAAAAATGTCGGTGATGCAGTGAAAAAAGGAGATGTACTTGTGATTTTAGAAGCCATGAAGATGGAAAATGAAATCCTTGCTCCGGCTGATGGTGTTGTGAAAGCAATTCATGTATCAAGTAATGAATCTGTCGAATCGAACCAACCACTCTTAACGATTTAGGAGGCGATGGTTTATGGAAGTCATTCAACAGTTGATTGAAACGAGTGGGCTCTATAACTTAACAATCCAAAATATCATTATGTTAATTATTGCCTGCGTGTTTCTATATCTAGGGATTAAACGAGGGTATGAGCCATATTTAATGGTTCCGATTGCGTTCGGGATGCTCCTTGTAAACTTACCATTAGCAGGGTTGATGGATGCTCCTACTGAAAATGGACCTGGTGGACTCTTGTATTACTTATATCAAGGAACAAACCTTGGGATTTATCCACCGATGATTTTCCTTTGCTTAGGGGCTTCAACAGACTTTGGACCGTTACTTGCAAATCCAAAGACCATCTTGCTTGGTGGGGCAGCTCAATTCGGTATTTTCGTCGCATTCTTCCTTTCAGTAATGTGGGGAATGACACCGCAAGAAGCTGCTTCAGTAGGGATTATCGGGGGTGCGGATGGACCAACCGCCTTGTTCTTAACGACAAGACTTGCACCGCACTTATTACCAGCAATCGCCCTAGCAGCGTACTCATACATGGCGCTTGTGCCAATTATTCAACCGCCAATTATTCGTGCGCTCACAACGAAGAAAGAACGTCTTGTTAAGATGACAGAAAACCGTAAAGTGAGTGAAACGGAAAAAATTCTTTTCCCAATCATCGTTACAATTTTTGTCAGCTTATTAGTACCAAGTGCAACACCGTTAGTAGGATGCTTAATGCTCGGTAACTTAATTAAAGAAATTAAGGTAGTTCCAAACATTACAAAGGTTCTACAAAATGCGATGATGTACGGGGTAACCATTATTTTAGGGTTAACCGTTGGAGCGAAAGCAACAGGGGAATTATTCTTATCAGTATCGACTCTTAAAATTACTTTATTAGGATTAATCGCGTTTGCTGGAGGAACAGCAGCTGGGGTTCTAATGGGTAAATTGATGTACAAATTATCAGGCGGTAAAATCAACCCAATGATTGGTGCTGCAGGGGTATCTGCTGTACCAATGGCCGCTCGTGTTGTACAAAAAGAAGGACAAAGAGAAGACCCAAGTAACTACTTATTAATGCACGCAATGGGACCAAACGTAGCCGGAGTTATCGGTAGTGCGATTGCTGCAGGGGTATTACTCGCATTCTTCTCATAATAGAAGCACTCCTTTCAAACAAAAATCAGAAGAAGAGAAATCTTCTTCTGATTTTTTTGCGTAGTTAGGGGTGAGGTGAGTGGAATGGAAGGAGCGGTTGGACGTATTCAAGCGGTCTATCAATCGATGCTAAAAGAGTATGAAGTTTCTACGAATGCAGTGCTAGAGGTTGGGATTACCGTGAAAAACAGGAAGAAAGAGTGCCAGTTTTGTGGGAATACGGATCCGTTGGAATTTGCCAAAGGGCCTTGCCTGAATTGTGAAGGCGGTGAATGTTGGTATTGCTTGAAGTGTATTGGGATGGGAAAGGTGAAGGCTTGTAGCGTGGTGATTGCGACTCCTGAAGAAGAGCAGCCTTTTCCAAAAAGAACAGAAGCATTAGCGCACTATAAACATACATTGAGTGCAAAACAGGAACAGCTCTCTTTGGAGTGCCTGGATGTCGTACAGCAAACAGGATTCCGTGAGCACCTACTTTGGGCCGTGACAGGTTCTGGGAAAACAGAGATGATTTTTGCGAGCATCGAATGGATGGTGCAACAAGGAAAAAGAGTCGCAATTGCTGCACCAAGAATTGATGTATGTGTGGAATTGGCACCGCGTTTGAAGGAAGCTTTCCCGACAGTTGAGCAAAACGTACTTCACTCGCAATCCGAGGAAGGCTACAAGAGAGTGCCTCTGACGATTGCGACGACGCACCAGATGCTAAGATTCTACCGCGCATTTGATTTAGTCGTGATTGATGAGACGGACTCTTTCCCATACCGGGATAATGAGTTACTGATTCGCGCAGTTCATCGTGCCGTGAAAGAGGACGGGTGCCTGCTATATTTAACGGCGACCCCGTCCCAGACTCTAGAGAGAAGAATCAAACGAAAAGAGTTGTCGGTATCCTTATTGCCAGAGCGATATCATAAGAAACCACTAGTGGTACCGACGATGAGTTATATCGGAGACTTAGAGAAAAAGCTGAAAAAGAAGAAAGTGCCAAAACCTGTGCAGCGGTTTATAGAGGATCATGTTAAAGCAGGAAAAAGATTCTTGCTGTTTGTACCACGAATTACACTTCTAGGTCCGATAGAAGCAGCACTAAGACGACAGTTCCCAAATGCGAAATTCGAGACGGTTAGTTCTAAAGAAGTGTATCGGCAAGAAAGAATCGCGAAGATGAGAGCAGGAGAACTCGATTTTCTAGTGACAACAACGATTCTAGAACGAGGAGTAACTTTTCCAGGCGTCGATGTTTGTGTCGTCAATGCGCACGAAGATGAGTTCTCAAGAGAAGTACTTGTGCAGATTGCAGGACGCGTTGGCCGAACCGCAGAATGCCCAACAGGAGAAGTTGTGTATTTTCATAATGGAAAAACAAAGGCGATGGTCCAAGCGGTCAGGGAAATCGAAGACTTAAATCGACAAGCGTTTCTTGGGAGGGAACACGGATGAAATGTTTATGGTGCGGGGAAGAAGTTGAAAGAGCGGAGCCGATACTATCGTTTTTACTAGGAGCAAACAGAAAGTGCATCTGCGTGAATTGTGAGCATCCATTTATGGAATTAAAACAGCATCCAACTTGCTTAGAGTGCGGACGGTTGATGACGAAAGTAGAAGTCTGCCCGGATTGTCAAAAATGGCATCAAGTAAAAGAAGCGGTACTCCTAAAGAATACGGCCTTATATGCTTATGACGAGGCGGGGCGGAAGTTTATGGAGTTATTCAAATTTGTGGGAGATACAAGAGTGATGACGTTGGTGATAAAGGAATTAAGACAAGAGTTGCTTAAGTATCAGAAGAGGGGCTTCGTTCTCTGTCCATTGCCGTCATCCAGTACGAGTCTAAGAAAAAGAGAATTCGAGACGATTCCAACTTTACTGAAGGAGTGCCATGTGCCTACCGTTTGGCTTTTAGAACATATTGGCAGCGGAAAGAAGCAATCCGAGAAGACAAGGCAGGAGCGTCTGCAACTAGAACAACCTTTTAAAGTGAAAGAGAATGTAGGGGTTCCAAAAAAGGTCTTGTTAGTGGATGATGTTTATACGACAGGCGCAACTTTACACCTTGCCGCAAAAGCATTAACGGAAATGGGTGTTGAAGAAGTGGAGTCTCTGACATTATTTAGATAAAAAGTGTATCATGCGTGATACGTATCATGCATGATACAAAACAAATCGATAAAAATAGCCCAAGCAGATTTCTGCTTGGGCTATTTGAGTGGATTTAGTTATTTTTAAAATCGTGTAGTGACATATTGGTTAAGAGCAAGTAGGGCATTTGCCACATCTTCGGCAGTATAGTCAACGGCCATTTGGTGGATGGTTTCGCCTTCTTGTGTTGCAAGGGCTCCAATCTTGAGTAAGTCTTCATATGGCACAGAATCCAATTTTACTTCTTTCAGCGTTGTTGGTAATCCAAGCGCTTTGTAGAAAGTGATATATTTGTCGAGTTCTTCTTTTGGACGATTTTCTAATAACAGTTGTGTCAATGTACCGTAAGCTACTTTTTCACCGTGAGTAAGAGTATGGATGTCACCATGAATCGCTGTGAATCCGTTATGGATGGCATGTGCTGCTGCTAATCCAGCTGATTCAAAACCGATACCGCTGAGGAGGGTGTTGGCTTCGACTACAGCTTCTAAAGCAGGAGTAACTACTTTGGCATTTGCTGCGGCGACGGCTTGTAGACCATTTTCGAATAAAGTACTTTCGCAGACACGAGCGATGGCTTCAGCAGCAATCGTTGGCACTTGACCGACCATTGTGCTTCCCTGTGCTTCAATGACTGCACGAGCCTCAACCCAAGTAGCTAGCGCATCGGCAATTCCTGAGATTAATAAACGAACAGGAGCATTGGCAATGACTTTTGTATCGACTAATACTAAATCTGGATTTTTCTTGTAGAAACGATAGCGTTCAAACACGCCTTCTGCTGAATAAATTACAGAGAGGGCAGAAGTTGGGGCGTCAGTTGAAGCAATTGTTGGTAAAATCGCTACCGGACAATTAGAATCATCCGCAATCGCTTTGGCTGTATCGATCGATTTACCACCACCTAAGCCGATGACTACGTTTAGTTGATGTTCCTTCACGACTTCAGCAACGCGGCGAACTTCGTCATTGGTTGCTTCACCATGGAAGATTTCACGATGAACAAACGCACCGGCTTTCACGAGGTTTTCTTCCAGGTCTTTACCGACTAAATCATAAACGATAGGGTCGCAAAGAAGGAGATGTCGATCCCCAAGGGCCAAAACGTGAGAAAGACCAGTTTTAAGAACATCTTTCCCTTGAACATAACGAGACGGACTAGAAAAAACTTTTTCCATAATCATAACTCCTTTATAATTTGTTTACTATTTCACTATATCGTTGAAAACGATTTCTGTCAACGTTGATTCGATGAATTTAGTCGTAAGAAAATTTTTTATCGGAATTAATATGCGATAGAGAGGAATATTTGTATCACTAAAGAAGTGATGGTTTTTTTGAATATTTTTTTTTATATATTTTTCATTTTGAAGCTCGAATCGTATTGCTTTTAAGGGGGGGATGAACAGTATAATGAATTCTGTGTTGATTGATAGAAAACTCATATTAAAAAAGAGATTTAGAAATAGGAGACGAATCGAATGAAGAAATTGAAACGTGTATTAATGAGTGCTGCACTTCCAACAAGCTTAATGATTGTGGGAAACGGAACGGTATTTGCTGAGGAAAGTGTACCAGCGGAAACGACTGTGGCTACATCTGAAGCAACAACTAACGCTGAAACTACAGCTACGACAGAAACGACGGAAGCTACAACGGCAGCAGAAGTTGAAAACAACAATATTGTGAGTGAAGGTGGGCATGTAAACGTAGAGGGGCATAATGCGACTCTAAGTGCGGATGGAAAGAATGTGACTTATTCTTATACTGTTGCTTTCCAAAGATTGCATTCAAGCGATCATGGACAAACTGTCGGAGATCTTGCGATTCGAATTCCAAACCTTCCAAACTCTAAAATCAATTTAACATTGGTTGGGACAAGAGATTCAAATGGAAATCCAGTAAAAGTAAATACGCCAATGAAGGCCATTAGTATTGACGATACAATTAGCGTGGAAGATGAGACCTTTGATATTCCTACAGCAGAAGAGATTGCTGCTGAAAAAACAGCTTATACAGTAACAGGGAAGGATTGGATAGAACATACTGAAAAAATAACAACATACAATGTATACTCTAAATTTGACAAGAGTCAAGCCGTTAAAGTGGAAGTGACAATTCCTTTAGACCAAGCTAAGAAGATTAAATATTTACCAATTGATGCCAGAATGCTTTGGAAAGGAAGTAGTGAAGGTGGAATAAGAGGCTATGAAAGTGGAGATCAACATCTTGAGGAGTATGAAAATCATAGAGGTTTTGAAGGCGATGATGAAAATGGCCCAGATTACGCAGGATTAGGAAATCCTTCGTCTGTAGATGAAAGCTATGTAAGCAATGGACATCTGGTTAAGTCCGTGACAAATCCTAGAACGTACATTACTCCAAATAATGGAGATTGGACGACTATTCCAGAGGATACAAATATCGATTCTTCAACATTCTTTGATTATGCAAAAATCTTTACATTACGTGCAAATAAAGCTGTGACGTATTACATGTCTGAAAAAGAAGATATGGCCGATCAAGATGTTTCTGCATTGTACCTTGGGGATGTGGTCGTGGACTATGTGATTCAAGGGACTAAAACGAAATTGAAAGATACTTATACAGATACGGATAGAACACCTATCTATGATGCGAGTGGAAATCTAATTGCATATAATACGACTGATGATGCACAAGAACGTCCAGAAAGAATTACAGTGGATGGAAAAACATATGTGCTTGTCGGCACTGCTACAACCTCTGATGCAGTGGAAGGTTCGCTAAAAGAAGGAACGACTCATGTTATCTACGAATATCAATTAGAGGAAACAACGACTACAACTACAACGGAAGAAACAACTCAAAGTGAAGCTGTTGCAGTGGTTACTGAAAAAGAAGCTCCAAAAGAGCAATTACCAAATACAGGGGTTGCTGAGACTTCATCTGTTCTTAGCCTATTCGGATTTGTTTCTGCAACACTAGGAGGATTTCTTCTTCGTAAAAAAGAAAAATAGATAGAATCATTCACCAAATGAAAACCTTTTGTGAAGTCTTTAGGGGCAACTGCTTCTAAAGACTTTTTTTGGTAGTAGTCTTTTCTGCTGTATGATTTTTCATCTTATGAAAACAAAATATCGCCAAAGAAAAGTCCTCAAAAATACCGTTTTTCCTTAAGAATTCTTAATGAAAGAATTCTTGAAAACGGTTGTAAAAGCCCTGTACATGCTTTATAATAAAACTATAGAAATCAAACGAAGCAATTCCTAAGAGTGGTCCTTAGGGTATTTCTTCAAATCTGGTTTTCCAGATGAAAGGGGAGAGTATTATGTTTAAATATAATATCCGTGGAGAAAATATTGAGGTCACAGAAGCGATTCGTCAATACGCAGAAAAGAAAATTAGCAAATTAGAAAAATACTTTACTGACGTTGCTAATGCGACTGTATATGTCAACTTGAAAGTCTACGCTGAAAAGACTGCAAAAGTTGAGGTTACGATCCCACTTCCTTATTTAGTTCTACGTGCCGAGGAAACTTCAATTGATTTATATGGAAGTATTGACTTGGTAGTTGATAAACTTGAAAGACAAGTTCGTAAACATAAAACAAAAATCAATCGTAAATCTCGCGAAAAAGGATTCGATGTTGTGTTACCACCACTTCTAGAAGTGCCTGAAGAGGAGGAAACAGGATTAGAAATCGTTCGTACAAAACGAATTGATTTGAAACCAATGGATAGCGAAGAAGCTGTTCTTCAAATGAACATGTTAGGACATAACTTCTTTATCTACCAAGATGCTGAAACGAACGAAACAAACATTGTTTATCGTCGTAAAGATGGAAAATATGGTTTGATTGAAACAAATTAATAAAATTTTAGGTGGCTTGAAAAAGCCACTTTTTTTGTTGTGAACAGAAATGGTACTGATTGTAGCGACAGAAAACAGAGTTAAAGCATAAATAACTTTCCGTTTGGATAGGAAATTGGGTTTCTTTGACGTAAAATTATAAAAAAATCGGGTGACTTTGAAAAAAGTCGCCTTTTTTGCTTTCTTAATTAGTGAAACAATGGTAAAATGAATAAGATGCAATAGGTGTAGCCACCTATTTGTAGTACTTTTATGAGATTTAAAATGTTCACCGATTTAAAAATAGTGGTGAAATTAAAAAAAGGAGTTAATTAAATGGCAAATTTTTTGAGACAGTTAGTTGAAAATGATAAGCGTGAATTACGTCGTTTAGGAAAACTAGCGGATAAGGTAATTGCGTTAGAATCTCAAATGGCTGCATTAGAAGATGCTGATTTTCCAGTAAAAACAGAAGAATATAAAGCAAGGTATGCTAAAGGGGAGTCTCTGGATTCATTACTTCCTGAAGCATTCGCATTAGTACGTGAAGGGGCTAAACGTGTATTAGGCTTATTCCCGTATAAAGTTCAAATCATGGGAGGGGTTACACTTCATGACGGTAACATTGCGGAAATGCGTACAGGTGAAGGTAAAACTTTAACAGCGACAATGCCTGTATACTTAAACGCATTATCAGGCGACGGTGTTCACGTAGTTACAGTTAACGAATACTTAGCAACTCGTGACGCGCGCGAAATGGGTGAGTTATACAACTTCTTAGGACTAACTGTAGGGTTAAACTTAACAGGAATGTCTTCAGAAGAAAAACGTGCTGCATATGCAGCAGACATCACATACAGCACAAACAGTGAATTAGGATTTGACTACTTACGTGATAACATGGTGGTTTACAAATCACAAATGGTACAACGTCCATTGAACTACGCAGTTGTCGATGAAACAGACTCAATCTTAATCGACGAAGCGCGTACTCCATTGATCATTTCAGGACAAGCTGAAAAATCAACAGTGTTATACCAACGTGCAGATATGTTTGTTAAAGGATTAAAAGAGGAAGAAGATTACACAATCGACTTAACTTCTAAAACAATCTCATTAACAGACGAAGGGATTAACAAAGCTGAACAAACATTCCGCTTACCAAACCTTTATGACGTTGATAACTCAGCGCTTGTTCACCATATCGATCAAGCGTTACGTGCGAACTACATTATGTTACGCGACATCGACTATGTGGTGGATGAAGGTAAAGTTAAAATCGTTGATGGATTTACTGGTCGTATCATGGAAGGTCGTCGTTATTCAGATGGTCTTCACCAAGCGATTGAAGCCAAAGAAGGCGTTGAAGTTGAAAACGAGTCTAAGACAATGGCGACAATCACTTACCAAAACTACTTCCGTATGTATCGTAAATTGTCAGGGATGACAGGTACTGCGAAGACTGAAGAAGAAGAATTCAGAGAAATCTACAACATGAACGTTATTGCGATTCCAACAAACCGTCCTGTACAACGTATCGATGGCCACGATTTAATCTACCCATCATTACGTAGTAAATTCCGTGCGGTGGTACAAGATATCAAACAACGTCATGAGGCAGGTCAACCAATCCTTGTCGGTACGGTTGCCGTTGAAACAAGTGAATTGCTATCTAACTTACTACGCGCAGAAGGAATTCCGCACGAAGTATTAAATGCGAAAAACCACTTTAAAGAAGCAGAAATTATCATGTCAGCTGGTCAACGTGGCGCTGTAACAATCGCGACAAACATGGCCGGACGTGGTACTGACATCAAGCTTGGTAAAGGCGTGAAAGAACTTGGTGGACTTTGCGTAATCGGTACAGAACGTCACGAAAGCCGTCGTATCGATAACCAATTACGTGGACGTAGTGGACGTCAAGGGGACCCAGGTGCAACACAATTCTACCTATCATTAGAAGATGATTTGATGAAACGTTTCGGTGGAGAAAAAATGCAAGCAATCTGGGAACGTCTAAACTTAACAGATGAAGGCGACGATAACTTCATCCAAAGCAAGATGTTAACAAGACAAGTAGAATCTTCACAAAAACGTGTTGAAGGGAACAACTACGATACTCGTAAAAGCGTCCTAGAGTACGATGAGGTTATGCGTGAACAACGTGAAATCATCTACTCACAACGTCTACAAATTATTAACGAAGAAAACTCACTTGAAAAAGTGACAAAAGGTATGATCCGTCGTACAATCCACCGCGTTGTGGAAAGTCATACATTGACAGACCAAAAAGATTGGAACTTAGAAGGAATTGTGGACTTTGCTCACAACTCAATCTGTGCTCCAGATGAACTTTCAATTAGCGATTTAGAAGGCAAAACAGCTGCTGAAATCGAAGAACTCTTATACGAAAAAGCGATGGAAATCTACAAAGAAAAACAAGAGCAATTGAATGGCGACAATCAAATGCTTGAGTTCGAAAAAGTAGTTATCCTACGTGTGGTTGACCGTAAGTGGACAGATCACATCGATGATATGGACCAATTACGTCAAAGCGTTGGTTTACGTGGATACGCTCAAATCGATCCATTAACAGAGTACCAAACAGAAGGTTACGAACGATTCCAACAAATGATTGCTGCAATCGACTATGATGTAACACGTATCTTGATGAAATCTCAAATTCGTCAAAACTTACAACGTGAACAAATTCAAGGAGTTCGTAGTGTAGTGGCTACAGGTCATGACAGAACTTCTGATGACGATTCAGAAAAAGCTTAATAAAAAAGGGAGACGGCGAAGCATTTCGCCGTTTTCTTTTAGAAAGAGGTCAGTATGGAAATTAGTGAAATTAGAAATGCGCTTGAAGCCATGAACGAACAAATCATCAGTTATAGGAGGTCTCTTTGACTTAGATCGCTTAGAAGAAGATATCGCAGCCTATGAGCAAGAGATGTCTGAACCATCATTTTGGGATGATAGCGAAAAAGCGAATCAAGTCATTCAAAAGAATAATGAATTAAAGGCTATCTATGATACGTTCCATAAAATGGAATTATCATTGGAAGAAACTAGTTTGTTATTTGAAATGTATAAAGAAGAGCCAGATGAAGAAGTGCATGCGGAAATCGTTGACGCAATAGAGGCCCTTGAGAAGGACTTGCAACAGTACGAATTAAGCATGTTGCTGAACGGTCCACATGATAAGAACAGTGCGATTTTGGAAATCCATCCAGGTGCTGGTGGTACGGAATCGCAAGACTGGGGAAGCATGCTCCTACGTATGTATATGCGTTGGGCTGAAAAACATGGTTACCGTGTTGAAACAGTGGATTATCAAGACGGGGACGAAGCAGGGATTAAATCTGTAACCTTGTCGATTGAAGGGTTAAATGCTTACGGGTATTTACGCTCTGAAAAAGGCGTGCATCGTCTTGTTCGTATTTCTCCGTTTGATGCGGCTGGGAAACGTCATACATCATTCTGTTCAGTGGATGTTGTTCCGCAAATGGACGGAGATATTGATATTGAAATTAACCCAGATGATTTGAAAATCGACGTGTACCGTGCAAGTGGTGCCGGTGGACAACATATTAATAAGACGTCTTCTGCGGTTCGTATTACGCATATTCCAACGGGAATCGTGACGCAGAGTCAGGCGCAACGTTCTCAATTTAAAAACAGAGACCAAGCGATGGCGATGTTGAAGGCGAAATTATTCCAATTAGAAGAAGAGAAGAAGGCGGCAGAATTGGCGGCTATCCGTGGCGAGCAAAAAGATATCGCCTGGGGATCTCAAATTCGAAACTATGTATTCCATCCATATTCAATGGTAAAAGATTTACGTTCTGGATATGAGACAGGAAATATTGGTGCAGTCATGGACGGAGACTTGGATCCGTTTATGGATGCGTACTTAAAATGGACGCTTGAGGGAACGAAAGCAACTGAAGAATAATAGGAAGAAGCACCTAGTGAGAGCTAGGTGTTTTACTATTGCAAGGCAAATTGTTTTAAGTTCGTTTTAATTATCTGTATTATTATGGGATGAAACTTCCTAGTAGTACTTTTGTGCTATGAAACTAACCCAATAAGTATGAGCAATGAGTTAGGCACAGTGGTTTATTGACTTTCTTTTCATCACTCGTGATTCAAGAAAGTCTAATAAACTGTGTGGAAATCGTTCGATTGAGAACGATTTGGAGTTAGATAAAGCAAAATAACCTCACACTGTGAGGTTATTCCTAGCTTCTGTCTCTCTCCCTCGTATCCTGAGTAGTTGAACTCGGAAAAGCAGAAACGGCGTCCACTTCCCGGAGTCGTCCGCAGAACGTTTCACGTTCTTTACGTCGCTCCGGTCCAGTGGTCTGTTTCTAACCGCTTTTCCTCGTATCCTTAATTTAATATTTCTGTAATCTTATGTGAAGGGGTTGTAATATTCGGGTGCTATAATAGGGAGGATTAAAATATCGAAGGATTAGAAAGCTGGTGAGTTTATGATTGAAATGATGAATGTAACTAAGAGATATAATAAAGGCATCACTGCTATTAATAATTTATCTATCCAAATTAAGGATGGAGAGTTCGTTTATGTAGTAGGGCCTTCTGGTGCAGGTAAATCAACTTTCATTAAAATGATGTATCGCGAAGAAAAAGCGACTAAAGGTAGAATTCGTGTAGGTAAATATGATTTGATGAAAATTAAAGATCGTCAAATTCCGTACTTACGCCGTTATGTAGGGGTTGTCTTCCAAGATTTTAAACTCTTACAACATAAAACTGTATACGAAAACGTGGCATATGCGATGGAGGTTATTGAAAAATCACCTCGTGAAATTAAACGCCGTGTAGAAGATGTTTTAGAGTTAGTAAACCTAAAACACCGTATGAACAATTTCCCAAATGAATTATCTGGTGGGGAACAACAACGTGTAGCGATTGCGCGTGCAATTGTGAATACACCTGGAATCCTGATTGCCGATGAGCCAACAGGGAACCTTGACCCAGAAACTTCAATGGAAATTATGGATATCCTTGAACGTATCAACGAACAAGGAACAACAATCGTAATGGCGACACACAATAGCCAAATCGTTAACGAGAAAAAGCACCGTGTAATTGCGATTGAAAATGGTCAAATTGTACGTGACCAAGAACAGGGGGAATACGGATATGAAGATTAGAACCATGGGTCGTCATATACGTGACGCCTTCAAGAGTCTTTTCAGAAATGGATTGATGACATTTGGTGCTGTTTCTGCAGTATCAATGATCTTATTAATCGTAGGGGTGTTCGTATCACTTCTATTTAACGTTAATAAAATCGGTTCAGATATTGAAAATGACGTAAACGTACGTGTGTTTATTGATTTGGCAGCTGATCAAACAAAAACAGATGAATTAGAAGCGAAAATTAAAGCCTTAGATGGCGTTGAGTCTGTTACTTTCCGTTCTAAAGACGAAGAGTTAGAAGACGTAACAAAGAACTTCGGGGAAGAGTTATCATTATTTAAAAATGATGCGAACCCACTTCGTAATGCATTCGACGTAAAAGCAGTGGAACCACAAAAAACAAGTGCCATCGCAAAAGAAATCGAAGGCATGGACTATGTAGCGCGTGTTCGTTACGGGGAAGCTCGTGCGGATAACTTATTCCGTATTATTGCGACAGCTCGTAATATTGGGGCAGTTGTTATTTTAGGACTTTTAGCGTTAGCGATGTTCTTAATCTCAAATACAATCCGTGCAACAATCTATGCACGTAGAACAGAAATCGAAATCATGCGTCTGGTAGGAGCGACAAAAGCTTACATCCGTTGGCCATTCTTCTTAGAAGGCGGTATGATTGGATTAATCGGTTCAATTATCCCAATTGGATTAGTATGGTCTGTATACCTATGGGTGTATAAAGGCGGTTCAGATTTCTTCTCTGGATCAAGCTTTAGCCTACTCGATCCAAATCCATTCTTGATTTATGTTTCAGCAGGAATGGTTGCCATCGGTGTTCTTATCGGTGCGTTTGGTTCAGTTCTTTCAATGAGAAAGTTCTTGAAGAAATAGTTAAAATTAGCAGAAGGAGTGCGGTTTTGCGCTCCTTCTTTTTTATTTGAAACTATATGCATAAAAGTTATAACGAGTTCTGAAAAACAGGTATAATCAAATAACGAGTTTCGCATTGACTCAGAATACCACCATCGTTTATAGTAGTTTCATCAGATAAAGCAATGCAATGAACAGATAAGTAAATAAAGAAGAACGTTAAAGAGAATCCGGTTGGTGGGAAAGGATACGGGGCAATTTATTGAAAATGGTCTGGGAGCAACAAAGGTGATGAAGCTTTTGCGATTTGTACTCGATAACGTACAAGGGTATCTTGCACCATGCAACGTACTTTTGGAGCGGTAAACTGTGAGGTTTATCGGAATTAGAGTGGTAACGCGAAAACTTCGCCTCTAGTGTGTAGAGGGGAAGCTTTTTTTATGGCCCAAACCAACATGGACAGAGCAACATCTGTTGGAAATCACGAAGCGCGCATGTGTTTTCCAAACAAAGAACAATCATTTAACCAAAAAGGGGACTTATAACATGAAATTTAATAAATTATTCAAAGCAACAACATTCGGACTTTTAGCAACAGCATTAGTAGCATGCGGAAACAACTCAGCAAAATCAGAAAGCACAACAGAAGCTGCAAAAGCAGAAGACAAAACAATTAAAGTAGTCGCTTCACCAGCACCTCACGCTGAAATCTTAGAAGCTGCTAAACCACTCTTAGAAAAAGAAGGGTACAAATTAGACATTAACATCGTAAATGACTACGTAACTCCAAACAATATCGTTTACGGAGGAGATGCGGATGCAAACTACTTCCAACACACTCCATATCTTGACAAATTCAACAAAGAACATAACCAAGATTTAGTTTCTGTAGGGAACGTTCATATCGAACCAATGGCAATTTACTCTAAGAAATACAAATCATTAAAAGAATTACCAGACAACGCAGTGGTATATGCTTCAACAAACCCTGCTGAAGTAGGACGTTTCTTAAGCTTCTTCACAAAAGCTGGATTAATTAAATTAAAAGATGGTGTGAACCCTGTAACTGCTGGATTAAGCGACATTGCTGAAAATCCAAAGAACATCCAAATCAAAACAGAAATCGCACCTGAATTGTTAGTATCAACTTACGAAAACAATGAAGGGGATGCAGTGATCATCAACTCAAACTTCGCAATCGATGCTAAACTTTCACCAGTGAAAGATTCAATCGCTTTAGAAGACGAAAGCTCGCCATACGCTAACTTAATCGCTGTAAAACCTGCTGACAAAGATAGCGCAAAAATCAAAGCGTTAATCAAAGTGTTACAAAGTGATGAAATCCGTAAATTCATCAGCGAAAAATATACAGATGGTTCTGTAATTCCTGCGAAATAATAAAAATAGTAAGAGAACAAGAGGAGTGGAAAGATGCAAAGCCAAAAGCCTTGTACTTTTCGCTCCCTTTTAACATTAAGGAGTGAAACAATGATTCGAGTAGAGAACGTGTCCAAAACATATACTGGGAAACAAGGCACGGTTGAAGCTGTAAAAGATGTCTCATTAGAGATTAGTAGAGGCGAAATTTTTGGAGTGATTGGTTTTTCAGGTGCGGGTAAAAGTACATTAATCCGTTTGTTAAATGGACTTGAGACAGTTACAAGTGGTCATATTTATATTAATGAAAAAGACATTACAACCTTAAAACGCAAAGAGCTTTTAAAAGAGCGTCAAAAAATCGCGATGATTTTCCAACATTTCAATCTTTTATGGTCGAGAACAGTCGAAGAAAACATTGCTTTTTCACTTGAAATTGCAGGCGTTCCAAAAGCCGAGCGTAAAGCTAAGGTAGCCGAATTAATCGATTTAGTTGGACTAACTGGACGTGAGAAATCTTATCCATCACAACTTTCTGGGGGACAAAAGCAAAGAGTCGGGATTGCCCGTGCGTTAGCCAATGATCCAGAAGTCCTTTTATGTGATGAGGCAACGAGTGCACTTGACCCTAAGACAACAAAAGATATCTTAAAATTATTAGTAGAAATCAACCAAGAACTAGGGTTAACGATTGTGTTAATTACGCATGAAATGCATGTTGTCCGTCAAATTTGCCACCGTGTTGCCGTGATGGAAGAAGGACGAGTAGTGGAAAGTGGAGAAGTGATTGAAGTCTTCAAAAATCCACAACAACCCATTACAAAACAATTTGTTGGAGAAGAACGTGTGGATGATGAAATCGATGAAGTATTCCATCACCTATCAACGTCCCTTCGCCCAGGGGTAGCGGTTCGTATTCAGTATTTAGGTGATCGTACAGGAGACGCCGTATTATCTGAAGCAATTCGTAAACTCGATGCAACGGTATCGATTTTACAAGCTAAGGTAAATATTACGCAAAAAGGGATATTAGGAAGCATGATTATTTTGATTGAGGAAGAATCTTCAAAAGCAGAAGAAGTCATCGAATATCTCAAACAAGCAGAAATTATCGTGGAGGTGTTAGAGCATGTTTAATCTATTTTTAGCATCAGCAAGCCTAGATGAACTTTTCAGAGAAATGTTTTCGTTCGAGAATGTTGTATGGACTGATGTCATTAAAGCCATCAATGAAACTCTCTATATGACCTTCATTCCAACGTTTTATGTATTTGTCATTGGATTAATTTTAGGACTTCTTCTTTTCTTAACAGGAAAGGGACGCAGTCTTGAAAATAAATGGGTTCATCTGATTTTAGGCGGAATCATTAATATTTTCCGTGCAATTCCATTTATCATTTTACTAACACTATTGATGCCTTTTACAAAAGCTATCATGTCAACGATTGTAGGGCCTAAAGGGGCAATTCCAACATTGATCATCAGCGCTGCACCATTTTACGCGCGTCTGGTGGATATCGCGTTAAATGAAATCCCATCAGGAGTCATCGAGGCGGCAGAATCAATGGGAGCAAACACTCGTCAAATTATTACAAAAGTGCTGATTCCAGAATCACTTCCAGCACTTGTATCAGGAATTACGGTTACAGCCATCGCGTTAATCGGTTCTACTGCAGTAGCCGGTGTTATCGGTGCGGGTGGATTAGGAAACTTAGCGTACCTCATTGGTTATACACGAAACAAAGTGGATATCATCTTTGTCGCTACAGTAGCCATCCTTATTTTGGTATTCATTATCCAAATTATTGGGGATAGAGTAGTGAAAGCAATAGACAAAAGATAGGATGTGAGAAAAGGCGTTCATAGGCGATGACGGTTCGCAGTTTAGCCGTAAGCGGTCTGAAAGACCGTGCGGACTAAACTCGAAAGGCTTGAGCCTATGCCTTTTCGAACTCAACTTCACTAGGATACGAGCCATCGCGTTCAGAAATGGAACGTTGGACCGGAATACCGTAAGCGGCTGGAACAGCCGTGCAAAATCCTTCACAGTGCGAAGGATTTGGGTGTGGGCATTGCAAATTGTGTTGGAATATAAGTTAATAAGACAATACAGTACAAATTATCTGCAGTTTTAACTCTAACCTCTGCAATTAGAAAACAACATTATTCTTTCTTTATCTTCCATATTAAATTATGTAAAATAGCAATAGGCTTTGTGTCTATTGCTTATTTTATTGGAGTGTGATTAGATGTCAGGATTAACCGTAAGACTATATGAAGAGTATTTAGCAGATGTTTATAAAAATCGAAAAGCCGACCAAGGGCTCTTTATTAAATTAGTAGAAGAAATTGGAGAAGTGGCAGAGCAAATTAGTATTCGTGATGGCCGAAAAGAAGGGGATACTGGGGAAGTACAAGCTGAACTTGCAAAAGAACTAGCAGATGTCATCCATTATACGATTGCGATTGCTGCAGTAAATGGCATTGATTTAGAAAAAGTCATCTTGGAAAAAGACCTCAGTGCCGCTATTAAATATAACCATACTACGAACTTAACGGAGTTTCTTCAAAAGACAGCAAAATACGACTAGTTTACAGCAAGAAAACACTTGCTTTCCACCCTTGTTTAGAGTACGATAGGACATGGAAAAGTAAGTGAAATGATGGGTACAGAAAGTTCTGATTGTTGAGAAAGAACCCCCTCTCTTTAACTGAACCTACCAAATAGGTGATTATGAAAATAATCCGGTGAAATCATCGTTATCAATGTTAAAGAGACATTTACAACGTAAGTGTAATTAAGGTGGTACCGCGAGTCATTCGTCCTTTTATAGGGGAGTGGCTTTTTTTATTTCACAAAAAACGAAAAAGGAGTCAAGCAGATGGCAGAAAAAACAAACTTACAAAGAGAAGATTTCTCTAAATGGTACATTCAAACCATTCAAAAAGCAGATTTAATGGATTATTCACCAGTGCGTGGATGTATGATTTTTAAACCAGACGGATATGAAATCTGGGAACATATTCAAGAGGAATTCAACCGTCGTTTCAAAGAAGAAGGCATTCGTAATGCGTACTTCCCAATGTTAATTCCAGAAAGCTTCTTCACTAAAGAAGCAGACCACATTGAAGGATTCGCTCCTGAATTACCATGGGTGACAGAAGCAGCTGGTGAAAAATTAGAAGAACGTTTAGCGCTTCGCCCAACAAGTGAAACAATGATTGGAACAGCTTTTTCAAACTGGATCAATTCATACCGTGACCTTCCATATGAAATCAACCAATGGGCAAACGTATTCCGTTGGGAAAAGAAAACTTTACCATTCTTACGTACTTCAGAGTTCTTATGGCAAGAAGGACATACAGCGCACGCAGATGAAGAAGATGCACGTCGCCGTACAATGAGAATGTTAGATATTTACAAAGAAGTCGTAGAAGGCGTATTAGCAGTGCCGGTTTACGAAGGACAAAAAACTCCTTCTGAACGTTTCGCAGGAGCGGTAGATACTTACTCAATCGAAGCGATGATGAAAGACGGTAAAGCCGTTCAAGCGGGAACTTCTCACTACATGGGAACAAAATTCGCTGAAGCGTTCGACATTAAATATTTAACAAAAGAAAACGAACACGTACATGCGCATACAACTTCATGGGGAGTATCGACTCGTTTAATCGGCTCATTAATCATGACTCACGGTGACGAACAAGGATTAGTATTACCTCCAAAAGTAGCTCCAACACAAGTAGTCTTAATTCCAGTTGGACCATGGAAGAAAAATCCAGCTATCTTAGAAAAATTAGAAGAGCTTCAAAAAGAATTGAAAGCTGCTGGATTACGCGTGAAGATTGACGACACTGACAACTCACCAGGATTCAAATTCAATGAGTGGGAATTACGTGGTGTTCCAATGCGTATTGAATGCGGACCTCGCGATTTAGAAAACAATCAAGTGATGACAAAAATGCGTGATTTAGATGAAAAAGTAGCAGTTGGATTCGATGGATTAGTAGATAGAATCTTAGCAGAATTAGATACAATGCAAGGCCGTCTGTTAGAAACAGCTCGTGCGATGCGTGCTTCTAACGAATATACAAATATTGATACTTTAGATGAGTTGAAAGCTCATATCGAAGCTAAACGTGAAGCTGGCGAAGTACCTGGTTGGGTATTAGTTGGTTGGGATGGAACAGAAGAAAGTGAAGCGAAAATCAAAGAAGAAACAGGCTTCACAACTCGTAACATTCCATTTAACGCTCCAGTGAAAAAAGAAAAATGTATCGTAACTGGTAAACCAGCCGTTCATACGGTTTGGATTGCTCGTGCATATTAATCGATTAGGAACTAGTTGGTAGGAGGACAAGATTATGAAAATCAATAAGGCCATTCAAGAGTTTGTAAATAGTGCGATTGATTCAGGGTATGTTTCAAAAGAAGACCGTTACTATTTATTAAATCGCGTGCTTTATTTAGTGGGAGAAGAATCTTTTGAAAGTTCTAAAGAGGTCGAGCAACCTTCTTTATTAGATGCGATGGCGAATTTAGTAGAAGCTGCCGTTGAAAGTGGGAAGATTGAAAACGACTCTGAAGAACGCGACTGGTTGGAGCAAGAGTTAATGAACCTTGTGATTCCAAAGCCTTCTGAATTAAACCGTCTATTCTGGGATAAATACGAAGAAGGCCCTAAAGTTGCAACCGATGCGTTTTATAAAATCGCGCTCGATTTAAACTTAATTAAGGTGAAGGATATCGCTAAAAATATTTCTTTTAATGGAGAAACAGAGTATGGCGATTTAGAAATTACGATTAACTTATCAAAACCAGAAAAAACAAAAGAAGAAATCATCAAAGCAGCGCAATCGAAGGATTTTAATTATCCTGCCAACCGTCTTTGCTTTGAAAACGTGGGCTACCATGGTCGTATCAACTGGCCAGGTCGCGCTAACCACCGTATTGTCGGAATGGAACTTGGCGGAGAGTCTTGGGGGTATCACTATTCTCCATATGCTTATTATTCTGAGCATGCCATCTTCTTGTCTGAAAACCTAGAACCAATGAAAGTGGACGAGGGAGCATTTAGCCGACTCCTTGAAATCGTTACACAATTCCCTCATTATTTTGTAGGGTCAAACGCAGGACTTCCAATTGTTGGAGGATCGATTTTAAGCCATAACCACTATCAAGGGGGACGTTACGTATTCCCAATGAACCGTGCTAAAGTCTTAGAAACTGGAATTTCTAAGAAGTTTGACACTGTTGAAATTGAACGCCTTTACTGGCCGCTTTCTGCGCTTCGTCTTCGTGGGAATAACCGTGAGGAAGTATTTGAAGTGGCGGTTGATATTCTAAAAGCATGGGAAAACTACGAAAACAAAGATCTTGAAATCTTTCGTGAATCAAACGGCGAACCGCACAATGCGATTACGCCAATCGTGCGCCGTCAAGGAGATGCGTATGAGTTTGATTTAGTATTACGTAACAATCGTACAACAGAGGAATTCCCTGATGGAATTTTCCACCCACATGCGGATGTACAACATATAAAAAAAGAAAATATCGGTTTAATTGAAGTAATGGGGCTTGCGATTTTACCACCACGTTTGGAACGTGAACTTCGCGAAGTGAGAGACTATCTTGTTGGAGAAGGAAGTCTTGAAGCTGTTGCAGCCATTCACCAAGAATGGGCAAAAGAATTAAAAGCACAAGTGCCAACAAAAGAAACTGTAGCCGCATTTTTACAAAAAGCGGTTAGCGCAAAATTCTGCCGCGTGTTAGAATATGCAGGCGTCTTTAAACAAACAAAAGAAGGCCAAGAAGCATTCAGCGCCTTCATGCATGAATTTACGAAATAGTTAGAAAGGAAGTGCCGTATGACAATCCTCGCACTAGATACATCGAATAAGACATTATCGGTCGCTGTAGAACTGACAGACGGTACCATGATTGAACAAACGATTGAGAACACGTTGCAACATAGTGTTCTCCTCATGCCAACCATCGAAGCCGTATTTAAAGAAGCCGGCATCTCAGCAAAAGACTTAACAAAGGTTATTGTTGCTGAAGGTCCTGGTTCTTATACAGGTCTTCGAATTGGCGTTACCGTTGCAAAAACACTTGCGAAGAGTCTGGGGATTCCACTTGTTGGAGTCTCCAGTCTCGACGTCTTTTTACCGAACCTTGCTTCTAAAGTAGAAGTGGGAGAAGTCGTTGTGCCGTTTTTTGATGCTAGACGCGGAAATATTTTCGCAGTAGGTTATCAAAAGACTGATGAAGGCTTTGAAAAGGTGATTGCGGAACAACATATTTCATGGGATGATTTCTTGAAAGTGTTGCCGAAACATGCAGCAGGAGTGACTTTTGTAGGGCAATTACAGTCGATTACAAAAGAAACAATCGTAGAAAAAGGAGCGAGTGAGGCGAAGTGGCTTGAAGGGCCTGACGCGATTCCTCACGCAACATCGCTTATCGAATTAGGAAGAAATAAGGAAGCTGTTGACGCGGACGTCTTCGTCCCAATGTACTTGAAACTGGCAGAAGCAGAAGAAAATTGGCAAGCTGAGCATCCTTTAGAAAAGGGGTCAGTGTATGTGGAACGAGTTTAAAGAACGCTTCATGCAGTGGTTTGAAAAAATCAAAGCGGTGTTTTTAGAAGAAGCGCAACAGATGGATCCGATTCGCGACCAGTTTGAGAACTTTGAAAAAAGAGTGATTCTTGGAAACGGGGCGCAGGCTAAAATCAGAATCGGTCTTTCAGAAGATGCCACTCGCATTTTTGAAGTAGAAAAAGCGGCCTATGACGGAGAGTCTCCATGGGCAAAGGACGTTCTTGAAAAAGACGTCGCACATAATCCAGCTGCCATTTATATTGTGCTGGAAGTGGAAGAGGAAATCGTCGGTTTCATCGGAGCAAGAACGACAGAGGGAACGGATTTACATATTACGAATGTTGCTGTACTACACGATTATCGCTTCTTGAATGTCGCAACTTTATTATTGAAAGCATTAGAAAAAATCGCCCGCGCGCTCGACAAGAAAGAAATTACGCTCGAAGCCCGCGTGTCGAATACAAAAGCTATTAAGCTCTATCGAAAAAATGGATACGAGGTTGTTGGTACAAAGGAAAATTACTACACTCCTGAAAATGAAGATGCTGTGGAAATGCTCTATGCATTACCGCCAAAAACGCCGTCTTCATTCCATTCATCAGAGTATTCATTTACAAGATTACATCCAGCTGATTTAGCGATGGCGGAGGCATTAGTCACATTAGTGCAAGAAAACTACGAGCATCCAAATAATTGGAGTGCCGAGAGTTTCCTTGCCGATTTAGAAAATCCAACAAACACATATTACGGAGTATGGATGCAACGCCAACTAGTCGGATTCCTTGGAATCCAAAGCGTACTGGACGAAGCAACAATTACGAATATCGTGATCGCGAAAGACTATCAAGGTAAAGGTCTCGCGCAACGTTTATGGCAAATGGCCTTATACGATTTGAAGCAAAAAGACGTGAAAGTTGTTTTCCTAGAAGTGCGTGAAAGCAACAAGCGTGCTCAATACTTATATGAAATTCTTGGGTTCGAAGCCTTCCACACGAGAAGTGATTATTACAGTGATCCAGTTGAAGATGCAATTGAATATCGCTTAGAAATAGAACAAAGATAGGAGGAGCAATATGAAAGAAACATTGATTCTAGCAATTGAAAGTAGTTGTGATGAGACAAGTGCAGCCGTGATTCAAAACGGGAACACCATCCTTTCAAATATTGTAGCCTCTCAAATTAAAAGTCATATGCGTTTTGGTGGAGTTGTGCCAGAGATTGCCAGCCGCCATCACGTCGAACAAATTACACAAGTCATTGACGAGGCTCTTGCAAAAGCAGGAAAGACGTTGGATGACATGGATGCCATCGCGGTGACGTATGGTCCAGGACTTGTCGGTGCTCTTTTAATTGGGATTTCTGCAGCGAAAGCCTTAGCTTTAGCGAGTGGAAAACCACTGATAGCAGTGAACCACATGGCAGGACATATTTACGCCAACCAACTTGTGGAACCTTTGCAATTTCCACTAATGGCGCTTGTAGTAAGTGGTGGACATACGGAACTTGTGTATATGCCAGAAGATGGCGAGTTCCAAATTATCGGAGAAACAAGAGATGATGCTGCAGGGGAAGCTTACGATAAGATTGGTCGTATTCTGAACTTGCCATATCCTGGTGGAAAGAAAATGGACGAACTAGCTCATCTTGGAACGGATACTTATGACTTCCCACGCGCGATGATTCATGAAGACCATTTTGATTTCAGTTTTAGTGGATTGAAATCGGCGGTCATCAATCGTGTGCATAACGCCAAACAAAAAGGCGAGGAGATTGTCCCTGAAGATTTAGCCGCAAGTTTCCAAGCCAGTGTAGTAGAAGTTCTTGTCGAAAAAACAAGACGTGCTCTGGAAGCCTATCCTGTAAAACAATTCGTGTTAGCAGGAGGAGTAGCTGCTAATAAGGGGCTTCGTAAAGCGATGACGCAGATGATGGAAGAACACTACCCAGCAGTCACATTTTCCATCCCGCCATTGTCTCTTTGCGGGGATAATGCGGCGATGATTGGTGCTGCAGCCTATACAAAATACATGCAAAAAGACTTTGCAAATATGGATTTAAACGCAATTCCCGGACTTGAATTAGGGGATGAATAAAACTATTGCAAATTCAATTTGAGCATGTTATTATATTCGTGTTGCATTATGCATGCGAAAATAAATAACTCTGGATTAGCAAA
>CAUPXN010000006.1:0-37580 GCA_963515505.1 uncultured Streptococcus sp.
TGTATAATCTCCAATGAAAAAATTTTGGAATGTCATTCTATCCCCCCTAAATGATGACTGTGTCCTTCAAAATCAGGGTGAAGGATGTATTGAAATTCATCAGGGAACGCTATTTCAACGAAAATTCGATGGTGTTGAATAATGTAAGATGCGTTGCCACCATTGATAATATCACAGCTGTCTGTGTCAGAGTTATATAGGATAAATAAGTAAGTTTGAAGGGTACGAGAAGATATAATCTTTAACCCTTCAGGTAACTGAAACCCAAGTAAATCTGTGCCTAGATGCACTGTATAATTTCCTAGAGTAAAAACTGACATAGTTGACCTCCTGTTACGGTCTTAGGTAATTTCCATACATATCATAGGGACCAATGCTAGTTCCATTTCGGTTAAAAAGTTTCTAGAACCTCCTGCTTGTTATTGTACAAAATTATTAATGAGTTAATAAATAGTAAATGGTGCTTCCTACAAAATAAGTGAGAAAACCTAAAACTCCAGCAATAATATATCCCTTACGATCGTCTTTCATGATAGTTCCTCCTTTTGAATGGATGTTATTTTGTAGTGCTATTTCAAGCTCAGGTTAACATATGTAAGCGTTTTTGTAAATGATTATTTTCCGAATTCTGCAAGAACATTTGCGTTTTAACTCACTTGATTTTTATTGTTATATTAATAATCGTGCACTTTTTAGTTTAGAGGCTATCTGTGCTATAATAGAAAGGTACATATTGGTGGAAGAGAGGTTAACTTTATGCAAATAAATTGGAACAGTTTATTTTCATGGGGGAGTTTTCGCAATCTGATTGATATTCTGATTGTGTGGTATATACTCTATAATATTTTAGTCATTATTAAAGGAACTCGTGCGATTAACCTAATGAAGGGAATTGCGGTGATCGCAGCTATTAAGTTCCTTAGTTTCTTCCTTGGGTTGAACACCTTGGACTGGATTATGAACTTCGTGATTCAATGGGGAGTTGTGGCGGCGCTAATCGTTTTCCAACCGGAAATTCGTCGTGGGTTAGAGCACATCGGTCGTTCAAACTTCTTCTCTCGTAAATACGAAAGTGCGAACGAAGCAGAAGTCATGATTTCCGAATTGAATACAGCGATTCAATATATGGCGAAACGTCGTATAGGGGCGTTGATTTCTATCGAACAAGGCAACTCATTGGAAGAGTTTATCAATACAGGGATTCCGATTCATTCAGATATCTCAAATCAGTTAATCACGAATATTTTCATTCCAAACACACCGCTTCACGATGGGGCAGTAATTATTCGTGACTACAGGATTGCCGCAGCAGCGTGCTATTTGCCACTTTCTGAGAATAAGATGATTCCGAAAGAATTAGGAACGCGTCACCGTGCCGCTATCGGACTAAGTGAAGTGAGCGATGCGATTACGATTATTATTTCTGAAGAAACAGGGAAAGTCAGCGTTGCGATTCGTGAGAAATTACACCGTGAGTTAAGTTCAAGCGAATTAGTAGCCGTTCTATCTGAACAGCTAGTGGTTGAAGACCAAGGAGATGCAGAACCAACGATTGTCCGTTGGGTCCGTGACTTCTTCAAAGGAGGTCGTTCAAATGGCTGAATGGATGAATCGTAAATCATTTTTACTAGTGATGTCGTTTATTTTAACCATCTTCCTATTCGCGTTAGCAACCGACGCGAATGGAGGCTTGCGGTCATCATCATTAAATCCACAATCAAGTTCGAATACGATTACGAATGTACCGATTTACGTGGATATCAATAGTGATGAATATGCTGTAACAGGATTGCCAGATTCAGTCGCTTTACGACTTGAAGGTTCTAGTAGCTTACTTTTAAGCACAACAGGAAATGGTACCTATCGTGTGAAAACTCCTAACTTAACAGAATTAGGAGAAGGAAAACATACGATTACGTTGGAAGTGACAGGATTACCGACAGGAGTTCATGGAATCGTGTCTCCAGAAACAGTAGAAATTAACATCGAAAAGATTACGACGAAGGAAGTTCCAGTTGTCGTGAAGGCCGATGCTGCAAGTATTGGAAATGGTTATCAAGTCGGCGAAGGAGTCGCTTCACCAGCAACTGTAACGGTGAAAGCAGCAACATCCATCGTGAACCAAGTGGATAAAGTCGTCGCAAATGTTGCGATTCCTGAAGGAACAAAAACAGACTATACGACTACGGCTCAATTACAAGCACTCGACGCAACAGGAAAACCGGTAGCGGTGAAAATTGATCCAGAACGCGTACAAGTTCGCGTGCCAATTTCATCGAGTCAAAAGACCGTTCCATTAGTCTTAACGACAACAGGGTCTTCATCGAACTATTCATATTTATTGAATTCTACTACTAAGCAAGTTACAATTTTTGGAGCTCAGTCGAGCTTAGACCAAATCAAGGCAATACCTGTATTGGTGGACGTGAGCAATATTACGCAGTCGACAACTAAAACAATTACGTTGACGCTGCCTTCAGGGGTGCATAGCATTTCACCTGAAACTATCGAGGTTACAATTACGGTGACAAGGAACAGTCTAACGGCGACAGAGGCGTCGACCACACAAACTGTGACAACAGAAGAACCGACAGAAACCACAAAAGAACAAACAACACAAGCCCAATAACGGGTGAAGGAGAACAACACAATGGGGAAATATTTTGGAACAGATGGCGTTCGCGGAGTAGCGAATGCAGAATTAACACCTGAATTAGCATTTAAACTAGGTCGTTACGGCGGTTACGTTTTATTGCAACAAGCGGAAGGAAACGCACATCCACGCGTATTAGTGGGGCGTGACACTCGTATTTCAGGCCAATTATTAGAGCATGCTTTAATCGCAGGATTACTTTCTGTAGGGATTGAAGTAATGCAACTTGGAGTCATTCCAACTCCAGGTGTTGCGTACTTAACACGTATGCAAGGGGCTGTAGCTGGGGTTATGATTTCAGCGTCACACAACCCAGCACAAGATAACGGAATTAAATTCTTTGGTTCAGACGGTTTCAAATTAACTGACGAAACTGAAGCACAAATCGAAGCATTATTAGATGCTGAGGAAGACACATTACCACGTCCTTCTACAGATGCATTAGGAACAGTGGATGAGTATTTAGAAGGAACATTGAAATACAGCCAATTCCTACAAAATACAGTGGATTCATTATCTGGAATTAAAGTAGCACTAGACGGAGCGAATGGAGCAACGGCTTCAATGTTAACGCGTCTATTCGCTGATTTAGACACAGAATTCCACACAATGGGTGACAAACCAAACGGCGTGAACATTAACGATGGCGTTGGATCAACACATCCAGAAGCGTTAGTGGCATTCGTGAAAGAAACAGGAGCAGACCTTGGATTAAGCTTCGATGGAGACGGTGACCGCTGTATCGCAGTGGATGAAAATGGCGAAATCGTGGATGGTGATAAAATCATGTTCATCCTTGGTAAACACTTCAAGAACCAAGGAACGCTCAGCAAAGATACAATCGTATCAACAGTGATGAGTAACTTAGGATTCCATAAAGCAGTAGAAGCGGAAGGCATGGTTGCCCTTCAAACAGCTGTAGGTGACCGTTACGTTGTTGAAGAAATGCGTAAAAACAACTACAACTTCGGTGGAGAACAATCAGGACATATCGTTATCCTTGATTTAAACACAACAGGGGACGGCTTACTTTCAGGAATTCAATTAATGAATGTAATGAAACAAACTGGTAAATCATTAAGCGAATTAGCAAGTGAAATACCAACATACCCACAAGAATTAGTGAACATTCGTGTGAGCGATAAAAATGGCGTTATGGAAGTTCCAGCGATTAAAGAAGTCATCGATGCTGTTGAAGCAGAAATGGCAGGAAACGGACGCGTTCTTGTACGTCCAAGTGGTACAGAACCGCTTGTTCGTGTCATGGTTGAAGCCCCAACAGATGAACTTGTTCACGACTACGTAACACGTATCGCTGACGTTGTTCGCAAAGAAGTTGGAATTGACTAATTTTAGAATAAACGATAAGGGAAGAGAGCTTTGAAAAAGGCTCTCTTTTGCTCTATTTACCCCCCTAGATTATACGGTAGTCCAAAAATCTTTAGTGGAGTAATAATGAAAAATAAGCCTCTTAAGTTATAATTCGTAAGTGCTCTGAAACTATATCGAAAGAACTAAGGAGGTTTTGTCATGTGATATATCAATGACTTATACAGTTTATCACAAACGAAATCAATTAAAAGAAGATTAAATTTGTGAAATAATTGGAATCAGAATTGAGAGTGAGATGTGCAGGGAATCGTAAATTTAGTGAGGCTTAAACCTTTAATGTATGAATAATTTAGCAGAAAAAGATAGGTATAATTATATACCTCTTTAGTGCAAAAAAAAAGAATTGAGTGAAGCAGTTAACAAATATTAAAAGTATTGCTATAATATAATTGATATAAAATACGAAATTTAAAGGAGAAAAGCATGAAAAAAAGACGAGCAAGAATCATTCATTTTGTGATGTTAATGAACTTATTCCTTGCCAGTGCTTTACCGGCAAGTGTAGTCGCGGTAGAACAGCTAGAATCGACTACCTCTCAAGAGACAACAACTGCAAGTACAGAAGCTACTACTAAAACTTTACAACAAACAGAGCCAGCGTCTGAAACGGCGGTGACGCCAGAAGGTACAGCGAATACAACGGAAGTCGCTCGCGTCCGTAACAAACGGGACACTTCAGCCGTAGGAAAAAACTCCGTTAAAATCTCCACTTCAACGGGAGCAGAAGACTGGCCACTATCGATGCGTGTGGGAGAAGTTGCATTAGATGCGCAAGGATTAACAGGAACTCTCACTAATTCGTACATCGATATTCGTTATGAAGGGAAATATATCGATACTTTTAAAGTTGGGAATGCTAGCTTTATTAAGTCAGTCGAATATTTAACAGAAGGAAATGACAGAATTGCTCGTGTGCATTTGAAAGAGCTCGATTCAACTACTTCTGTAACGTTCTCTTATACAATGAACTTCAAAAAAGGATTGACTCCTAAAGGATATGAAGTCAGTGCGAATGTTTCTTGGAAACAAGAAGACGGTACAGTTATTAAAGAAGCAACAGGAGACGCCACTTTCCGTGTGAAAACATTGGATATGAATGTGTTGAAGCTTCCAGGAAATGATTACTATTCCTATGATGACACTAGACAATATGGCGGAACATCGAATGCAAATGGCTATATCGATAGTCCTGAGTATGTTCTTTTCAAATTCCGTGCAGACTTCAACCATGAAGGAACTTGGCATCAAAGAAATCGTCTAATGGAGAAGATTGTCGTGACAGACACACTTCCGACATATACTGATGAACAAGGAAATACGAGAACGGCGCAATTTGATGCCGCAAAAAATCCGGGTTGGACGGATAATGGTGATGGTACTGTTTCCTATACCATTACGGCGGACAATATGCAAGAAGCCAATGCGCTGAATCAATTAGCGAAACTAGAATTGTATTTAAAATTTCCAGGAGCTAAAACAGGCGATAAGGACTATTACTTGAATCATGTGAAAGTAGATTGGCATCCGTTTAATGAAACGCCAGCGGACCAAAAATCAGCAGAAGATGATGTGAAGATTCGCTTACGTCCAAATCTTCTTCCAGGGAATTTCACGGTGAAACGTGGAGAGAACAAGTTGAAGATTCGCGAAGGTTCAAACCATGATATGACAAAAAATAGTATGGGTACGTATTTGATTGAAATGAACAACCAAACACCATACCCAATTACAGAATTAACGATTGAAGATAAAGACCTTGATCCACAATTGTTCTTCTACAGCATTAAGGCGTTATATGGCCCAGCTGAAAAAGTGCAATTCTTTGCAGTGGATAAAGATGGTAATGAAACAGAAATTGCACCTGAAGAAGTGGTGGATAAGGCAGCTGTTCAACAAAATAAAGATACAGCAGCTAAAGTACAATCTGGAGAAATCACGAAAGAACAAGCCCCACAAACACAACAAACGATTAAGAAAATTATCATTCGACTAAAAGATGGGAAGCAAATTAATCCAAATGAAGCCTTTACTTTCCGTATGCATGTCTCTACAGGTGTTCTTTATGACAATGCTTCTTTATTAAATAAAGACTTCCCAAATACAGCGAAGTTCACAGGAAAGCTTCTTACGACAGAGGGCAAAGAAATTCCATTTAATTCAGAACATATCGGGAAGATTCAAGCAGAAGAGCTTGCGATCAAGATTGGACTAGCAAAAACAACAACAAGCAACGATACAGGAGCCGTTAATGAAGTGGTTGAATACAATATTTCAGCGGACTTCTTCTCACTTCCTTCCGTTGTGGAGTTTGAGAACCCTCGTTTTATCGACTTATTACCAGAAGGCATTAAGTTTGAGGAGTTGAAAAACTCAAATATTCCAGTAGACGTTGAAGTGATTGAGAACTACAACGACTCGAATCGTCAGGCTGTTATTTTCAAATTGAAAGAAAAAGTGGAGCCGACAAAACTAGCGTATCCAAAAATTACGTTCAAGGCGCGTATCACAGCAGAAGCGACTCCTTCGTCAGTAGATACATTCAAGAAAAATGAAAACCGTGTCTACTTTGTAACCGATAAGGAGAGTGTTGATGATAAAACCTTGATTCAGCTGAATAGTAAGGGCGAAGTGGATGAGTACGATGTGAATGGAAACGGAGACAAGACAGAACGTCTTGTCGGCGCTCGTTCCAATACCATTGTTACAGTACCAACGCATATACGTTCTGAGAAATTAATCAAAAAAGATACAGATACGGTTTGGAAAAAGACGCTTCAATTGATGGACTATGAAGAAAACTTCAAGTACCGTCTTCGTACAGTCAATAACACAAACGAAACATTCCGTCATTTTGTTCTTTATGACAAATTGCCAGTGAAGGGCGATATTCATGGTTTTGCCAATATCGTTACTGGACCAGTCGTTGCGCCAGACGGATTTAAAGTCTATTACAATACTGGGTCAGATTTACCAGACAATCCAGCAGAAGGCGTGAATGCAGACGGATGGGTTGAAAATGTTGATGACTATAGCAAAGTAACTGCGCTGAAAATTGTGATGGTTAATCCAGAAGTCATCGAGCCAGGAGAAGATATCAACTTTGATGTTCCGATGAAATCGCCAGCTTATGAAGAAAGCGGAGAGTTAAACGGAAAGATTTCTTCAAACACGTATTACGTTAACCGTGACGCGGCAGATTTAGCAAACTTTGGGGTATCGAATACGGTTCAAAACCAATTACCTCAGTACTTCCTTGTTCGAAAAGAATGGAAAGATCGTCTTTCAGAAGTGACGAGTATTACAATGGAATTGTATCGTGAGTCTGAACCAGATAAAGTTGTTGCCACTATCGAGTTAAACGAAGAAAACGGCTGGAAAGGTACGTTGAAGAAGACAAGCAAAGATACAATCATCGATCCAAATATTAAAGATTGGAAAGTTCGTGAGAAATTACCAGAAAACTACGGTGATGACTACGAAGGATCTCAAGAAAAATCGACGCAAGGATTCTATGTTCTCAATAAACGTGCGGAAACGCAGCATACTGTAGAAAAAACTTGGAATGATAGCGAAGATAAATTAGGTCTTCGTGCTCCAATTACGGTTCAATTGAAACAAAATGGAGTAGCTTATGGTACTCCAGTGACATTGAATGAAGCCAATGGTTGGAAATATACCTTTAAAGGATTACCAAAATCACTCAATGGGAAAGCGTATGAATATACAGTGGATGAAATTTCAGTGCCTGCTGGATATTACAATGAAGTGAAAACGGAAGACGGCAAAACTACCATTACAAACCATCTAGTGGATCCAGTGAAAGTAGACCTTATTTTCACGAAGAAATTAGAAGGACGTTCAATCGTCGATGGAGAATTCACCTTCAACTTGTTGAATGAAAATGGGGAAGTCTTAGCGACAACAACAGCCCAAGCAGATGGCACGATCACATTTAAAGATGTGACATTTGAAAAAGCTGGAACGTACAAGTATAAAGTCGTGGAAGTTAAGGGAACGGATGAAACGATTCAATACGATTCAACCGAAAAAGAAGTGACGATTACGGTCGCTCAAGACGGAAACGCTTATGTGGCATCTGTAGCGTATCCTGAAGATAAAGCCTTCAATAATACGTATATACCGCCAACGACAACAACTGAAGAACCACCTGTTACAACAGAGGTACCTCCAACACCAAAACAACCGGAGTTACCAAATACAGGTACAGAAAGTGGAGTTGTAGCGCTTGTCGTAGCGGTCATGACTACAGTTGCAGGACTTGTCGTCTTGACAAAGAAAAAAGAAATGAATGCTTAATGCAATGAAGAAAAGTCTAGGTAATATGCCTAGGCTTTTTCTTCTGTCTAAAAAGAGAGATTAAACCACTTGATTTTAAAAGGAACACTTGATACAATGTAAAACGTAATTATTTCGATTTAGAAAGAAGAGAAGAAAATGGCAAAGAAATCTAAAATTGCAAAGTATCAAAAACAGCAAGCGCTCATCGAACGTTACGCTGAAAAACGCTATGCATTAAAGAGAGCTGGAGACGTTGAAGGGCTAAGAAAGCTTCCTAAAGATTCGAACCCGAATCGTCTCAACCGTCGCGATGAAATCGATGGTCGCCCAAGAGGAGTGATGCGTAAATTTGGAATGTCTCGTATTAAGTTTAGAGAATTAGCGCATCAAGGATTGATTCCAGGCGTTCAAAAAGCAAGCTGGTAAAAGAGGAGGTAAGGTAAATGAAACAAGATTTAGCAACGGCTTATCGTCAAATGAAGAGCCCAAACATCAAAACAAGAAAGAGAGCATTGAAACTGATCCACGAAGCAAAACGCTCAAAGAAAAAATAACAGGGATAACCGGACTCACATTGTGGGTCTTTTTTTCTACTTGTGGCTCTCCCCGGTGCAACGTTACAGCTATTATAATTAAATCCGAAGGATTCTCCAAAACACAATTTGAGTGTCTTTGAACGCATTTTAGTTTCGTGTTAGAATGAAACAGTAAACTATCCAAGGAGCTAATCAAATGAGTACAAAAACATGTAGCCAAACACGTGCGATTCAAGCGCGTAGAATTTTCCCATTCGATGTGAATATGCATAACACACTTTTCGGAGGGAATTTAACACGAATTATTGATGATTGCGCGTCGATTACCGTATCTCGTCATTGCCGCCGTCTTGCGGTAACAGCATCGGTGGACGCGATGAACTATTTAAAACCACTTCCATTAGGACATTCTGTCTGCGTGGAGACGTATATCTCAGGGACAGGAAAGAAGAGTGTGGAAGTCTTCTGTAAAGTGGTCGGAGAAGATGTCTTGAACGGCGAGCGCTATTTAGCAGCGACAAGTTTCTGGACATTCGTGGCACTTCCTCGTGAAGGCGAAGGTGATTTTACAGTGGATGCCATCGTTCCTGAAACCGACGAAGAGAAATTCATCTGCAGCGGCTACGAAGAACGTCGTAAGGCCCGCTTGGAGCAACTTGGACGACAAGAAGCATTGATGGAACATATCACGGTTGTGAAGCCTTGGAATTTGGAAGAGAGTGAATCTTAAACAAAATCTAAGAAAGTTGCTAAGGAACTTTTAGCAATCTCTGTTATAATGCATGTAACAACAAATAAAGGAGTACATCGTGGACACTCAAAAAGCAATAGAACTCAATCGTAAAATCATTCGTATCGTAACGATTATCGGGATTATTTTAACCATTATTTTAGGATGGCTCGTGGCCAAGAATGATTATTTCGCGATAGACGGACCGTTCCGTGAAAGCATTGCCCACTCAGGTTGGGTAGGAATTTTAATTTTTATCTTGATTCAAATTACGCAAGTGGTTTACCCGATTATTCCGGGGGGCTTAACTTGTGTCATCGGGCATATCGTTTTCGGGCCTCTTCACGGCTGGATTTATAATTTTGTGGGAATCATGATTGGTTCTTGTATCAACTTCTGGTTAGCGCGTCGCTACGGTGAGACGTTGGCGAAGGCGTTCGTGGATGATGATACGTACAATAAATACATTGGCTATTTGGACAAAGGGAAGCATTTCGAGCGCATTTTCTTTTGGGCACTGGTCCTTCCTGGATTCCCAGACGATTTCCTATGTATGGTGGCAGGGCTCAGTCATATGACCTTTAAGAAATTCGTGGCTATTTGTTTAATCGCAAAACCAGTCACACTATACGTTTATACACTGATTGCAGCAGAAGGAACGCAAGCCTTCTTCAGATTCATTAATTAAGAAAGCAGTATCGATATGAAAAAAATCATGATTGCACTCGTGCGTGGATATCAAAAGTGGATTTCTCCCTTATTCCCGCCTTCGTGTATCTACAGACCAACCTGCTCGAGCTATATGATTCAGGCAGTTGAAAAACATGGCGCGCTAAAAGGCGTATTGATGGGATGCGGACGCATTTGCAGATGCCATCCATTTATTCGCGGTGGCCAAGATCCCGTTCCAGACTATTTTACGCTGAGACGGAACAAGGATTACCGTAAGAAAATTATTGATGCCAGTAAAAATGACACAGCTGACTAGAAATAGTCGGCTGTTTTTGTATAAGAAATTTTTTGTTATACTATGACTGACAACGATAAAAAGGAGTTAGAGCGATGATGTTTAAACGGTTGGGAAAAGGAATAGCTGCATTTCTTGTAGTGGTGGCTATTGTATTTGTTGGTTTTAAAGCCCTAGGATATATAGAGCAAATGAAGATGAATTCGATTGTGAATAGTGAAGAAGCTAGGGGAGTATACGAGAAAGATTTAAAGTATATAGATAAAGATGCTTTTACACAACAGGGAGTGATTCAATCGTATGAAATTTCATCCTATGAAAAGAATCCGATGGGCGGGATTATTGTGTATTTGTATGTGAATGATCATAAAGAGTATACAGTATCCGTGTTTTTACATAAAAATGACTCTGACGGGAAATTAGTTTCTGGTGGAGGAGGTTGGTCCCCGCAGTTAGAACAATTGATAAAAGAAAAGAATCAGTAAAGGATATAGAAAAAGCGGAAGAGATGATTATTCTCTTCCGCGTATTTTTATACAGATATCATTTTACATAAAGTAACCTAAGTAGTAACGAACGAAGAATGCGGCACATGTTCCAGTATCATCTAAACCTTCTAGGCTGGAATGACCAGCTTCAAGTGAAGATAAGCTACCTTTAAAATAATTGTGAAAGATAGGGATTTTTATAAATTTGAAATAATAAAAAACAAAGGGTGTTTGTTTCATTCTATCAGGGTGATTTTTTCGAATATTACAACGCTGTAATACATAAAAAAAGAATGAATCGCATAGGGGTGGGAATATGGAAAATTGTTCGAACAGAAACCGAATATGAGATTAAAATATTTTTCGTATTTTGTAATAAAAGATTAATCAGTTTACCATTGTTTTTCCCCTCGATTTTCGGTAACATTAATAAGCAGATTTGAGAGAAATTAGGAGATATACATAATGAAAAGTCCTCGTACATGGGTGAAGAAAATCGTCTGTGCACTCAGCATTTTCGCTGTAGGAGCAACGACGGTGACACCAGCAATTTATGCGCAAGATGACGCAAAAGCAAAAGAGGAAGCAGCTGCGATTCAAGATGCACAAAGCTACATCGCAATCGAGCAAACGAGCGGGAAAATTTTGATGCAAAACAATCAAGATGAAGTTCGCGGGATTGCTTCCATGAGTAAAATGATTTCACAATATTTAATTTTAGAAGCGATTAAAAATGGAGAAGTGACTTGGGAAACACAAATCCCAGTAAGCGACCGCGTTCACCAATTGAGTGCGAACTATAGTTTATCCAACGTGCCACTTCTGCCGAGTGAAAAATACACGATTAAAGAATTATTCGACGCGATTTCCATCTATTCAGCCAACGCCGCAACATTAGCGGTGGCCGAATATATTGGAGGTTCTGAAGCCAACTGGATTGAACGTATGAAAGCCAAACTCGATGAGTGGGAAATTAAAGATGCCACCATCATCAATGTAACGGGTTTACCGAATAAATATGGTGGCGCTGATAAAAATCCGTCATACGGTGATGAAGACGAAAATAGCATGTCGGCCCGTTCAGTGGCGATTATCGCGAAGAACTTGGTGAATGATTTCCCTGAGATTTTAAAAGTATCATCGATTTCCACACAAACATTCCGACCAAATAGTTCAGGAACGACGAAGATGGATAACTTTAACTACCTGCTTCCAGGGCTGCTCTTCGAATATGAAGGGGTAACAGGGTTGAAGACAGGAACGAGTGATGCCAGCGGTGCGTCGATTACAACGACTGCCACACGCAACGGCTTCTCGGTGATTGTTGTATCGATGGGGTCTAAAGAACCGTTGAATCGTTTCAAAGTAACAAGACATCTATTAGATGAAGTGTTCAAGAAATATGAAGGCCTTCTTGTCGGCGCGCCTGGAAAATCCGTTCAAAACTTGGCGCCTATCCAATTAGAAGGTGGAACGGAAGAAACGCTTGGCGTGGATTACGGAAAAACCTTTATTGCGGCCGTACCAAAAGGAACAGCACTTAGCCAAATCAAGATTTCGTTCACACCAGCAGATGATGTGAAGACAGAAGATGGCAAAGTGAAAGCTCCTGTGACGGCAGGGCAAACGGTTGGAACATTGAATTTTGAGATGCCAGGAGAAAATCTTGGTTATGTCGATGGCAAAGACCACGGGACAGTGGAAGCCCTAGCCGCATTCGATGTAGAAAATTCTAACGTTGTGACAGAAAGTATGCGTGGAGCGAAAGGATTTTTCGAACAAATGGTTCACAAAGTCCAAGACTTCTTTGGGGGCATCTGGAGTAAAATCCAAAGTGTCTTCTCTCCAGAAACTTCGAACTAGGAATTTTGGCTAAAAGGCTTGCACTTTTCACTAGAGACGTGTACAATTTTAGACAAATGATACAGTATGAATAGTACCTGCGATCCTTTTGTAGAGAGCTAGTGGTTGGTGAAAACTAGTAAAGAGAGACCAGCGAATCCACATACGGTGCGAGAGCGAAAACATTGATTAAGCTATCCGGAGAAAACCGTTATCCCATAAATGAGCGCAATGGAAACATTGAAACCGGGTGGTACCGCGAAGAAAATTACTCTACTTCGTCCCTTAGACAATTGTCTGGGACGGAGTATTTTTTTATACTGAAAACACAAAATGGAGGGAAAACTATGCTAGATATCAAACGCATTCGTGAAAATTTTGAAGAAGTGGCAACAGCTCTAGGAAACCGTGGAGTTGACCGCGCAACAGTGGAAGAGTTACGTGACTTAGATGAAGAACGTCGTGCACTCATCACTAAAACAGAACAATTAAAACAATACCGTAATACGGTAACAGAAGAAATCTCTCTTCTAAAACGCAACAAGGAAGACGCAACAGAGAAAATCGCTGAAATGAAACAAGTCGGCGAAGACATCAAAGCAACTGACGCTCATTTAGCAGAAGTGGAAGAAAAAGTAGAATACATCGCATCTCGCTTACCAAACACAGCTGCAGAAGGAGTGCCAGTAGGGGCAGACGAAACAGAAAACGTTGAAATTCGCCGTGAAGGAACTCCTCGTGTATTCGACTTCGAACCAAAACCTCACTGGGAAGTGGCAGAAGCCCTAGATATCTTAGACTTCGAACGCGGAGCTAAAGTATCAGGAAGCCGTTTCTTATACTACAAAGGCCTTGGAGCTCGCCTAGAACGTGCAATCTACAACTACATGCTTGATTTACACGTTGAAAAACATGGCTACACTGAAATGATCACGCCATATATGGTAAACGAACAATCAATGTACGGTACTGGTCAATTCCCTAAATTCAAAGAAGATGTGTTCCAATTAACAGACGAACGCAATTTAACATTAATCCCAACAGCGGAAGTACCACTTACAAACTACTACGCAAATGAAATCTTAGACGAAGCGCAATTACCAATCTACTTCACAGCGCTTAGTCCATCATTCCGTTCTGAAGCTGGTAGTGCGGGCCGCGACACTCGTGGATTAATTCGTCTTCACCAATTTAACAAAGTAGAAATGGTGAAATTCGCGAAACCAGAAGATTCATTCGATGAATTAGAAAAAATGACAGACAACGCCGAAGATGTACTACGCGGATTAGGCTTACCATTCCGTACAATCGTGTTATGTACTGGCGATATGGGATTCTCAGCGGCTAAAACTTATGACGTTGAAGTTTGGATTCCAGCGCAAGATACTTACCGCGAAATCAGTTCTTGCTCAAACTGCGTGGACTTCCAAGCGCGTCGTGCGAAAATTCGTTTCCGTCGTGAAGACAGCGGCAAGATTGAATTGGTGCACACATTAAATGGTTCAGGGTTGGCAGTAGGACGTACGGTGGCAGCTATCCTTGAAAACTATCAGAACGAAGATGGTAGCGTGACAATCCCTGAAGTACTTGTACCATACATGGGTGGCGTTACAAAAATTGGGTAAAGGAACCCCAGGGATACTTTAAGTAGTAGCTCAAAATAAATCATTAACAGTTAAAAAGCCTCTATATTGAAGAGCAGTTCCACAACCTTTGAATCCTTTCGGATGTTTGTATAGTGGTAATTGTAAGGATACCGTCAGGAGCCAAATGTCTCCTGACTACCAAGCTTCAAACTGACTCTACGGGTTACACCCTAGAGTCAGTAATTCACATTGGTTATGATTCCCTTACGATTACCACTATACATCCGAAGGATTCCTTGTTGTGGAAAGTCTTTTCGCATAGAGGCTTTTTGTTATGTTTCATTCATTGTACTTAGCAGTATCCCTTGGCTTTCTATCATATTTGCCATCCAGTATGGGCAAGCACTTCAAAGTTTGTCCGCTGGGGAAGGGTAGGACGGAGAAGAAAGTGCCCAGCACTCTCTGTCTCTTGTCCCTTTCCCCGTCCTCCAGAAATACGATTCACACAGACCGCGCTCACCAATCCATTCAAAAATTCACCCAACAATGTTTCATGCACAGGTTCTATGCCGTCTGAATGCCCCATAATAAAAACACGAAAGCTCCTCGGAGACTATAGTAGTGAGAATAGCGAGTGCAACCGAAGAGAATTACGGACTCTGGAAATTCATTTTCTAGAGTCCGTTTGAAATTCGGTAGGAATTGAGACTTCGGCTCAATCCGGTGCAGCTGTTCTCACTACTATGTAGGCCTCCGAAGGAGCTAGTAGTGTTTTTATTTTATTTAGAAAAGCTCACATTCAACGTGCGTAAGAAGCGGTCCATTAAACTGTTGTTGGTTTTGTGCTCTTGTTGAATGGATTTGGCGAGTGCGACTTGGTCGGTGATGATGCCGTTAACGGGAGTATCCACGTATTTCTCGAGGGCTTCATCCGTATTGATGGTCCAGACAAACACCTCATGTCCTGTTTCTTGCGCATGCAGGACAGCCAGTTCCTGGTAAGAAAAATCTTCTACCACATAGAAATCCACCTTCGCGTCTCCGAACCCGCCAAATTGAATTGGAATCACAAAACCAGTTGTGATTTCCGGTGCTTTTGCCTCGAGTTCTTCCATGACTTTTAAATCAAGAGACATGACTTTGTTTGAGTTGTCGATGGCGAGCTCTTTGTATTTTGCGATGAAAAGATCCACGTAGTTTGCAGGCTCACCGCCATGTGGTTTGAGCTCGATGACAAGTGGCATGCCAATTTCTTTGGCCGCTTTGAAAAACTCCTCAAAAGTAGGAATGTGGCTCTTGAATCCGTCTTGTTCAATCGGAAGTCCACGAACTTCGTCTAAGGTCATATCTTGAACGCGTTTATTCAAACCAGCTAATCGCTTCAAGTTGTAGTCGTGCATGACGACGAATTGATTGTCTTTCGTCAGAAGGATATCCATCTCTACCATGTTGGCGCCGGCTTCTTTGGCCGCTTTTAATCCTTCAATCGAGTTCTCAACGGCTTCACTAACATAGCCGCGGTGACCGATGATGATAGGGTCGTTGGCTGATTCCGTTCTATAGGTAGAGAGCGTCGTGAGAACCCCGCTTCCTGTTACGAAGAGAAGAGCAAAGGCCGTCACGATTTTACGTTTATGTTTAATTTCTTCATGGTGATGATACACTTCAAGCGACGCCAATTTATGCTCGTGAATGATTTTCGTCATAAAAATAAACGTAGCAATCTTTGTATAAAGGATAATGAAGCCTTGTAGTAACTTGGCAATGGCTAACACACTACTTAAGAGAAGCGTGTTCGAACCATCTGGATCTAGGAGTTCAACGAGGACGACACTTCCAAGGGAGATAAAAATAACGAGAATCGCAAGGCCCCCTTCGACGACTGCCGAAATAAAAAGCAACCGCACAGTATTCTTCTTCGTCAACTTCCAGCTTGTGACGATATTTTTTGTAAATGGCTGGTCGGTAAGAATCTGAAGTGGAATCGCAAGGGCACTTCTTGTGTGAAAGTAGAGTAGGACAACAATCAGTCCAGTGTAAAAGATCATTCCGCTGCTCGTCTTAGTGATTTCATCCGTAATAAATTCGGGAATCACGATTTTTTTTGAGATAAATGTTAATTCCCCAATATTAATAATCGGCAAGAGTGTTAAAAAATAGAGCCAGAACGTAATAAAATGACCGTTCAATAATTGCTTGAGTTCACTAAATGCATTTTGAATACTACTGCGCCATGAAAAATGAATGCCGCGAATCGTTCCGTAAATCATGAAGATGAGTATCGAGAACTCCATGAAAATGAGAAACGCGAATGCGAGTAAATATAAAATGAATAATGGAATGGACCAAGGGCTTAATAAAACGGTCTTAAAATTCGAGAAGTTTAAATTGGATTGCCCTGTCATAAAGAGCATTCCACTAAAAATAAGTGTTAAAAAGCCAAATCCAAATACAGATATAAAAAATTGTAAAAAGATGGAATTGCGTAAATACATCCAGCTGTTCTGCGTCAAATTGCTTAATGTAAAGCGGATGGTTTTCCATACGGGGATTTTTTGATTCATAAAGCCTCCGATGTGTCAAAAGTTCGTTAGATTTACCTTAGCACGAACGAAAAAGAAGCGCAAGTTACTCAAAAACAGTATTGAAAAATACTGTAATAGAACTTATAATGGAGAAAGTAATCAAAAAATAGAAAAGCTTTTCAGGAGGGAATCATGAAAAAAAGACTGTTAACATTATTCTGTTTAGTAGCGACTGTAGTACTTGCTGCTTGTGGCGTAAAAAAAGTAGACGCTGGTGACCACATCAAAACAACTTTTACTGGATTAGATACAAAAGGGGAACTTGTATATCAAGTAAATACTCAAGAGTTAGTAAAAGAGTTCTTACTAGCAAACCCTAAAGCAGATGCGAAAACAGAAGAAGAAGTTCGTGTTGCTGCAACAAAAGTGAAAGTAACACCAAGCAAGACAGAGGGATTATCAAACGACGACGAAATTACCTTCACATTCGCTTCAGATAAAGATGCTGAAAAATACTTTAATCTTCCAAAAGAAACAAAAGTGAAAGTTAGCGGCTTAAAAGAAGCGAAAAAATTAACGGCTGAAGAATTAGCGAAAATTACTTCATTAGAAGTGGAAGGCTTTAACAAAGGTGGCCGTGCAGAAGTTCATGTGACAGATTCTAAATTGTCATTCTTACGTTTCAAAGTTGAAAACAATGGCAAATTAGAAAATGGAAAAGATGCAAAAATCGTGTTAGACGGTAATTTCGCTAACTTATTAGAAGACAGAGGTTATGTATTAGAAGGCGACGGAAGCTTCACTCTTCCTGTTAAAGGATTGAAGACAGTTGCTGAAAAACTTGATGATGCTAAGAACAAAGACGAAATTATTGCAAAACTAAAAGAAGAAGTGAATAAGAAATTTAGTGGAAATGATAAAGTAACATTTGATAAAACTTATTATCGTGGTCTAGCGAATAATGTTGACAATTCATATTCGTATGGGGATGAGATTGTTCGCGGTAATGGGAACTTAGTAATGACGCTTCAAGTGGAAACTAGCTTTGGATTCAAAAACGTGTATGCGGTTGGATTTACAAATCTTATAACGAATGAAGAGGGCAAGATGGAACTTAAAGACGCACGTGTCATTTCAACAACGTATGCGGACTTTTCTACAGCAACTCAAAAATTAGAATCAATCGGGTATACAGAAGTTAAATAATTGAGCAAACTAAAAGCCTACGAAACAATGTTTCTAGGCTTTTTTACTTTTTAGAGATTTAATTCTGTCTAATTTTTTCTGAATACAACTTCGTAAGTCGGTCTACCACACTCAACTTTCTCATAGTCATCCGAATTCCAAATTTCTTTTCAAGATAATTTGTGTTTAAACGTTTTTTTCGAGCATCACGTGGTAAATATAGGTAACAACACTCGTGACCACTATAGAACTCTTCATCTCCAAAATTCTCCCTACTAAGTTCTGTTAGAGTACTTTCGGGAATCTCCTCGTTAGTAAAAACTAGATGAATACGAGAACTATCATAAGTATTATCAAATGGGTTTTCTTGAGTAGCAATCTCTAATTGATTAATTTCTTTGATAATTATTGATAAATCAGCTCCAATTTTATCGAAAATTGTATCATGAACTAACTTTCTGATTTCTTCGTCAGATAACTCTGATTCTAAAATAATATTCCCACTCTGAATATATGTTTGAACGTTTAAAAAACCAACTTCTGTTAGGATTTCTACTAAATAAGACATTTTTGGAATTCTATTGTTGCCAGTTGGTGTTACACCACGAAGGAAAATAATCTTTCTCATATTAACTTTCCGAAGCGTCCTTTTCTAGAGAGTTCATCATTTCAAGAAAATAACAAGGGTCTCCCGTTGAAAAATAATTAAACCATGCTTCGACTGTAGTTTTTGAATACAGGCCCAACTCCTCGACAATAAACTTAGCCCATAATAAAGAACCGGCTGAACTCGCAGTAATAAGTTTTCCGTCTTGAACTGCAATCTCATCTTTATAATAATCATGTCCTCGATAATGTTGGCTCATCTGGCTTAAAAAGAATGAAGCATTACTCGTATGATATCGATTGTCTAAAATTCCTTTTTCGGCTAATCCCAAAGTAGCTCCACAGATTGCTCCAACTAAGATATTTTCTTGTAATAGTTTAGAGGCAAGTTCTAAAACGTCATCTTGTTCATTGTTCAACCAACTATCTCCTCCAATAAGCAATAGAGCGTCTGTATTTACAGTATCTATATCATATAGATTAAGATCTGGAACAATTGTCATCCCTCCAGCAGTTTTTATAGACTTTTTCCCTTTAGAAACCGTTAATAATTTTACTTTAGCTTCTCCTAGCATAGCCTGTAAACTTAGAGCATGCATCAAATAGCCGTGTTCCCAATCAGCCATAGTATCTTGAACATACATATATATGTTTTTCATAATTTTGTACCTCTTTGATAAATGATTTTTATACTGATTGTATCATATTTTCTATCTCACGGTAGTACAAAAATGTTTTTAAATTCATCAGTAAAATAGCAATTTTTAGGTATTAGATGTCTTGTGGTGGAAAATTATCATATTTTCGACCTTTTCAAGTGCTTCTATTCAAGTGTCTTTTGCACTCGGACCCCAGTTGCTCAAAATTCACTTATAAGTGAATTTCGGGCATTTTATAGTAGAACGTTTTTCTTCTTCATAAATCCCGACTTTATGCCGTTTCTGAAGCGTTTAAGAGTGTGAAAAGGGATGATGTCATATTTTGATATTTTAGAAAAATACGATAGCAGCGCGGTTTCTAGCACTAATTTTTTTGCAAAAAAAATTCAATTTTCTTACACTCCAAAAAACTCCCCTGCGGTACTGCAGGGGAGTTTGCTTTATAGTTTATTTAGTTCATTTACAAGATCGATCATGCTTAAATCTTGAGAACAGATAACGGTCTTTCCTTTAATTTTTGGAAGAGCGAAGTTACTCAAAATCACCTTGTAGTCTGTCTTCGCAAGTAAGTCTAATGAGATTTCTAGATCGTCATACGTATGATACTCAAAACGGTTAGCGGCATTTTGTTCTAAATAAGAAGCCAAGAATTTTGGATAGTACTCATCGAAGTCGTTTAAGATAAGGACTTTGATTTTTTCCTGTTTTGCTTGTAGTTGAGAAACTAGACCTTCCCAGTGCGTATAGAAGGTGTAAATTAAATGCGAAATATTTCGTTGACGATTCATGTTTTTCACTTCGTGCTGATAATTTTCTAATAATTCCGTGACATCTTTATAGAACTTCGGGCATAGTGAACGGAAGAATTTCATTAGTGGTATCTTTTTGTCAAATAAGATAAAGTCTGAGTGAATTTCGATTCGTTCTAATTGAGAAGTGTTGTGTAAATGCCATAATAGTAAATCATAGTTTTCACATTTTAAATTGTATCGTTTTTCTAAAGTTTGAATTTTTGTTACTAATGACTCAAATGATAAGCGAGCGCGCTCATTTTCCTTACGTGCAGCTGAAAACTCTTCTAGGGTTAAGAAAAAATGAGGTTGCAAGAAAATTGAGAAGGATTGTTCTAAAATTTCTGGAGTAACTATCAATCCGGTTTCTTTTGTAAATTGTTGTACAATTTCCCCGAGCCCTTCCAATTGATTATAGTAATCGTAAAATTTATCTTTTTCTTTGATGTTTTCTACAAAATGTCCTTGATAAGTACGGAAAAAGTTAACAGTGAAAATCATTTTGAATACTCGATAACTTTCGAAACTTTGTGGAAAGTTTGAAGACTTAAAAATGTTAACAAGAATCTTTTCTAGAGAAGATTCATCTATAAAGTCAAAGGGCCAATCAAAGAAAGAGGTTTTCTCCGTAAAATATTGAACAAAAAAGAAACGAATATCTTGCTCGTTCCCTACAAATTGTAAAGTTTTCTTTGAAATTTGGAAGTCAAATTTCTTCTTCAAGTGATTATTAATCTTTTGGATATAACGATTCAATGTTGAAGTGGTGATGAATAGTTGTTGGGTTATTTCTGATACATTCGTTTTTTCGCAAAGAAATAAGTATTCTAGAATTTCATAACAAACGGAATGTGAATAATAATACGGATAAATCACCTCTGTACTTAAATTTTGTGGCAACTCGATACGTACACCATTTGTGGAGAATAATATATCCAAACCTTCGATATTGTCTCGTAAGAAAGCAAGATCAATCTTGATGGCGCGACTAGATACCTTAAATGCTTTTGCGAGTTCATCAATATGAATCCAACCATTCGCTTGAATTAAATAGTCTACGATATCGATTTGACGATTTTGATTTTTTGAAAGTAGTGCTCTCATAGTTCTCTCCCTTTATTTTTGTTAATAACATCACAAGTGGTTATGTCAAATTATAATATATCATATTTTAGAATAAATTTATAGCATTTTCTTAACAAAAAAATCATAATTAGGAAAACACAATTATGAAAATGAAAACGGTATATATGGAAACAAAAATATTTTTTCAAAAAAATTTATAGTTTTCTATTGCGCGAATTGTCAGAATATTATATACTACTCTCAAGTTGAAAAATTCATCCATGAAAAGAGGGATCTTATGAAATTTAAAAAATTCACACTAGGCGCTGTGGTTGCAGCAATTTTAGCAGGTTGTGGAAACGCAGCAGATAGTAATACAGTCAAAATCGGAGGAAACTTCGAGTTAACAGGGAACGTAGCGACTTACGGTACTTCCATGAACAACGCAGCTCAATTAGCGGTTGAACAAAAAGGCAAGTTATTAGATAAGGAATTGAAATACGTTTCATATGATAACAAATCAGACAAAACAGAAGTAGCTTCTGTAGCGAAGAAATTAGCTTCTGAAAAAGTGGTCGGCGTGGTCGGACCAGCAACAACAGGGGACGCAGCCGTTTCTACTCCAGTTAACGAACAAGCAAAAATCCCAACAGTCTTCCCAGCAACAACAGGGGACGGCGTAACATTGAAAAATCCAGAAGATGCAGCTTCAGTATATGAATACATCTACCGTGTATGTTTCTCTGACAGCTACCAAGGGGTTGTAGGAGCGAACTTCGTCAACAAAAAATTCGGAAAAGCTAAAGTAGCCATCTTGCAAGATACAGGGAATGACTACTCTAAAGGGTTAGCAGATGCCTTTGAAAAAACTTACACTGACAGCAAAATCGGTGGAACAGTTGTCACTCGTGAATATTACCAATCAAAAGACACAGACTTCCAAGCAGTATTAACTACATTGAAATCTAAAGACTTCGATGTATTATATGTTCCTGGTTACTACGAAGAAGTTGGTCTAATCATCAAACAAGCACGTGAAATGGGGATCACTCAACCAATCGTTGGTGGTGACGGACTTTCAAGTGACAAGTTAGCAGCATTAGCAGGAAACAGCTCAAACCTTTCTAACGTTTACTACACTTCACACTTCTCAACATTAAGTGAAGATGCAGACGTTCAAGCGTTCGTTAAAGCGTACAAAGAAAAATATGGTTCAAACCCAGATACTTTCGCTGCTTTAAGTTATGATGCCACTCAATTGTTAATGAAAGCTATCGAAAAAGCAGGTTCAACTGATCCTCAAGCAATCACAAAAGCTTTAGCAGAAACAAAAGACTTCGATGGTGTCACAGGTACATTCTCAATGGGTGCAGACCACACACCAGTGAAATCAGCAGTTGTCATCGAGTTCCAAAATGGACAAGAAGTAAGTGCTCAAGAGTACTCAGCTGATTAATTTTAGTTATAACAGTATTTGTCAAGAGAGGCACGAAGGGGACTTCCGCCTCTCTTTTCCGCTAGATAAGGATAGATTTGAAAGGAGAAAATATATGGAGTTGTTAATGCAACAATTGGTAAACGGGCTTGCAGTCGGAAGTATTTACGCGTTGATTGCGCTTGGATATACCATGGTTTATGGGACAATTAAGCTCATTAACTTCGCACATGGTGATGTGTACATGATGGGGGCGTTCATTGGATATTTTGCCGTAATGGTCTTGAAGATGAATGTATTCGTAGCGCTCTTGGTAGCGATGGTTGCCTGTGCGGTCTTAGGGGTTGTGATTGAACGTGTGGCCTACAAGCCGCTTCGTAATTCGACTCGTGTAGCCGCGTTGATTACGGCTATCGGGGTGTCATACCTATTAGAAAATGCAATGAGTTATTTCTTTGGAGCGGAATCTCGTCCGTTTCCTTCAGACTTCGGAACTGAAACGATCACATTATTCGGAGACGTTTCAGTCAACGGAAAACAAATTTTGATTTTCGGAGTGACCGTTGTCTTAATGGCGTTATTACAATTTATCGTTCGTTATACAAAAATGGGGAAAGCCATGCGTGCAGTTGCCGTTGATGAGCAAGCAGCTCAACTGATGGGGATTGACGTAGACGGAGTGATTTCCTTTACATTCGCGCTCGGTTCAGCGCTAGCCGGGATTGCCGGTGTCCTTGTTGGGGTGTACTACAATACCATTTCAACAACAATGGGGATTACAGTCGGACTAAAAGCCTTCGTTGCGGCCGTACTTGGTGGTATCGGTAGTATTCCTGGGGCCATGGTCGGTGGTTACCTCATCGGTCTACTAGAAACAATGGTAAGCTTCTTCGGTTACTCACCATACCGTGACGGAGTCGTTTACTTCCTATTATTCATTATTTTAATCGTGTTACCAGCTGGATTGTTTGGTAAAAATGTCAGAGAGAAAGTGTAGGTGAAGAAGATGCAAAGATTTCATAAAAAGAATATTCGTTGGACGCTGTTCGCATTAGGAATGTACGCTCTTCTTTTCGTACTTGTACAAACAGGAGTCATTAACTTCTACTACGAAAGTACCTTCATTAATATCATGATCAATATTATCTACGCGGTTGGATTGAACCTTATTCTTGGGGTTGCTGGTCAGTTCTCACTAGGGCATGCCGGATTTATCGCGATTGGTTCTTATAGCGGTGCGATTCTTGGGAAAATGATGAATGGTCTTCCTGGCCTATTTGCTGGGATGGCAGTCGGAGTAGTCATCTCTGTTATCGTCGCGTTCCTTGTTGGATTACCAACGCTTCGTTTAAAAGGGGACTACCTAGCGATTGCGACTCTAGGGGTTGCGGAAATCATCCGTGTAGCTGTGACAAACATGAAAATTACAAATGGTGCTGCTGGTATCAGCGGGGTGCCTTTAACAAACACATGGACGATTACGTATATCGCTCTTGTATTAACAACTATCTTAATCTTGAACTACACATTCAGTAGTGCGGGTCGTGCCACTTATGCGGTGTTACAAGACGAAATCGCTGCGGAATCTATGGGGGTTCAAGTCACAAAATATAAAATCTTGGCCTTCGTATTAGGAGCAGCCACTGCAAGTATCGGTGGAACACTTTCTGCCACAACGCTTGGAGCGGTAACGCCAAGTGACTTCACGTTCATGAAATCAATCGAAGTATTAATCATCGTGGTATTCGGTGGTATCGGAAGCTTCACAGGTTCATTCGTGGCAGCCGTATTACTTGGAATCATCAACCTTGTCCTACAACCATTTGGACAATTACGTATGATCATCTATGCAGTTGCGCTAATCTTAATCATGATTTTCCGCCCAGGTGGATTGCTTGGTACTTGGGAATTCAAACTAGGAGACTTCAAGTTTTCTAAGAAGAAAGAAACAAAGGAGAGTGGGAAGTAATGTTATTAGAAGTTAATGGACTAACAAAAAACTTTGGCGGACTTTCTGCTGTTTCTAACGTTTCGATGAAGGTGAATAAGGGCGAGTTGATCGGACTCATCGGGCCAAACGGGGCTGGGAAAACGACTTTCTTCAACTTGTTAACAGGGGTTTATGAGCCAACAGAAGGAACGGTTAGCTTAGAAGTAGACGGACAGTTGAAAAACTTAAACGGTCTACCACCTTACAAGCGTACAAGCCTTGGAATGGCGCGTACCTTCCAAAATATTCGCTTATTTAAAGACTTATCAGTACTAGAAAATGTAATGATTGCCATGCACGCACACTCGAGTGATTCATTGTTCTCAACATTATTCCGTACGAAAAAATACTATGATACAGAAGCAAAAATGCGCGAAGAAGCAGTGGAATTGCTAAAGATTTTCAACTTGGATTCACTTAAAGATGAAAAGGCGAAAAACTTAGCATACGGGCAACAACGTGAACTAGAAATCGTTCGTGCCTTAGCGACAAAACCAAAAATCTTATTCTTAGATGAGCCGGCAGCAGGGATGAACCCGCAGGAAACAGCTCAATTAACAGAATTGATTGCTAAAATTCAAGCAGAGTTCGATTTAACAGTCGTGTTAATCGAGCACGATATGTCGCTTGTCATGAAAATTTGCCAACGCATTTACGTGTTGGAATATGGAAGACTTCTTGCAGAAGGGACTCCAGAAGAAATTAAACAAAATCCTGCAGTTATTAAAGCGTACTTAGGAGGTGAGTAGATGTTAGAAGTTAAAAATTTATCAGTTCATTACGGAATGATTCAAGCCGTACGTAATGTAAATTTTAAAGTTAACGAAGGGGAAATCGTGTCTCTTATCGGGGCAAACGGTGCTGGGAAGTCAACCATCTTGAAGACTTTATCGGGACTCATCCATCCTTCAGAAGGCGAAATCCTATACTTAGGTGAGAACATCGCTTCAACATCTGCGAAGAAAATCGTTGAGAAAGGGCTCGTGCAAGTGCCAGAAGGACGTCACGTATTCCCAGGATTAACGGTAAAAGAAAACCTTGAACTAGGGGCATTTCTACGCAAGGATAAAGAAGAAATTCAAAAAGATATGGAAGCTGTCTTCGAGCGTTTCCCAATCTTGAAAGAACGGAAAGACCAAGATGCACAAACGCTCTCTGGTGGGGAACAACAAATGTTAGCGATGGGCCGCGCGTTAATGAGCCGTCCAAAACTATTGTTCCTCGACGAACCTTCAATGGGGTTAGCGCCAATCTTCATCCGCGAGATTTTCAAAATCATTCAAGAAATCCAAAAGACAGGGACAACGGTTTTACTTATCGAGCAAAATGCGAAAATGGCATTGTCGATTTCAAATCGTGCGTATGTACTAGAAACTGGATCAGTGGTATTGAGCGGTACAGGACAAGAGTTGTTAGAAAGTGATGAAATTCAGAAAGCATATCTAGGAGGGTAATCATGGAAGTTAAAGATTATATGTCAACCAACGTTATTACAGTAACGCCTGAAACAACGGTTATGAAAGCTCTAGACTTAATGAAGGAGCATGACATTCACCGCTTGCCAGTTGTAGAAGACGGAAAGTTAGTCGGACTATTAACAGAAGAACTTGTTGCAGGGCACTCACCTTCAATGGCGACAAGCTTATCAATGCATGAGTTGAACTATTTATTAAACAAGACAACTGCGAGCGAAATTATGCAAAAGCAAGTCTTAACAGTGAAGGCTCATACATTATTAGAAGAAGCAGCGTCACTGATGCGTCAACAAAATGTCGGCGTCTTACCAGTCGTAGATGCGCGTGGACACGTTGAAGGGATTATTACCGACAAAGATATTTTCGATGCGTTTATCGAAATTTCTGGATACAACACTCCAGGTTCTCGTTTATTCATTGAAATCAATGAGGATAAACCTGGTCCTCTGGAAGAAATTTCAAATGTATTGCGCGAAAACAACGTGAACGTTTCGACGATTTCTGTGTACCATCGCGATGGGAAGGTGCAAGTGGTGCTTCATGTGGATTCGACTGAGCCCGATGAAGTGGCGGACTTTATCGCACAAAAAGGCTATCGCGTGATTTCAGCGATGAGAAAATAATTGGAAGGGTTAAAGCGTTGCTTTAAAAACCTTGGACATCTTCATAGTTATAGAAACAACTGCACCGGACTGAGCCTAGGTCTCAGTCCTTGCGAAATTCAAAGAGCTCCAAAGCGATTCTCGCTATGGGGCTCTAATTCTTTTCGCATGCATGTCGTTATTTCTATGACTATAGAGTCCAAGGATTTTTTTGCAACGCCACCTAGAGTGCCTTTTTTCATCGGGAATCACGCTTTTTATGGAGAGCAGGCATCGGGCTGAGTTCGCGGAGGGCGTTGAGTGGAGGCGGGGGACGGTGTATAATGGTGGGGAGATTCAAGGAGGTTTTGCGGATGAAATTTGATTTTACAACGGAATATGACAGACGTGGAATGGATGCGCTGGCGGTGGATGGACTAGGTTTGATTCCTGGAAAGTCGCCAGATAGACCGAAGAAAGGTTTCGATGTGATTCCGATGTGGATTGCAGACATGAGTTTTCCAACCGTGCCAACGGTGATTTCGGCGATGCAAAAACGATTGGAACATCCGATTTTCGGGTACTTTATGCCTTCTAAAGAGTACTACGAGAGCATTATTCAGTGGCATGCGCGCCACCATCAAGTAACAGGGTTAACGCGCAAACATATTGGTCATGAAAATGGCGTGCTTGGGGGAGTCGTTTCGACATTGACTTCGTATGCTGCACCTGGAGATGCAGTGTTAGTGCATAGTCCAACCTATGTCGGCTTTACGCAGTCGTTAAATGATAATGGATTGAAGGCCGTGCATAGCCCGCTTGTGAAAGATGAACAGGGCGTTTATCGTATGGACTTTGAGGATATGGAACGAAAAATCAAAGCGCATAAGATACATGTGGCGATTTTCTGTTCACCGCATAACCCGAGTGGTCGTGTATGGGAGAAAGAAGAAATCGAACGCGCGATGGAGATTTACCGTAAGTACGATGTGATTGTCGTGTCGGATGAAATTTGGTCAGATATTATTTTTAAAGGCCATAAGCATATCCCAACGCAGTTGATTTCAGAAGATGCAAAGAATCGTACAGTAGCCATGTATGCGCCAAGTAAGACGTTTAACTTGGCAGGGCTCGTGGGTAGTTATCATGTAATTTACAATGATGCGTTAAGAGACCGTGTCGAGTCAAAAGGGATGAAGCCGCATTATAACGCGATGAATGTGATGTCAATGCATGCGTTAATCGGGGCGTATCAAGAAGAAGGATACGAGTGGTTGGAAGAGTTGCGTGAAGTGATCGAGAAGAATGCGGACTATGCGTGCGACTTTATTCACCGTGAATTTGACGGCGTGGAGGTCACAAAACCTGAAGGCACGTACATGCTCTTTATCGACTGCTCAGAGTTCTTGAAAAAACACAATCTGACGCTCGAACAGCTTGAAAAACGCGGCTGGGATGTCGGCGTGGCTTGGCAAGATGGCAAGATGTTCTTTGGCGAAGGCTGTATCCGTATCAACCTCGCGTTGCCGTACGCGCGTCTTGTTGAAGCATTTGACCGTATGAAAAAATATGTATTCGTGGACACTGTGCCACCATTAGACTAGGAGGATTTCCATGACAAAGAAAGTAATTCAAACAGAACAGGCTCCAAAAGCAATCGGGCCTTACTCACAAGGAGTAGCCTACACAGGAGAAACGATTGTCGTCTCTGGACAGTTGCCAATCGTTCCTGAAACAGGGGAGTTCGCAGGAAGTGATATCGCTAGCCAAACGCATCAATCATTGAAAAATATCCGCGCGATTTTAGAAAGCGCAGGGGTAGGAATGGATGCGGTCGTATCAACAACCGTGCTACTAGCAGACATCAACGACTTCGCGAACATGAATGAAGTGTATGGAGAGTATTTTGCTTCTCCTTATCCAGCGCGTATGGCGTTCCAAGCAGCAGCCTTACCAAAGAATGCCCTTGTGGAAATCCAAGCGATTGCTGTAAAAGGATAAATGAATTGAGCACTTGCGTCATCTGGCGCAGGTGTTTTTTGTTGGTGGTTTTCTTCTAAGGTGCAAGCGGTTGTGATAAAATAAGGGAAACAAGAAGAAAAGAGGCGTTGTGAGTGCAGGCTGTAGAACAACCAAAAAAATCAAAACTATGGGCGCTATTAAGCGGAATACTAGGAATTGTATGGGGTGGACTCATCTTTGTGGCGCCGTCTTATATCTTGCCGAATATTTTTTCGATTGTCATTTTTAGTATTGTTTTTCCATTTACCGCACCCTCAGAAGAAACCCTTCAGATTCTGCACCAAACGCAGATGATGTTTATTTATCTCGTTGTGTTTATTTGGGTGATGTTTATTGTCGCTAGAATTAGTCATCGCTATTATAAAAAGACGGGCGAAATTCCGTATTGGATTACAAAAATCTTTTTACTGGCAGCCAGTTTAGGAGTTATTGCGACGCTGCCGGTTCTCGTTTCCTATATTCCAGGATTAACAGGTATCAATGATGTAACACTTCAAATCGGTGGAATGGGATCCGTTCTCATTATCACGGGCGGAGTTTCTGGACTATTGGGGTTAATTTCTGGAGCTGGATATTTAATTTCGTTAAATCGATTTGACAGTTAGAGGAGATGAGTAGATGAAAGATAAAAGATGGGCCAAAATTAGTGCGTTCGTGGGGATTCTAGGTGGCCCTTTAGCGCTCTTTTTCGCATTGGTGTTATTGGCGGCCGGAATCGGCGCCAGTCGTGATGGAGCGATGGTGGCCCTTGCGTTATTAGTGACGACATTTGTAATTATTTTTTTCGTAGCGTTGAAAAGTGCGCACTATTATAAAGAGGATGAACGTGTGAATCAGGTGGGTGCCAATTTATTTGTGGCCTCAAGCGGAGTAGGGTTCGTTGTCACCTTACTGCTTGCTTTGGTAAATATTCCAATGTTTAGCGGACTCGTTGATTGGATAATGGACGCGTTATTCGACGGAAGTGAGGGCTTTGAACGTGTACTTGGTCTAATGTTTCTATCATCGATTTTATCCGTGGTCTGGGGCATTTATTATGCGATTTGTCTAAGGAAATTTAAAGAGTTGGACTAAGAAAGAGGTGTAAGATGGAAGATTTAACATGGGCGGTACGATGTGCTAATGTCGGCATTAAGGGAGGAGCGCTTTTGCTAGTGGCTACTGTAGTACTATTTGCTGCAGGGCTCGGAGCAGATGGGTTCTTATTTACAATAGCAGCCCTATTGATAGTGGCTACTTATGTGACCATCTTCGTCGTCTCTCTTAAAAGTGCTATTTATTATAAAGGAGATTCCCGAGTTAAGAAGTGGGCCTCGAACTTGTTTTTACTGGCAGGGATTTTAGGGTGTGCCCCAATTCTTATTGTGATACTCAGTAAAGTTCTCTTCTTAGATCGAGCTGTACTTCAATTCTTTGATTTGGTTGAGGAAGAGGTAGATATTTTTCTCATTCTCTTTCCGCCTATCGTAGTTGTTGGGGTGCTCTCGATTATTAGTGGACTCGGTTACGCTTCTTCTCTGAAAAATTTTAAAGAATAGAGAGAAACAAAGTTAGCAGTTGGCTTTTATTAAGGGGATTTGAGACTAAAAACTTAAAGGAGAAGAAAATATGCAAAGTAAAAAATGGGCAATCTGGAGTGCGTATGTGGGCATTATTGGAGGGGCATTTTTAATGGTGTCTCCCTTGGTATTACTCGCTGCAGGAATCGGAGCAAACGGATCGGCGATGGGTTTCATAGCAATTCTAATGCTGTGTACGTATGTAGCGATTTTCTGTGTGGCTTTGAAGAGTAAACTTTACTATAAAGGAGATGACAGAGTTTCTACATTCGTAGCTAATACGTTTGTCTTATCAGGGGCTATCGGCTGTACTCCAATCTTCATTTTTATTGTAGGCCGTATTCCCTTCTTAAATGACTTATTATATTGGTTGTTTAGTGCTATTCCTGCTGTACAGGATGCCTTCTCTCTCTTATTTCTATTGTTAGTATTTGTCGGCCTTCTATCGATTTTGAGCGGCATTGGGTATGCGGTCTGCTTGAAAAACTTTAAAGAGTAACGGTGCAATATAGGATATAGAAAATTCGGTAAACCGATTAAAAGGGGATTGTATTTGATGAAAGATAAAAAATGGGCAATGATTAGTGCTTTGGTAGGGTTTATTGGTGGTGGTTTTTCAGTCCTATCACCATTTCTGTTAACTTTTGCGGCAATTGCGAAAAGTGATTCGATACAGAATACCGTTCAATATGGTATGTGGATATTGAATCCTCTCGTATTCATTGTCGCTATAAAAAGTGCGCTCTACTATAAAGATGACGAACGAGTTCCTAACAAAGTCTCAAACTTATTTGTTTTAGCAGGGGCAGTGCTGCTTATTCCGGTAGTACTCACACTTCTAGCAACAGTTCCAGGTTTAGAGGCAATCAATGCAGTCGTTATAAATATCATCAGTAGTTTCAGTAGAGGCTTAGAATTGTATTTTGGTCCGCTCCTTATTGGTGGATGTTTGTCGGTTCTTTCAGGCGTTTCTTACTTCCTATGCGCGAAAAACTTTAAAGAGTGATAGATAACTTTAAGCTTAGAGAGTTTCTCTAGGCTTTTTTATTTTGCATGCTTTATAATGGTTTGGACAAAGAAAATTGGAGGCAAGTATGAAAGTTATTGTTATTGGTGGAGGAACGAGCGGATTGATGGCGTCAGTCAGTGCGGCGATGCATGGGGCTGAAGTCGTGTTGCTCGAGAAGAATCCAACCCTTGGAAAGAAGTTATTACACACGGGAGGAACGCGTTGTAATGTGACGAACCGTCGTACCCCAGAAGAAATCGTGAAGCACATTCCTGGAAATGGCCGCTTCTTATATAGTGCTTTTTCGCAATTTGATAATCAGGATATTATTCAGTTCTTCGAGAGTCGCGGCGTGCGATTAAAGGAAGAAGATCACGGGCGTATGTTCCCGGTGACGGATTCGGCTAAGACGATTCTGGAGACGTTTATTCAAGAGATTAAGAAGCTAGGTGTCAAAGTGCGTACGAATGTGAAAGTGAAGACCATTCGTGTCAGTGATGGAGCCGTGCGAGTGGTGGAGCTTGATAATGGCGAGCAGCTTGAAGCCGATGCGGTCATTCTAGCAACTGGCGGGAAATCTTATCCAAAGACGGGTTCGACAGGAGACGGATATGGGATTGCGAAAGTAGCTGGCCATACAATTACACCGCTCTTTGCAACAGAAGTTCCGCTAACGAGTGGCGAAGAGTTTATCCAAAAGGGTGAGCTTCGTGCGTTGTCGCTTCGTAATGTGGCGCTTAGTGTCTTAAATGGCAAAGGAAAACCTGTTGTGACGCATCAGATGGATATGATTTTCACGCATTTTGGAGTGAGCGGTCCAGCCGTCTTACGTTGTTCAAGTTTCGTGCATCAAGTGCAGGAGAAAGAAGGCAAGAAGGAAGTTGTGATGAGTCTCAATGCATTACCGGATATGAGCGAGGCTGAACTCGATGCGCAATTCCGTTCGTTTGTGGAGGATGCGCCTCTGAAATCGATTAAAAATCATTTAAAAGGGTTACTTCCTGAACGTTATGTAGAGTTTTTACTAGCAAGAGTGGGGATTAGTGACCAAACAGCTGTGAATCGTTTAAGTGAGGCCAACTGGGCACAGATTAAAGAAGCTCTGACGAATTTCCGCTTTACTGTCAATGGCTCATTGCCGATTGAGAAGGGGTTTGTAACAGGTGGAGGCGTTCATTTGAAAGAAGTGAACCCGAAAACCTTAGAGTCAAAATTAACCCAAGGGCTGTATTTCTGCGGAGAGTTGTTAGACATCCACGGGTACACAGGTGGGTACAATATCACCGCAGCCTTTGTAACGGGTTACGTTGCCGGTATGCATGCATCTTTGGGGTATTAAATTTCTAGAAAATTGGGATTAAACATCACAATTTCTTCATAAAGTTTGGTTATAGTAACTGTATTCCCAAATAAGAATTATTTACTCCCAAGTAAATAAAACTCTATCCTTTTTTCCTCCCGTCAGAAACGGGAGGTTTTTTGTTGTGTAAAATAAAAAAGCAGTCCGAAGACCGCTTTATCAAAATGAACATTGGTGGAGTGACCTTTCCACATCTCTTTCAGACCACAAGGGTGCGATAGCTGCCTGTTCTATCCTCAATGTTCTTTGTAAATATATTATACTTAAAACTTTTTAATTCGTCCACTATTCAAATAGTTTTGCAGTTTATTATCGGTAATAACGTACATTGTTCTTACGTCTAGATATTTATCTAATTTAACAGCTAACAGAACATTTTCGTTTGTCACTTTAATGAACTGAATTGATTGACCATCTGGGTGTAAACCAACGTAGTTAGGCTCGTTAATAACCAGATTTATTTCATTAAAACTCTTTTCAAAATCCAAAAATTCTCTCTTATGTTTTTTCATATGCTTTTTCCGCTTAGAAGAAAGAAAAATTTCTTTTCCTTCCAAATCAGGATCGAGATTTAAAAGGTTTATAATTTTATCATTTAATATTCCTACTACTTTTTCGCTCATTTTATTTTACCTGTATTGCTGAATTAAAAATACCTGTTCAATATAAAATATGAAAAGTTATTAAGAAAGGACTTTTTCTTAAAAGTAACTGAACACACCGTGAATTTATGCTACAATAGGCCTATTGACAGTGTGAGGAGTTTGTGATGGCAGAGAAGAAATTAATGGAGAAGGTTGTACGAAAAGTATTACGCTCATTCCCAAAAGTAAATATGCCGGACCCGTTTGTCCCATATCCGATTCCGTACCCGCCGCTTGCCAAGAGTCGTTTCGAGATTTTCGTGCATGTGGCTGAGCGTGGCAATGGTCCGCTGGGGCACGTGGATTTATGTATCGATGGCTACGTCTATTCTTATGGGAACTATGATGAGCGCGACTTGAAGCTCGGGGGCTGGATTGCAGAAGGCGTTCTGATTAAAGCGCCGCGTGAGGAGTATATGCTCTTTTGTAAAAACCATTACCAAAAAGCATTGCATATTTATACGATTGATGTGACGGATGAGCAGATGGATAAGATTCATGCGTATTTGAAGAAGATATTAGAGCCGACGACGCTGTGGCAACCAACGAGCGAGGCGGTGTACTATAACCCGACCTTTGACCGCTTTGAGGAAATGTACGTGTACTTTATGGCGCAACAGATGGATACCGTGTTCTATAAGTTCAATCGTTCAAAATTTATGACGTATAACGGTTGGACGAGAAACTGCGTTAGCTTTGCGGATCATGTGGCAAAAGTGCTGCATGAAAGAGAGTTGCGTGCCAAAAATATGGTTTTCCCAGCACAATACCATAAACGTCTCCAAAAACTCCTAAAGAAAAACTCCCCGCTGATTACAAATTATGAAGTGTATTAGTCTATAAAAACTGGTGAATTTATATGAAATGTTCAGTGAAACTATATGAGCCATTGTATACGTTGAAGGCTATCGATGAGGATATCTGGATTGTTGATGGTGAAATTGTTGAGATGAATTTTAAAATTACTCAAGTACCATTTAGCACTCGAATGACAGTGGTGCGATTGGAAAATAATGACTTATGGATTCATTCTCCTATTCATTTAACACCGCAGTTGCGAAGTGAAATCGATGCGCTGGGTCATGTGAAACATATAGTTGCTCCAAATAAATTGCATTATGTATATATGGAAGAATGGAGCCAAGCCTATCCGGATGCGAAACTTTGGGCGACAAAAGGATTGGAGAAAATTTTTGACAACTCTTCATCTATCCAAAGTTATACAATCTTAGATAAAACAATCGACATTAGTTGGCTAGATGAAATTGATTATCTTCCGTTTGAAGGAAGTGCTGTTATAGAAGAGTCAGTATTTTTCCACAAAAAGAGTAAAACGTTAATTCTAACGGACTTGATTGAGAATATTGAAGTTGGAGAAGAGTGCTCATGTTTGCATCGTTTCTTGTTTAAAATAGGGGATAATGCATATCCAAACGGGCATACTCCAAGAGATTTAAGAATGACATTCTTTTTTAATAAGGAAACAGCGCAAAAGTGTTATCAACAAATAAAAGCGTGGAATCCTGTCAATGTTCTATTTGCACATGGAAAATGTTTTATTGGAAATGCTGAGGAAAAATTACCGCAGGCATTCTTTTGGTTAGAGAAAAAATAAGCTACCTTGAACTCCAAGGTAGTTTTTAGTTTGAAAGCGAAAGAGACCAACAGAATCTTAAATTTTTCATTATTGAAATTCGGAGTTTAAATCTGTATACTATAATAAGAATTGAATAATTCTAATTAGAAAAAATGGAGGTAATCATAATGATTAAAGAACTTATTAGTTTAGGAAAATTTGCTAAAAAATCAAGTGTATTTGCGGGAGGAGTTTTATTTGGATCGTTAGGATTAAAACTATTAGCGAGCAAAGACGCAAAGCATGTATATGCTAAAGCGGTCGCTACTTCTTATAAATTAAAAGATGGTATTGACGCAACTGTTTCTACTGTAAAACAACATGCAGATGATGTCTTAGAAGAAGCAAAAGACTTATATGCTGAAGAAAAAAGTGCAGAATTAGTAGTAGAAACTAGTGAAAAATAATGAAGTTTGTTATTAAACATCAATCAAACTCTAGAGTACGTTTAGAGCTCCCTTTTACATGTCCGCATCCAGTCCAAATGTATTTAGAGGAACTAGCTTGCACAGTCCCAGGCATTGAAAAACTGCACTTTTATAAAGATTTAAAACATGTAGGAGTTTATTTTACTCAAGGGAAAGTTCAACAAGTTCAAAGGTTTTTATCTTTGATTCAAATGGAGAACGTAATTGAAAAACAAAAAGAAACCGAGTGGCTAGTCGCTTCTTCACCATATGATATTATTTCAATGCATCTTTATAGAAGAATGCTTTCAAAAGTCTTTCTTCCAACACCTATTCGTATGGGATGGATACTTATGAAAATGGTGAAATTTGGAAAGGCTGCTTTCCAATCAATTTGTGAGAAAAAACTTTCTATGAGTTTACTCGATTTTGTGGCGATATCAACTTCTATGGCGATGGGAGATCATAAGACTGCAGATATGATTATGTTCCTATTAAATTTAGGAGACGATTTAGATGACTGGTCCCAAAAGAAATCGATTGAAGAGCTCGAAAAAAACTTAACAAATAATATTTATGAAATATGGATTGAAAAAGAAGGCGAGCGCTTCAAGAAAATGAGTAATCATGTTGAAGTTGGGGATGTTTTTGTTGCTACGGAAGGTCAAGAAATTTACTTTGACGGAAGAGTTGTCAATGGAAGAGGCTACTTAAATGAAAGTTCATTAACAGGTGAGTCTTTCCCTGTCTCTAAGAAGATTGGAGATATGGTCTACGCTAATACAGTTGTAGAGCATGGCGAACTATTAGTAGAAGTGACAAATAAGCAACAAAACTTACGCTTGCAGCAAATTGTTCAGCTGATTAAATCGAGTGAATTTCATCAATCGAAACAGCAAAAGCAATTAATGGAAAAAGCAGATGGGCTAGTGAAATATAATTTCATAGGGATGGCGCTGACGTATTTATTCACACGCTCAGTCTCTAAAGCACTCACTTTCCTATTAGTGGATTATTCATGTGCGTTAAAATTATCTTCACCAGCTACTTATTTAACAGCCATTAAAGCAGCTTCTAATCAGGGGATTGTCATTAAAGGATCTAATTCTTTAGATGAATATGCACAAGTTGATACTTTTGTTTTTGATAAAACGGGGACATTGACAACTGGAGTTCCAAAAATTCAACGAATTATTGCGTATGAAGGATATGATGATGAGGAAGTTTTACGAATTGCAGCTTGTTTGGAGGAACATATTTACCACCCGATTGCGACGGCTGTTGTTAAGAAGGCTGAAGATGAGGGGATTGAACATGAGGAAATGCATGGGAAATTAACTCACGTAGCTTCAAAAGGAATCGTATCATCGATTGATGGAAAAAGAGTCGTCATCGGAAGTTTGGAATTATTAGAAGATGAGAAGACGACTATTTCCAATGAGCAAAAAGCAGTAATTGAAGAATATAGCCAAAAATACAACTTACTTTATTTAAGTTATGACGGAAAATTAATTGCCATTTTCCTTATTGATACTCCGTTAAGAGGAGAAGCGATTGCATTATTGAAAGAGTTAAAAGAAAAAGGAAAACAGATTGTACTTCTTACAGGGGATACACAAAAACGTACAGAAACAATTTGCTCGCTGATTCCATTTGACAGAGTTTATACACAAGTGAAGCCAGAACAAAAGCATCAAGTAATTGAGCAGCTTCAAGAGGAAGGTCATCATGTTTTGATGATTGGAGACGGAATTAATGATTCTGCTGCACTCTCTCTTGCAAATGTAGGTATTGTTATGGCAGGCGCTTCAGATATTGCGCGTCAAGCCAGCGATATCTTATTCTTAAATGAACAATTAACGGGATTAGAGGTTTTGGAAAATATAACCGAACAACTAAATCGCCAATTAGATGCCAATTTAAAACACACAGTGGGTATTAATTCGTTCTTAATGGGATTAGGTTTGATTGATATTGTTTCGCCTAGTCTATTAGCGATATTACATAATGTGACCACAACGTTCATTATCGGTAAGAGTTTGACGTATATTCAATAATAAAATAAAAAGCAAGGCGAATTCACGGCACTGACCCCCGTAAATGAGAATTAAATAAAAACACCTCCAAGTTGGATTTGG
>CAUPXN010000007.1:0-34961 GCA_963515505.1 uncultured Streptococcus sp.
TTACGTTAATCATTTTCTGACTCCTTTTGTTAAATTTTACTTTCTATTTATACCATATTTTTATTGAAAATGCACTCTTTTCAGTATTTTTTTCAAAATTATAAGATTCCAACACGTTTAAAAATCAAATCTACATTCTTAATATGATAGTGATAATCAAACGCATCATCTAAATCTTCTTTACTTAAAGTAGCTGTAATTTCTGGTTGCTCTTCTAAAACAGCGCGGAAAGGAAGCTTTTCGTCCCATGCTTTTGCCGTACATGGTTGTACTAAATCGTACGCTTTTTCACGGCTCATTCCTTTGTCAATCAGTTTTAGTAACACACGTTGGCTATAGATTAAGCCAAAAGTCGCATCCATATTACGTAACATGTTTTCTGGGAACACCGTCAAGTTCTTAACGATATTACCGAAACGACGTAGCATATAGTTCAGTAAAACTGTGCTATCTGGAATAATGATGCGTTCAGCTGAAGAATGTGAAATATCACGTTCATGCCATAGGTTCACGTTCTCATACGCTGTAACCATATGCCCTCTGATGACACGGGCAAGTCCTGCCATATTTTCAGATCCGATTGGATTACGTTTATGTGGCATTGCTGAAGACCCTTTTTGCCCTTTTGCAAAGAACTCTTCTACTTCACGTGTTTCAGATTTTTGTAGTCCACGGATTTCTGTCGCAAATTTCTCAATACTTGTCGCAATTAAAGCAATTGTAGAAATGTAATCCGCATGCAAGTCACGAGACAAGATTTGTGTTGAGATTTCTTGAGGACGAATCCCAAGTTTTTTGCACACATATGCTTCTACTTCTGGAGAAATATTGGCAAACGTTCCAACGGCTCCACTAATCTTACCAGCTTCAACACCTTGTGCTGCGCGTTCGAAGCGTTCGATATTGCGTTTCATTTCTGAATACCATAAGGCTAATTTCAAGCCAAAAGTGGTTGGTTCAGCATGAACTCCATGCGTTCTTCCCATACAAACTGTATCTTTATACGCCAACGCTTTTTCTTTAATGATTTCTAGGAAGTCTGCTAAGTCTTTACGTAGAATGTCGTTAGCTTGTTTTAATTGATAACCGTACGCTGTGTCTACTACGTCCGTACTCGTTAAACCATAGTGAACCCATTTCTTTTCTTCTCCAAGACTTTCAGAGACACATCTTGTAAACGCAACGACGTCATGTCTTGTCTCTTCTTCGATTTCTAAAATACGTTCAACTGTGAATTTCGCATTTTTACGAATCTTTTCTACATCTTCTTTAGGGATTTCTCCTAATTCTGCCCAAGCTTCATCGGCTAAGATTTCAACTTCGAGCCAACAATTATAACGATTTTCATCAGACCAAATTTTCGCCATCTCTGGACGTGTGTAACGTGTAATCATGATTTCCTCCTAATACAATTCCATCGTAATATGTGAAATGCCAACAATGTCATACGGTTCTGAAACAACTTCAAATCCAAGTGATTCATATAATTTTACTAAATGCGCTTGTGCGTGAACCTCAATTACGGTATCTACAAACCACTCTTTGCAGACTTCTTTAGCTCGTTCTAACAACGCACGACCTTTTCCTTTACCTCGGTATCGATTGTCAATTAACACTCGACCAAGACGCACTTTATCCTTTTCAGGAATGATTCGTAAATAAGAAATGACTTCTCCATCATCATTCATCTCAAAAAGATGCCAAGATTTTTTATCCGTATCGTCAATTTCTTGATAATTCAACTCTTGGCCGACAATAAAGGTTTCGATTCTGGCTTTGTAAATCGCAACAATCTCTTCCTTCGTTAGTTCATCATAGTTCTTTAAATACCACATCGAGAATCAACCTCTCTTTGTTTTAAAATAATCTCTTGTATCTTGTTCGTCTTGTTTTAATTGAGCGATTAACGCATCGATACCGTCAAATTTCAATTCTGGTCTTAAATATTTTAACCATTTCACACGAACAGGAAGGTGATAAATATCCTTATCAAAATCGAGCAAATTCACTTCAATCGTTACTTTATGAACATCATCAAAGGTTGGATTGATTCCGATAGACGCCATACCAGGAATCCATTTACCTTCCACATACATTTCAACAACATATACTCCATTTTTAAGGAGGAAAGTATCGTTTGAAACTTCGATATTGGCAGTTGGGAATCCAAGCATTTTACTACCTCGTCCAAAGCCGTGAACAACAACCCCATCCATGATGTAGTCGTATCCTAACAAGTCGTTGGCTTGTTCGATATCACCTTGTAGCAATAAATCTCGAACTGCTGTCGAACTTATCTTTCCACTATCGTTCTTTTGCTCATCAATTGTAATAATCTCGAATCGATTCGAAGCGTACTTCGGTAATAATTCCATATTCGCGATGTCTCTCTTGCCGTATGTGTAGTCAAATCCCGCTACAACTACTTTAGCATTAAAATCAACAATATATTGATTGACAAACTCTTGCGGTGTAAGTGCCCCAAATTCTTTTGTGAAATCCACTAAATAGAAAATATCCACACCAAGTTCTTCTAATAATTCTTTCTTACGTTCTAGCGGCGAGACGTATTGAATGCTTTCAGGATCAACGTTTTGGAAAATAACAGATGGATGCTGATTAAAAGACATTACTGCTACTTTAAGCCCGCGTTCCTGTCCAACTCTTTTGGCAGTAGTAATGACTTCTTTATGACCTAAGTGGATTCCATCAAAGAATCCTAAAGCGAGGACAATCGGTTCTTGAAATATACACTCTTTTTTGTAAGGGTGTGTTAACTCTATTGTTTGCATTCTTCTCTCCTTTCTAAAACATTTTAATTGGTTTTAATAAGCCTTTTTTCGTAGGATGAGGACCGTAAATCGAAATAAGTTCCTCTTCAAAATAACATGCTGTCGGAGCGAAAATCTGAGGAAATTCAGCTTGAGATAAAATTGCACCATTTTTAAAACGCGTATATTCATCTTCAGTTAAGTCGATTCGAGGATAGTCTTCAAATAATAAATCAACTGGTTTTAAGGCTTCTTGAGCTTTATCATTTTGAGCAAGCTCGTTTAGTTGTTCTAATGTAATGCAGTCATCAGAGTGGAAAGGGCCACTTTTTACACGGGTTAATTGCGACATATGTGCCTCAACGCCCAATGCTTTCCCTAAATCGACAGAAAGTGTGCGTACATAGGTCCCTTTGCTGCAACTCACTTCAAACTTCCATGATTGTGTCTTCGTTTCACCATTATAAACTGGTTCTGAAATACGTTTGAAGTCATAGATGGTCGCCTTTCTAACAGGACGCTCCACTTCTTCTCCTGCTCTTGCGTATTCATAAAGACGTTTTCCGTTCACTTTTACAGCAGAATACATCGGTGGAATCTGAGTAATCTCTCCAATAAAATTTTGCATCTTTTCATCAATCTCTTGCACTGAAAACAGCGTTTCGATAGGTGTTGTTGAAACAACTTTTCCATGTGCATCCTCTGTCTCAGTTGAGAAGCCTAATGTAATTTCTCCCTGGTAGATTTTGTTGGCTTCATGAAGATTCTCAACAACCTTAGTCGCTTTACCAACACAAATTGGTAACACTCCATTCACTTCAGGATCCAGCGTACCAGAATGCCCGACTTTTTTTGTTTTTAATAACTTTCTAACCTTATAGACACAGTCGAACGACGTCATGCCTTTCTCTTTCCATAACGGAAGGATTCCGTCCATCCCATTCATCCTTTCACGCTTTACATTTGCTTATTTATTGTATCATAATTCGCACTTTTCCACATAGATTATGAATATAGCTTTTTAGGCGGAAAATATGGTATTATAGATAAGTAAACTTATTTGATAGGAGTGACTTTAATGTCAAGAGTATATATTGTAACGGACTCAACAGCAGATTTAACTGAAGAAGAAGTAAAACAATTTGAAATCTCTATCGTTCCAATGAATATCTCAATCGATGATGAAAATTATATCGATGGGGTTACTATTACTAAAGATGAATTTAAACAAAAAATGATTGCAAGTGCTGAACTTCCAAAAACAGCACAACCTTCTATCGGTCGTTTCGTAGAAGTATACGACGAACTTGGCAAAAACGGGGATTCTGTTATCTCGATTCAGATGATGCGTTCGATTAGTGGTACTGTTGATGCCGCTCGCCAAGCAGCTGACATCACAGAAACAAATGTCACTGTTGTCGATTCAGACTTTACTTCTAGATCTATGGGAATGATTGTTAAAGAGGCAGCTAAGGCAGCACAAGAAGGTAAAACAGTAGAAGAAATTCTTGAAATTGTTGAAGATGCTAAGAAACGTACTACTCTATATTTAACTGTAGTAAACTTAGACAACTTAATTAAAGGTGGACGCATAAGCCAAGTAATGGGAATGTTCTCAAACTTACTCAATATCAAATTATTCCTACAAGTCATTAATGGCAAGATTGAAATTATCCAAAAAGGACGTGGCTTAAAATCACTTCAAAAGAAATATGACGAGATTTTCGAACAAATGAAAGCGACTCCGAATGGCATCCAAGAAATTGGGATTATGCATGCAGGACTAAGTGACTTTAACGAAGGAAATATCGCTCGTGTGCGTGAACTCTTCCCTGATGTGCCACTCACAATTGTAACAACTTCACCAATCATCATGAGCCACACAGGCGTTGATGCAATGGCGATTACTTACTTAGAAAATAAATAAAAATAAAGCAACTAATTCTGGCTTTCAGAATTAGTTGCTTTTTTGTTAGTTTAAGATCTGTCCAATAAAGATACCAACATAAGTACCAATAATGTATCCTAGCGTCCCAACAAGCATTGTAGGAGCTACGAAACGATGCCATCCTTTAGAAATAGCCATCGCTGCAGCTGTTGTTGGTCCACCAATATTCGCATTTGAAGCAAGAATGGCTTCTTCCACTGTGAATCCGAAAATTTTCGCCCCAGCAAATGTCACTGCCATATTCACGAAAACCATGATTGCACAGAACACCAATAACAATGGTGACTTTTCAATAATTGCTCCGATTGAAGCTGGAATTCCGATAACTACGAAGAATAAGTAAATCAAGAATGTTCCAATTTCATTTGCTCCACTAATCTTCTTGAAGTATTTTGCAAAAATCGTTGAGCAAGCTACTGTTAAAGTAGTTAGAATTAAATACTTATTCGATACTAGTTGGATAAAGCTGTTATCCCCTAGACCTGAAATAATTTCAGATAAAGTAAAGCTAATTGTTACGATAATAACAGAAATCGCAAAAACAAATGCTACATCTTGAACAGTGATAACTGTATCTTTGCCATAAGCTTTTTCTTCTTCCTCTTTGACACCTTCTGTATACGCAAATTTGAAATGCTTCTTAAAGAATCCAATCGAAGGAATCATCAGTAAAATTAAGAAGTAGAATACCATTAACAAGTTATCAGCTACTGTAGCTGCAGAAATGAGTTCTTTAGGAATATCAAAGGCTGATGAAACAGCAACAAAGTTTACTCCTCCACCGATATAACTTCCAACCATCATTCCAGCGATATGGTTTAGAACTGGGATAGCTTTGGACAAGGCTAAATATCCTAATACTGCCCCAAGAACGGTTCCTACAGAACTGATTAAGAAAATCGCTAATAATCGACCACTTTCTTTCCAAATTTGTTTTAAATCACATTGGAATAAAAGCATCGGAATGGCTAAAGGCACAACAACTCCCCAAACCTGATCATATACAGGTGAATCTGTTGGAATAACGCCTAAATTACTCAATGTTGCTGCCATTAATAGACCTATAATCGCTCCACTAATCTTTGCAGCCCATTTATATCGATTTTCTAAAAAGATACTGATAGTCGCAATCCCAACGATAATAGACCACAATACCCATGTATTATTTGCATCAATCATAAAACACCTCTTCTGGCTTTTTAAATACACACGAAAATTATCATATATGATAATTTTTTACTAAAAAGGCAAAAGAGTTGTTTTCTGTTTGATGTCCTTTTGCCCTTAAAATTATTATCTTTGTTCGTCTTCTTCTTGAATTGATTTTAAAAGCTCATCGATATGATTACCGTAATCCACTGATTGATCACGTTTAAAAATCAATTCTGGAGTCTTGTACAATGAAAGACGTTTGCCTAATTCACGACGGATTAAGCCTTTTGATTTTTCTAAACCACGTTCAGTCGCTTGACGTTCACTAGCTAATTTTTGAAGTGTTGTATAGTAGATAGTTGCAATTTGCAAATCACCAGTTACTTCTACTTCAGTAATTGTAATTTCTTGTACACGTGGGTCACGCACTTTTTTAGATAGGATATCATTTACTTCTCGTAAAATTTCTTGTGACACACGTCCAACTCTAAAGTTTGCCATTTTGTCTCCTTTCCAACGAAAGAGGCACTGCAATCAGTCCCTCTTTGTTCTAGTTAAATCATAAATTTCTTCTTAAATTTGGTCGATTCAAAGCGAATTTTCTCGCAAAAGCTAAACAGTCGGTCTCACACTATTTGGATAACGGCTTGAAAATTCTGAATCGACGTGCGTTTCCAGAAACATCCGCACGACTATTCTAGTCGCTTACGGTGTTCCGGTCCAACGGTTCGATTCAACCCGAATTTTCTCGCACTATTTATATAACGGCTTGACCTCCTAGCTTTGGCGTCCACTTCGTTAAGCTTCGTAAAATCTTTGCGATTTTCCTCTCCTTAACTCCAGTGTTCCAAAGCTAAACAGTCGGTCTCGCACTATTTTCTTTTAATCTCGACCATTTCGTATGCTTCGATGATATCGTCTACTTTAATATCGTTGTAGCCTTCAATCATGATACCGCACTCGAATCCAAGTTTAACTTCTTTAGCGTCGTCTTTGAATCGTTTCAAGCTTGCTAATTCACCTTCGTAAATAACAATGTTATCACGGATTAAACGAACTGAGCTTGAGCGTTTAACAACACCTTCTAATACGTATGAACCAGCAATTGTTCCAAGTTTAGATACAGTGTATGTTTCACGGACGATAGCTTGACCAGTGATTTTCTCTTCGAATTCTGGATCTAACATACCTTTCATCGCTGTTTCAATTTCATCGATTACGTTATAAATGATACGGTGTAAACGAATATCTACTTGATCAGATTCAGCTTGAATCTTCGCTTGCGGCGTAGGTCTTACGTTAAATCCAATGATAATCGCGTTACTTGCAGTAGCAAGAGTAATATCACTCTCATTGATTGCCCCTACAGCTGTATGGATAATCTTCACGCGCACGCCTTCTACTTCAATCTTTTGTAAGCTTGATGCTAATGCTTCTACAGAACCTTGTACGTCAGCCTTGATGATGACATTAACTTCTTTCAATTCTCCTTCTTTTAATGTAGAGAATAAGTTATCTAATGTAATACGGCTTGAAGCGTTACGTTGTTCGATTAAGGCACGTTTCGCACGTTCTTCACCAGCTGAACGTGCAGTCTTTTCGTCTTCGAATACTACGAAGCGGTCACCGGCTTGAGGTGAAGCGTTAAGACCAGTAATCTCAACTGGAGTCGCTGGTAAAGCAGTTTTCACACGACGTCCTTGGTCATTCACCATTACACGAACACGTCCAAATGTATTACCAACAACGATTGGGTCCCCAACTTTAAGAGTTCCTTCTTGAACTAATAATGTTGCGATAGGTCCTTTTGTTTTATCTAAACGAGCTTCGATTACAGTACCTAAAGCTAAACGGTTAGGATTTGCTTTCAACTCTTGAACTTCAGCTACTAAAAGAATCATTTCTAATAACTCTTCAATGTTTTGGTTGAATTTCGCTGAAATCTCAACGAAAATTGTGTCTCCACCCCATGCTTCAGGAACAAGTCCTAAATCAGAAAGTTCTTGCATTACACGTCCAGGGTTCGCTGCTGGTTTATCGATTTTGTTCACAGCAACAATAATTGGAACATCTGCTGCTTTCGCATGGTTAATCGCTTCGATTGTTTGTGGCATTACACCGTCATCGGCTGCTACTACGATAACTGTAATATCCGTGATGTCCGCACCACGCGCACGCATTGTTGTGAAGGCCGCGTGACCTGGAGTATCTAAGAACGTAATTGGTTTTCCATCAATTTTGATTTGATATGCTCCGATATGTTGCGTGATACCACCTGCTTCACCTTCAACAACTGAAGAGTTACGTAGTTGGTCAAGCAATGTTGTTTTACCATGGTCAACGTGTCCCATGATTGTTACAACTGGAGGACGTACAGTGCTTTCAGCACCTTCTGCAGCTGCTTCTTCAAAGTACACATCTAAATCAGAAATATCTTTTTCGATTTTTTCTTCAGCATCCATACCATAGTCTGCTGCTAATAATTCAATTGCGTCTTTAGATAGACCTTGGTTTAAAGTCGCCATTACTCCTAATAGGAATAATTTTTTGATGATTTCTGCTGGTTCGCGTTTGATTTTCTTCGCTAATTCAGCAACTGTCATGCCATCTGTATACACTAAAACTTCTGGTAATTCGTGGAATTTACGTGCTGGAACAGCTGGCTTCGCTTTTTGTTCATCACGACGGTTTCCTTTTTTACCTTTTTGGTTACGGTTTTTCTTGCTAAAACCATCATTGTTAAAATCGTTAAAACGTTGTTGGTTTTTTCTGTCGTTATTGCGATTGTTTCTTGGTGATTCTAAACGATCGTTATTGTTGTTTGGTTTTTGATTGTTACGTGGACGTTCTACTTGTCCTTGTTGGTTTGAACGAGCTTCATTACGTGCTGGTTCTTTCTTAAATGAAGGACGGTTTTCATTCGCGTTTTGTGGTTTTTGCTTTGGACGTTCTTGATTTCTCTTATCGTTTTGCTCATGACGTCTTTGATTTTGAGAATGGTTACGTTCTTGATTTTGTTTGTGTTGTCCTTGTTTTGGACTGTGGTCTTCTCTCTTTGTAAATTCTTTCTTAGGAGCGTGACCTTTTTCTACTTCTTTTTTAGGTTCAGCTTTTTTCACTTCTTGTTTTGGAGCAGGTTTTGCTTCTTTCTTCTCAGCTTTTGGTGCTGGTTTAGCAGCTGGCTTAGAATTCCAAGCTCCTTTAATTTTTGAGATTTCAGCTTCTTCCATAGTAGACATATGGCTATTGTATGAAATACCTACTTCTTTTGCTTTTTCAATAATTTCTTTACTAGCCACGTTTAATTCTTTCGCTAATTCGTATACGCGAGTTTTCGACATAGTCTCACCTTCCTATTCGTTCATATCGTTAAATCCCTTCATCTTCAGTAGACTCTTTGTAAACCCTCGATCATCAACTAAAACGATAGAACGTCTTTTGCCAATCGCTAAAGACAATTCATCCGTTTCAAATTGCTGAACAAAAGGAATTTCATAATATTCACATTTGTTTTTGATTTTTTTAACGGTATTTGCACTACAATCTTTGGTACAAATCACTAAATTTCCTTTTTGTCTTTGAATACTTTGGATGACTTGCTCCTCACCACTAATGAGTTTGCGAGCAGATGTTGCCATTCCGAGTAAATTCAAAGCTCTTTGTTTAACGAGCTCTTCCATCACTAAACAACTCTTTTCTTGCTTTTTGATGTTCTACATAAGCGAGAAGTTCTTCATAAAAAGCATCTGGAATTTCTATTTCTAACTGTTTTTCAAACAGACGATTTTTCCAAGCATTCTCAACTAAAGTAGGTTCAAGAGTAATATAAGCGCCACGGCCGTTTACTTTACCAGTTGGGTCAATTTGTGCAACACCTTCAGCGTTACGAACAATACGGACCAACTCTTTCTTCGGCATCATTTCACCAGAAGCGATACAACGGCGCATCGGAATCTTTTTCTTTTTCATCGTGCACCTCCTGTATTTTATTCTTCTTCAGAAGAAGTTTCTTCTGTTTCTTCAACAACTGGATTTGCTAAGTTATCTAAATACTCTTCATAAGCAGTTTCAGATTTAATATCAATACGGTAACCTGTTAATTTCGCAGCTAGACGTGCGTTTTGACCACGTTTACCGATTGCAAGTGATAATTGGTGGTCTGGAACAACAACGATACAACCATTGCTATCATCATTAAATTCAACTTTAATTACTTGAGCTGGGTTTAATGCGTTTTTGATATAAACTGCTGGATCTTCGTTCCATTCAACGATATCCATGTTTTCACCGTTTAATTCTTCAACAATGTTATGAACACGTTGTCCACGAGGTCCTACACATGTTCCAACTGGGTCTAAATTAGCATCGTTTGAACGAACGGCTACTTTAGCACGGTCACCGGCTTCACGAGCGATAGAAACGATTTCTACAACGCCATCGTAAATTTCAGGAACTTCTTGTTCAAATAAACGTTTTAATAAATCTGGATGAGTACGACTTACGAAAATTTGAGGTCCTTTAGTAGTGTTATCTACTTTAGAAACTAAAACTTTAATACGTTGATCAGGTACGTACTCTTCTGTTGGAATTTGGTCTTGTTTTGCCATTCCAGCAACGATACGTCCAAGATTCACATATACATAACGGAAATCTTGACGATCAACAACACCAGTCATGATTTCATTTTCGTATTGAATGAATTCATTGTAGATGTTTGTACGTTCAGCATCGCGAAGACGTTGCATAATCACTTGTTTTGCTGTTTGAGCAGCAATACGTCCAAAGTCTTTTGGAGTTACTTCGAAACGAATTTTATCGCCAACTTCATATGCTTTGTTTTTCGCATGTGCTTCTTCTAGGCTAACTTCAAGAGTTGAATCGAATACATATTCAACAACTTCTTTAACTGCATATACATGCATGTTGCCTTTCTTTTGGTCAAACTCCACTTCAACGTTTTGAGCTTGTCCATAGTTTTTCTTATACGCAGACACTAAAGCTGCTTCTAAAGCTGTAATAACAACATCTTTAGAGATTCCTTTTTCTTCTTCGAGAACCGTTAATGCTCGTAGCATTTCTTTACTCATGTGTTTACTCCTTTACTCCTTAGAATTTGATTGCAAGACGTGCTTTTGCAATATTCTTACGATCAATTGTAAATTCTTTTGTTCTTGTTTTGATTTGTACGTTTAATGTTACCGTTTCTTCATCGACTGAAAGAAGAGTTCCTTCAAGGAATTTCTCACCTTCAACGTTTTGATAAAACGATAAGTGTACATATGAACCAATCGCTGCTTTTAATTCTTCCTCGTTTCTTAACGGGCGCTCTGCACCTGGTGAAGAAACTTCTAAGAAGTAAGCTTGTGGAATTGGATCTGGGTCTTGTGCATCAAGAATTTCACTAAATTTTTCACTCATAAACGCGCAGTCATCTAAATCGATACCGCCCGGTTTATCTAAGTAAAAACGTAGAAACCAATTCTTTCCTTCTTTTACAAATTCTAAGTCGAATAACTCAAATCCTTCTTTTTCAATTACTTCTTTAGTAAGCTCTGTTACCGTCTCAGTTACTTTACTCATAGCCTCAACCTCCTTGCTACTTGAGTCCATGTCGATAAAAAGAGTGAGCGTTTCCGCTCACTCTCCTCTCAACTACTATTCTACTTTGTTAGTATACCATATACTTTGTTAAAATACCAACTATTGTGATATTAGAACAAATCATCGAATAATGATAATTGGTTCTCATCTGGTAAGTGGTCTAAGACTTTGTTTTCTGTCATATAGTCAATAAGCGTCTTCGATACTTTACCACGTGTCGCCAAATCTTTCTTCGATAGGAATGGTTGTTCTTGTCTTGCTTCAACGATTTTGTTTGCAACGTTCAAGCCTAATCCTTGAATCGCTCTAAATGGAGCAATCAGTGAATCACCTTCGATGACAAAATTACTTGCTTCAGATTTATCCACGTCGACCATCTTGAAGTGGAAACCACGTTCCACCATCTCGTTGGCTAATTCAAGAACGGTTAGCAAGTTTTGTTCTTTCGTACTTGCTTCCATTCCCTTTTCGCGAATTTCTTTAATACGTTTCTTAATCATCTCTTTCCCTTGTGACATGGCAACGATATCGAAATCTTGCGCACGCACTGAGAAATAAGCACAGTAGTATAACAATGGTTTATGTACCTTAAACCAAGCAACACGCAATGCCATTAAAACGTAGGCTGCCGCATGGGCTTTCGGGAACATATATTTAATCTTCAAGCACGATTGAATATACCATTCTGGTACATTGTTTTCTCTCATAATCGCTTGGAAGTCGTCAGGAATTCCTTTCCCTTTACGAACTCCTTCCATGATTTTGAAGGCAATCCCTTCTTCAACGCCTTTATGGATTAAATACACCATGATGTCGTCACGACAACCGATAACATCGGCAAGTGGGATATTATGAAGACGAATTAATTCTTCAGCATTTCCAAGGTATACGTCGGTCCCGTGTGACAAACCAGAAATTTGAAGTAATTCAGTGAATGTTGAAGGTTTTGTTTGTTCTAACATTCCACGAACGAATTTCGTACCAAATTCCGGAATACCAAGTGTCCCCGTATTGGAGTCGATTTGTTCAGGAGTAACTCCTAACACTTCAGTACCACCAAAGATTTTCATCACTTCTGGATCATCAGGTGGAATCGATTTCGGATCCATTCCTGATAAATCTTGTAACATACGAATCACGGTAGGATCATCGTGTCCAAGAATATCGAGTTTTAATACATTATCGTGAATTGAATGGAAGTCAAAGTGGGTTGTTCTCCACTCAGCACTCAAATCATCTGCCGGGTATTGAATTGGCGTAAAGTCGTATACATCCATATAGTCAGGAATTACAATAATCCCACCCGGGTGCTGACCTGTACTACGTTTAACCCCTGTACATCCACTAACTAGACGTTCAATTTCTGCTTGACGAAGTTCGAGTCCCAAGTCACGTTCATATCCTTTTACATAACCAAAAGCAGTCTTTTCAGCAACCGTACTGATGGTTCCTGCACGATATACATAATCTTCCCCGAACAATACTTTTGTATAGTTATGCGCTTGTGGTTGATATTCCCCACTAAAGTTCAAATCGATATCGGGAACTTTATCTCCGTAGAATCCAAGGAAAGTTTCAAACGGAATGTCGTGTCCGTCTTTAACCATCCTCGTATTACATCTTGGACAATTTTTTTCAGGTAAATCAAAACCTGAGCCTACTGATCCATCATCAAAGAATTCTGATAATTGACATTGAGGACAACGATAGTGTGGGGCTAATGGATTCACTTCGGTAATTCCTGTTAATGTCGCAACTAGAGACGAACCAACAGACCCACGTGATCCAACCAAATACCCGTCCTGATTACTCTTTAATACAAGTTTTTGAGCAATTAAATAAATTACCGAAAAACCATTTCCAATAATACTCTTTAGCTCTTTTTTAATACGATCCTCAACAATTTTAGGTAGAGGGTTTCCATACCATTCATGTGCTTTATCGTAACTTAATTTAGTTATCTCGTCAGCGGCGCCTTCAATTTTAGGAGTAAATAAATCATCTTTCACTGGAGTAATTTCTTCCAATTGTTCGCTAACCCAATTCGAGTTCGTCACGACAACTTCATAAGCTTTTTCTTCACCAAGAAACGCGAATTCTTTTAACATCTCATCAGTCGTTCTCAAGTGTGCATCCGGATATTCTTGAGGAACCCCATTGTTTAATGATGTCAGAAGAATCTCGCGATAAATCTTGTCTTCTGGATTTAAGTAGTGAACATTCCCAGTCGCTACAACTGGTTTCCCTAACTCTTCTCCCAGACGGACTAAGTTTTGAATAATCTCTTCTAAATGATGCTCGTTCCGAATTAATTCTTTCTTGATTAAAGGTCGATAGATGGCTTTCGGCATAATTTCAATATAGTCATAGAATTTAGCCTTTTCTTTTGCCTCGTTGTACCCTTTTTGCATCATCGCTTCGAATACTTCCCCTTCAGCACATCCTGAACCTAATAGGAACGAATCACGACGGCTTGAAAGCATACTTCTTAAAATACGAGGGACGCGGTAGTAATACTCGATATTGGATTGAGATACAACCTTGAACAATTCTTTTAGTCCAGCTTGATCTTTTGCAAAAATCGTCGCATGGAATGGACGCCCGTTTTTAAAGACTTCCTCTGGATGAATATTGGTATTTAATTCATCGTGATATAAGAGATTATGCTCTGTAGCTGCTTCTTTTAAGAAAATATGACATAAATAACCCGTTGTCTCAGAGTCATACACGGCACGGTGGTGTTGTTCAAGTGCAACATTATACCGTTTCGCTAAAGTATTTAAACGGTGAGACTTCAGTTGTGGATGCAACATACGAGACAATTCTAAGGTATCGATAACTGGTTGATTTGTTTTTGGAATTCCCACATTTTCGTATCCTGTGTTTAAGAAGCCCATATCAAAACTTGCATTATGCGCTACAAGAATACAGTCTTTAGAAAATTCATGGAACTCTTTTAAGACTTGTTCTACTGATTTTGAGCCTTTTACCATCTCATCAGTAATCCCTGTTAATTGAATGGTTGTTGCTGATAATGGATGACCAGGGTCGATAAATTCTTCAAACTTATCAACTACTACTCCGTTTTTCATCTTAACGGCAGCGAGCTCGATGATGCTGTCATAAATCGCAGAAAGACCAGTTGTTTCCACGTCGAAGACCACATAAGTCGCATCTTCTAATAAAATATGCTGTGGATTATAGGCAACGTTTACGTGATCATCTACGATATTACCTTCTAATCCGTATAAAATCTTAATGCCGTTTTTCTTACCAGCCCCGTGTGCCTCTGGATAAGCTTGTAAGTTGGCATGGTCTGTAATCGCAATCGCCTTATGTCCCCATTTAGCCGCTTGACTAATCAAGTCGCTTGGAGCATTCGTTGCATCCATCACTGACATATTCGTGTGCATATGCAACTCAACGCGTTTTTCGCCCTCTGCTGTATCTTTTCTCCCTTCATGGTTCACAGCAGTCATATCGCGGATAATCATACCTAATTCTTGAGAGAATTTATTCACTTCAATCGTACCGAACGCTCTAACCCATGTCCCTTTTTTCAACCCTTCAAGCGCTTGTTCGTCTTCAGGAGTTGATGGGAATAAAGTAGCACTGATAGAAGAGGTATAGTCCGTTAATTTAATATTTCCAAACAACTTCCCTTTTGCTTTACCTCGGCGAAGTTCGATATCAAAAATTTTACCTTCGATAACGACATTGCGCTCTTCTTCAAAAATATCTGCAAGTGCACGAACTTCACTATTAGACCTGATTGGTTTACCGTAAATAACGCCTTCTGGTTTAGAAGAAGATGGCGCTCCAGATTTTCTTTGAGGAGCTTGAGCAGCTGCTAATTGCGCTGCTTTTTGAGCTTCATTAAATGCTTGCTCAATCTGTTGTTCTTTTTGAATAAATTCTTCAGCTAATCGATCTTGCAATTCACCATCTACATGGATTTGAATGCCTAATTTAGGGAATCCAGCTTCGATATAAGCTTGTTGAATATTCGGCACGCAATTATTTGTTAAGTGAGTCTTTGTTAACTCATTTGGACAATGCAGTTGAATTTGATTTTTCTCATATTTTGGAGTTTGATCCGCTAAAATTTGATGAGAAACTGCAGATTCATCCTTTAATGTCTCTAACACATATTCCCAATAAGACTGAACTAACTCTTCTGTCACCTCTGCACCAGCATCAGTTGTGATAACAGCTTTTCCACCGAATTGACGATAAGTGTCATTGAGCGCATCCGTAAATAGTCTGAACTTTTCATACATAAAGATGACTGGATTATGGATGTGAAAAGTCCATGTTTTATCCAACTTTGAAATGTCAATTCGAACTAGTTTTGCTTCATCAAATTCTGGAGATAAAATACTTGTGTCTGCAATATTAAATTGCTCGATCACTTTTTTCATTAAATCTTTTTGTGATTGACTCATGGTTTCCTCCTTTTTTTTACATAAGAAGAGTGCTCCACCATCGTAGAGACACTCTCTTGTTTAATTAAATAATTTCATAATATCGTTCCATGTTACAAGAAGCATTAACGCAAAGAGGAAAATCGCTCCCGCAATCGTTAAATACCCTTCTTTTTCAGGATCGAGTGGTTTCTTACGAATTCCTTCAATCACATTCAGAACTAGTTTTCCACCGTCTAATGCTGGAATTGGTAAGAGGTTCATTACACCAAGGTTGGCACTAATCATCCCCATGAATGCTAATAAATCAAGGAATCCATTTTTAGCAACTTGCGAAGTCATCGAATAAATAGCAACGGGTCCCCCAAGTTGATTCAAATTAAAGCCACGAGTAAATAGCGACCCTAATGCGGATAGAACTAAGACAACTACTGAAACAGTTTGTGTAAATCCATAAGCAATAATGGAAAGAATATCATTTTTAAGAATTCTTGTGACGCCAAATTGTCCAATTTTTGAACCGTCCGACGCTTCAACTGCTTTTGGTGTTACTTGGACTTCCTCTGTTTTACCATTACGTTCAATCGAAACAGATAGAGCTTTATCCGCACTTGAACGGACAATTTTTGTCATTTCATCCCATGAGTGGATTTCAATTCCATCAATAGAAATGACTTTGTCTCCCTCTTTTAAGCCAGCTACAAAGGCTGCAGAATCATCTGTTACTTGACCGATAATCGCATCATTAGATGGAACTCCACCTTGCATGAACCCGACAATGATGAACACTATAATGGATAAAATGAAGTTGTTCATCGGACCAGCAGCGTTTGTTTTAATTCTATTCCACAATGTTGCCGAATTGAACTGACGCTCAACTGGCGCAACAACGACCTCTGTTCCATCTGACTCAATAATCGTTGCAGTCTTCGAAACAGATAATGTAACCTTCTCTTCTGAATTAATGAAGTATCCAGTTAATGTCATGTCTTTATGCAAATCTGCATCTTCAATTTGGAAAGGGACTGAATTCTCGATAATGATTTTATCGTCAAAGTTTAATTTTTGAACAACATTCTCACTATCAAGAACAATTGTAATCATCATCCCTGGTTTAATTTCTTGGTCATCTTCATCGTGCCCAGCCATACGAACATATCCACCAATCGGTAGTAAGCGTAGCGTATACACTGTTTCTCCTTTACGGACTTGGAAGATTTTTGGTCCCATACCAATTGCAAATTCACGGACTAATATCCCCGCTTTTTTTGCAAAATAGTAATGCCCAAATTCATGAATAATCACGATAATACTAAATACAAATAAAAATGCAATAACTCCTTGCAATTACTTCACCTCTTTTAAATATCCCCAAAAAATTTAAATACGATTTGGAACATAAACATCGCGAAGAAAGTTGAATCGAAACGATCCAAAACCCCTCCATGCCCAGGGAATAAGTTTCCAGAATCTTTTACGTTAAATTGTCGCTTGTAAGCTGACTCTACTAAATCTCCTAATTGTCCAAAAATGGATAAACAAACCACTAAGAGCACAAATTCAAACACTGAGAATTTGACTGGATTATAAAATGGAACTACCAATAATCCTAATAATACCGAACCGATAACTCCGCCGATAGAACCTTCAATTGTTTTATTCGGGCTAATATCCGGAGCTAATTTATGATTTCCAAATCTGCGTCCAGCTAAATACGCGAATGAATCTGTCCCCCAAATAACTAAGAAGACAAAAATCGCCATTCCAAAACTAATGCTTCTCACAAATAAAATTCCAGAGAATCCACCACCAACGTATAAAGAAATGAGCGAGCAAAATGCTGCATCTTCAAAAGAAAAGCGATCACTCTTATATACAGTTAATGTCATCAGTAGCATTACGACTAAGAAATAAAAGAAGAAATAATCAATTCCTCTTGGCAAAGCGACTAATGGTTTTTGTGAAAATAGAAATGACAATGTAGCAAGTAACGTGAGAGATCCTTCTATCGAAAAAATATTCATTTTTTTCATTTGGAAGAATTCATAAATCCCAACAATTGCTAATAAAGCTAATAGCGTACGTAACCAAATATCACCGACATAAAGTATTGGTAAAAATATACCAACAGCAATGATTGCAGTAATCACTCGTTGTTTCATCTATGCAAGACCTCCATAACGACGATGTCTTCCTTGATAAGTTAGAATCGCTTTATGTAAATCTTCTTCTGAAAAATCTGGCCAGAAAATATCTGTAAAGTAATATTCGCTATACGCCAATTGCCACAATAAGAAATTACTCAATCGCACTTCTCCGCTTGTACGAATCATTAAATCTGGATCTTGTAACTCTCCTAGGAAACTTGTTTGTAATTTGCGAGCAAAAGCCTCGTCATTAATATCTTCTACTGAGATTTCACCAGATTGAACCTCGTTTGCTAAAGCTTTCGTTGCTTCGATGATTTCAGCACGTGAGCCATAATTGAGAGCAAAAGTTAGAACCATTCCAGTATTCTCTTTTGTATCTTCAACGGCTTTTAACACCACTTTTTTTGTTGATTCAGGTAATTCATCAATAAATCCAATTAGTTGGATTTTCATATTTCTTTCTTGAAGTTCAGGCATAAACGTTCCAAAGAAATCTCCTGGTAGTTTCATTAAGAAACTGACTTCTTCTGTTGGACGTTTCCAGTTTTCAGTACTAAACGCATACAAGGTCATCGCCTTTACTCCTAATTCATCAGCAGCAATTGCGATTCGTTTTACCGTGCTCATGCCTTCTTTATGTCCCGCAATTCTAGGAAGATTGCGTTTCTTTGCCCAGCGACCATTACCGTCCATAATCACAGCAATATGTTGTGGGATATTCTCTCGATCAATTGAAACAGATTCTGTTGTTTCTTGTGGTTTTGATTGTTTCTTCCAAAAAAGCATTTTATCCATTCCTTTACACGTATTTCTTTTCTATTTTAACAGAAGTTCAAGGTCATTTATAGTATTCTCTTTTTCCTTATGAAAAAATTACAAAAACAAAGGCCCTGATTGGTTTCTAGGACGAAAAATGGTATACTTAGAAACAGATTTATGAACCAATAAAGGAGTTACCCATGATTACAATGAAAGATATCGTGTTAGAGGGACATCCAGCACTCAGAAAACGTGCTGAAAAGCTTACTTTCCCACTAACTGAAGAACAACAAGAATTAGCTAAAGAAATGCTAGAATTCTTACACAATAGCCAAAATCCAGAAATCGCAGAAAAATATGAATTGCGCGCTGGTGTTGGACTTGCAGCACCACAACTTGGCAAATCCATCCAAATGATTGCTCTTCTCGTTCCTGGTTTTGAAGATGAAGAACCTATTTTAAATGAAGTATGGATCAACCCTCGTATTATGCGTGAATCAGTGAAAAAAGCCTGCCTAAAAGAAGGTGAAGGCTGTCTTTCAGTAGAACGTGACGTACCAGGAATCGTTCTTCGCTCTGAACGCGTGACAGTTAAATATCAAGACGTGAACGGTGATGAATTTGTACGCACATTAACCGACTACGAAGCCATCGTTGTACAACACGAAATCGACCATTTAAACGGTGTGATGTTCTACGACCATATCAATAAAACACAACCAATGTATATCCCTAAAGGAGCGGTTGTCATTGGCGAATAAGACACCCATTTTGGTCTTCGATTTAGATGATACACTCTATTCAAAACAGCAAGTCTTCTTGACCACCTTAAAGAAATGCTACCCGACATTTTCAACGGATATGGATGTGTATAAGATTTATCAAGAAAAAAGTGAAATTGCCTTTGAATTATTTACGGAGGGACAAATCACTTTGGAAGAAAATCACTTTTCTCGTGTTGAAAGTACACTTTCGACTCTTGGACTCGATTCTTCTAAAGAATCTGTCATTCGTTTTAAGGAAACCTATCAATACGTGATGGATCACATCGAATTAGATAAAGAGTGGTTTGACTTTTTTGACAAAGTAACAAGACGATCTACTCTCGTTCTTCTAACAAATGGTCCTACGAGCCATCAGTCGAAAAAAATTACATCACTTGGATTAGAAAAATGGTTTGACTCTTCTAGAATCTTCATTTCAGAGACGACTGGTGTTCCCAAACCACAAGCAGAAGCCTTTAAGAATGTAGAACAACTTTTTCCAGATATTAGTACAAACGACTTCTGGATGATTGGGGACGACCTTACAAATGACATTGAAGGTGCTAAAAACAGATATTGGAATACCATTTATTTCAAATTAGGTGAAGAGAAATCTGATATGAACCCTAAACCACTTTCAAATCCAAAAGAATTACTCTTAAAATTGGAAAAAGAGGCATTTATCAGCCTTTAAGATTATGAAAAAATAGGCATTCTATGATAAAATATGATAGAAACATTATGAAAAAAATTTAAAGGAGTACATACATGATTTTTAAAATTACTTACCAACCAACTAAAACGGAAGCTCCACGTCGTGAGAACACAGAAGCTTTATATATCGAAGCTAGTGACAAGGTAGAAGCCCGCCGCCTTGTGGATGAAAACACTGAATACAACGTAGAGTTTATCCAAGAGCTAGATGAAAAACACTTAGCTTACGAAAAACAAAACCCTGAGTTTAAATTAACGGTGTTCAAGTAATATGAAACCAAATATTAAAAATAACGAAACGGGCGTATTTGCTTTTGGCGGTTTAGGTGAAATCGGTAAAAACACATATGGCGTTCAATTCCAAGATGAGCTGATCATTTTGGATGCCGGTATTAAATTCCCTGAGGATGATTTACTTGGAATCGACTATGTGATTCCCGATTACAGTTATATCGTTCAAAACATTAATAAAGTAAAAGGTCTATTTATTTCGCACGGACACGAAGACCATATCGGTGGGATTCCTTTCTTAATTAAACAAGCGAACATCCCTATTTATGCAACAAAACTTGCGATGTCTTTAATTCGAAATAAATTAGAAGAACACGGACTTTTAAGAGATGCGATCCTTCACGAAATTGATGAAGACAGCGTGATTAAATTCCGTAAAACACAAGTGAGTTTCTATCGCACTACCCACTCTATTCCAGATGCCTTTGGGATTGTGATTAAGACTCCTCCAGGCAACATCGTGTTCACGGGTGACTATAAGTTTGACTTCACTCCAGTTGGAGAACCGGCAAACCTTCACCGTATGGCACAAATAGGTTCAGAAGGTGTTCTTGTTCTTTTAGGAGACAGTACAAACTCTGAAGTCCCTGGATTTACTCAATCAGAACAAGTCGTTGGAAAATCGATAAAAGAGATTATCCAACGCGTTGATGGACGTATCATTTTTGCGACATTTGCATCAAACGTTTCTCGTCTAAAACAAGTAACAGATGTGGCTGTAGCAACTGGCCGTAAATTAGCTGTATTTGGACGTAGTATGGAAGCCAGCTTCCGCACTGCTCGTGAATTAGGTTATATTAAGGCTCCAGATGATACTTTTATCGATGGACGTGAAATTAACCAATACCCTTCTGAGAAAGTCATTATTTTATGTACAGGGTCTCAAGGGGAACCAATGGCGGCACTTAGTCGTATCGCAAATGGAACTCACCGCCAAATCTCCATTCAACCTGGTGATACAGTTATCTTCTCTAGTTCACCTATTCCAGGAAACACTTCAAGCGTTAACCGCGTCATCAATCTTCTTTCAGAAGCTGGTGCTGAAGTGATTCATGGTAAAGTAAACAATATTCACACATCTGGACACGGTTCTCAAGAAGAACAAAAATTAATGCTTCGCTTAATGAAGCCTAAATACTTCGTTCCAGTCCACGGTGAATATCGTATGCAAAAGATTCAAGCAAATCTTGCGACTCAGGTGGGAATTCCAAAAGAAAACTCATTTATCTTGAGTAATGGAGATGTTCTTGCCGTTACTGCTGACTCTGCACGTAGAGCTGGTCACTTCTTTGCAGGTGACGTTTACGTCGATGGGAATGGTATCGGAGATATCGGAAATATCGTTCTTCGTGATCGTAAGACACTCTCACAAGATGGTTTAGTCATCTGTGTAGCCACTGTTGACTACGAAAACCGTGAATTAGTAGCAGGTCCAGATATGCTCTCTCGTGGATTTATCTACATGAAAGAATCAGGACAACTTCTTAACGAAGCACAAGCCATTCTTCGTGATGAACTTGAAGAACTCTTGGGAGATTCTGAAGAAGTCTTAAACGAACGTGTACTACGTAATAAAATTACGGATGTGTTAGGTCCGTTCCTATTTAAGAAAACTGAACGTCATCCAATGATTCTTCCAGTGATTTTAGGGGTTACTGAAGCAGATACTTTAGAGTAAATAAATTAAGAGGTGTACCGTAATTGCGGTACACCTCTGTTAGTTTATCAAATTCTTCACTAGATTTAAGCCCTTTTCCATGAAAATAATAGAGATTTCACAAAAATTGCAAACAAAAAAGAAGCAATCCCTAAGGATTGCTTCTGTTATTCATTCTTAATCTAAGAAATCTTTTAATTGTTTAGAACGGCTCGGATGGCGTAATTTACGTAATGCTTTCGCTTCAATTTGACGAATACGTTCACGAGTTACCCCGAATACTTGCCCTACTTGTTCTAATGTACGGATTTCTCCATTTTTATCAAGACCGAAACGTAAACGAAGTACGTTTTCTTCACGGTCTGTTAATTGTTCAAGAACTTCATCAAGTTGTTCTTTCAATAATGCATACGCTGTATGATCAGCTGGGCTTGTTGCGTTGTCATCTTCGATGAAATCACCTAAATGTGAATCGTCCTCTTCCCCGATTGGAGTTTCAAGAGACACTGGTTCTTGAGCGATTTTTAGAATTTCACGAACTTTTTCAGTTGGTAAGTCCATTTCTGCACCGATTTCTTCAGGTGTAGGTTCGCGTCCTAAATCTTGTAATAGTTGTCTTTGAACACGTACTAACTTGTTGATTGTTTCAACCATATGCACTGGAATACGAATCGTACGCGCTTGGTCAGCGATGGCACGAGTGATTGCTTGACGAATCCACCATGTGGCATAAGTAGAGAATTTGAATCCTTTTGTATGGTCAAATTTCTCAACAGCTTTCATTAAGCCCATGTTTCCTTCTTGAATTAAATCTAAGAATTGCATTCCACGCCCTACATAACGTTTCGCAATCGATACTACTAAACGAAGGTTGGCTTCTGCTAACTCTTGTTTTGCTTCAGTATCTCCTTCTTGAATACGGAGCGCTAATGCGACCTCTTCATCTGCACTAAGTAGTGGAACTCGTCCGATTTCTTTTAAATACATACGAACGGAGTCATTAATCTTCGTATTTGAAGATAAGGCAGTATCATCTTCAACAACAGCTGTCTCAGATTCGCGTTGGCTTTCTGAAGACAATTGTTGGCTTGTTGGTTCACCGTTAGCATCTACAACACTAACCCCTGCATCCTCAAACTTTTGAATTAATTTATCCATTCCTTCCGCATCCAACTCAAATGGGATTGCGATTTGTGCAGATAAATCATCGTATAAAATTTGACCGAATAATTTTCGTTCTGCGAGAAGCGTTGAAGTTGCTTCGTTCAGTGTTTGACCTTTTTCATTCTTTTGAACTGTCATTCACCATTCCTCCATTCTATCTTTTCCTTAATTGGCGTTGAATCTCCATGATTTCAACCATCAATTTCTTTCTGGTTTCATCGTCGTTTATAAGAGCAGCTCGATTCAACTCTTCCTTTTTTTGTGCTAACTGCTCTTTTAGAGTATTCTTTTGTGAAAGTACATATACTAAATCTTGAATCTCTTGTTCCGTACATTCTGGAGGAAACTGACCTAGTTCAATTTCAGATACCAGATTTCTGTTCATGAAATCTTTATCGTTCAAAAACAACATAAATTCTTGAACATCAAATTCCTCTTCTTCATTTCGAAACGCCTGAATATGTAAAAATAATTGCTCATATAGTGCATCTGGAAACGAGAATTCTGGATTAATACGATTCAGATATGTCCAAGCCTCATTATGATGCATCAAGCGGTACATTAAATGCCTTTGAATGCCTTCGTTTTTAATAAACGGTCTATTCATTACTGGCGCTTGTGTTTCTACGCTTGGTACAGGTGGCGCTTGGAAATTCTGTGAAGTTTGAACTTGCTTTTGTTTTACTTGATTTTGAATCGTTGTGTAATCAAGATTAAATTCATCCGCAAGAGACTTCATCGCAAGATTCTTTTCGACATCATTTGTGAGTTTCGCTAGTTCAATAATCATCTCTTCGATATACTGAATCTTTTGACTCTCAACTTGTAACTGATATTTCTTAGAAAGGAATCTCTTTTTAAATTGATAGATGGTTTCCTGCCCGTGTTCAACTAAATCTATAAACGCTTGGGGTCCACGTTGCTCAATAAACTCATCTGGATCCAGCCCATTATCAAATGGAATAATTCCAATCGTAAAAGCGTTCGTTGATTGAATCATTTCAATCGCTCGGTTTGTTGCCTCCAAACCTGCTCTATCACCATCATAAGCAATCAAAATCGTATCCGTCACATGACGAAGCTTTTGAATTTGCTCTGGTGTAAGAGACGTTCCCATTGAGGCTACCCCTAGTTGAACTCCCGCTTGCCAAGCAGAAATAACATCCATATATCCTTCAAAAAGGATAACTTTATTTTCTTTACGAATATTCTTCTTTGCTAAATCAAAGTTAAATAAGAAGTTTCTTTTCGCAAAGAGCGGTGTTTCAGGACTGTTTAAATATTTAGCCTGGGAAGCGAACTCATCCGAATAACCTGGCAACACACGTCCAGAGAAACCAACGATTTGTCCATGTTCATTACGGAGAGGAATCATAATTCGCTGATTAAAACGATCAAAGAACCCTGATTGACTTTCAACGAATAGACCTGTCGCTTCCATTTCTTGTCCTGTTAGCTCTAAATCTTGTAAGAGCTGAGTCAGCTGCGTGCGGTCTTTTAACGAGAACCCAAATCCAAATTCTTTTAACGTATCAATCGTATAACCACGATCCGTTAAGTAATGTAGTGCTTCTTGTCCACCTTTTGTATTAAATAGGACGTGCGAGTAAAACTCACTCGCTTTTTCATGTGCCGCAAACAACTTTCTCTCTTTTTGAGGAATTGCTTGTTGGCTAGAAGGGATTTCTACATCTAGAGGAATATGCGCAAGTTCTGCTACCCTAACAACCGATTCTGGAAAAGATAAACTTTCTAATTCCTGCATGAAGTTAAAAACATTTCCCCCGCGTCCACAACTAAAACAGTGAAATAACTGTTTTTCTTCTGTAACGGTAAACGAAGGTGTTCTTTCATCATGAAAAGGACAACGGCCAAAAAGGCTCTTTCCTTGCTTTCTCAATTGGACAAACTGCCCTACAATATCGAGAATATTCACTTGCGATTGTATACTTTGAATCGTTTCTTTTGATAATCGTTGACTCATAAAAAAACTCCCTCCATACACTACGCCTAATGATACAGCATATAATATATCACAATTCGCGATTTAATGCAATGGACCGAGTTTCATTTTACTTAAAAGTCTACTCATTTTTCTATTCAAACAAAACAAGTGATACCGTATACGGTATCACTTGTTATTTTAGTCGGCAATAAATTGTTCAATCCACGCCCAAGCTTTCTCTACCCCTTCACCTGTTTCAGATGAGAATGTTAAGAAAAGCTCTTCTGGTGGTTTGCCAAATGCTTTTCGAATCACGCTTACGTGCTTATTCCATTTTCCACGAGGGATCTTATCACATTTCGTCATCACAATTCGATATGGAATATTGTAATACTCTAAAAATTCACGCATTTGAACATCTTCTTGACTTGGTTCATGTCTAAAGTCTACTAAGATAAGCACTAAACGAAGTGGCTCTCGAGTCGTAATATACTCCTCAATCATCTTCCCCCACTTTTCACGTTCTTTCTTAGATACTTTGGCATATCCGTATCCTGGCACATCTACAAAATAGAACTGCTCATTAATATGATAAAAGTTCAATGTTTGTGTTTTACCAGGTTTACTTGAGGTACGGGCTAGACTTTTTCGTTGAATCAACTTATTAATAAAAGAAGATTTCCCAACATTTGAACGACCTGATAATGCTATTTCTGGAAGATTTCCAGAAGGATATTGCGCTGGTCCTACAGCACTAATTGTAAATTCGGCTTTATTAACCTTCATTTTCTAATCCTTTCTGAGTTGGCAACTTCACGAAGAATAGTAAAACTGAACCGATTAAGAACAAGATGATTAAAGAGAACACACCATCTAATGAATTTCCTGTCATTTGAGCTGTAATCCCAAGTAATGTTGTCCCTAAAATGGATGAGAATTTACCAAAAATATTATAGAATCCAAAGAATTCATTGGCTCTATTGGCTGGAATTAACTGACCAAATAATGAACGGCTAAGTGATTGTACTCCACCTTGAGCTGTACCAATAAGAATTGCTAAGACAAGGAAATCTGTGTATGAATTTAACCACAATGCCATCACACAAATTAAAATATAAGTACCGATTCCAAGGAATAATGTTTTTTTGTTTCCGAATCGTTTTGATAAATAACCGTAGAATAAACTAAATGGAAATGCCACGATTTGAACAATTAATAAGATGACAATCAAGCTATTGCTATCGAGTCCCATATCTGAACCGATTGCTGTCGCCATTTTAATGATAGTTCCTACTCCATCAATATAGAAGAAGTAAGCGAGTAAGAATAAGAACACTTGCTTATGTTCTCCAATACGTTTAATGGTTCCCCATAAACGAATAAAGCTATCTTTAACTGGATTTTTTGGTTTCTCGATAAATGATTTTTGACTCACATATAACCAATATGGAACGGTGAAGATAAACCACCATGCGGCTGTTATAAAGAATCCAATCATAACGATTGCATTTGAATTTAATCCACTGAATTGCATAATCATCATAAATAATACAAATGGAAATACACTTCCAATATAGCCATATCCATAGCCCGCTGCGGAAATTCTATCCATACGATCATAAGTGGTTACATCCATAATCGAACTATCATAGAAAATGTTCGAAGCTGAATATCCGATTGCCGATAAAGTATACAATGCTAATAATAAAATCCATTGATCCGTTTCAGCAAACATCATTCCAATAACTGAAAACACTCCAAGCAAGGTACTCCATGTAAACATCGGATTACGGTATCCTTTGTAATCCGCTAAAGCTCCAAGAACTGGTGCCATGATGGAAACCGCAAATGTCGCAATCGAGTTAGCATATCCTAAAAATGCGGTTGAATCAGCCGCACTAACTCCTGCGTTAGAGGATACGGTTTTAAAATACAACGGAAAAATGGCCGTAGTAATCATTAAAGAATAAACTGAATTGGCCCAGTCTTGCATAATCCAAGCAAATTCTTCTTTTGTATAATGTTTCGCTATTAAGGATTTCAATCCTTTCATATTGTTGTCTCCTTCAATTCATGTAATAACTCTTAATAAAAAATAGAATGCAATATAATGCACCCACTATATCACATTCTATCCTAACATATTTTGTTAAAAATCCCTAGGAAATCAATCGATTTTCTTCATCATACAAATCAGGTTCCCCAGTTCCGTTCACAATCGCTTCGGTCACAACTACTTTTGTAATATCTTCACGACTTGGAATTTCGAACATTAAATCCATCATAACGGATTCAATAATACTTCTTAAACCACGCGCACCTGTTCGACGTTCGATTGCTTTAGCAGCAATTGCTTGAAGCGCTGCAGGTTCAAACTCTAATTCCACGTTATCCATGGCAAAGAGTTTTTGATACTGCTTCACTAATGCATTCTTTGGTTTCGTTAAAATATCTACTAAATCGTCTTTACTTAACGGTTCTAACGCTGCAGTGATTGGAAGACGTCCAATAAACTCTGGAATTAGTCCGAATTTTTGTAAATCTTCAGGAATAATCAACTGCATTAAACTTTCATGACTTGATAAGTTTTTATTTGAAGATCCAAATCCAATGACTTTTGCACCAAGACGCTCTTTTACGATTGTTTCGATTCCATCAAACGCTCCACCAACGATAAATAGAATATTCGTTGTGTCGATTTGAATGAGTTCTTGATGTGGATGTTTACGTCCTCCTTGAGGCGGAACAGATGCAACAGTTCCTTCTAAAATCTTCAGTAAGGCTTGTTGAACCCCTTCACCACTTACATCACGAGTAATGGATACATTCTCACTCTTACGGGCAATTTTATCAATCTCATCAATGTAAATAATCCCTTTTTCAGCACGTTCAATATCGTAGTCTGTCGCCTGTAATAGTTTTAGAAGAATGTTTTCAACGTCTTCACCAACATAACCCGCTTCAGTCAATGTAGTCGCATCCGCAATCGCGAATGGCACATTTAAAATTCGCGCTAATGATTGAGCTAAATAAGTCTTTCCAGAACCAGTTGGTCCAATTAAACAAATATTACTCTTTTGTAACTCAACATCGTCATCTTCACTAAATAAGTGATTAATACGTTTATAGTGATTATAAACCGCTACTGCTAATGATTTTTTTGCATGTTCTTGGCCAACAACGTAATCATTTAATACTTTTAGGATTTCTTGAGGTTTTAAGACCTCAATCATTTCATCCATCGTCATTGAAGAAAATTCTTCATCAATAATTTCTTTACATAAATCAACACATTCATTACAAATAAATACATCAGGACCAGCGATAATTTTCTTTACTTGTTCTTGTGATTTTCCACAAAATGAACATCTTACTTGTTTTGTTTCATCTTTATACAATCTGAAACCTCCATTCTTTTCCTGATTTTTCATTTTAAGAGTACCATAAGTCTCTATTTTCAACAAGAAATGTTGTTTCAAAAAGCGCCGGTCTCTAGCGAAACCGGCGCTTTCTTATTTAATTTTATAAAATTAAGCTTCTTTAGCAGAATCAGTAATTACAGCTAATGCTTTCTTCATTGAGATATCGTTTTTCAACATATCTACTGAAACAGCTGCACGAACTGCATCTTCTTCCATACCGTATTGAGCAGCTAATTCTTTCACTTCGTTAGCTACATCTTCATCAGTTGCTTCGATGCCTTCTTCTTTAACGATTTGTTCTAATACTAAGTTTGTCTTAGTACGCACGTCAGCGTCTTTTTCCATCATTTTGTGTAAATCAGCTTCTGTTGTACCAGTGATTTGGTAGTACATTTCAGGAGAGATTCCGTTACGACGCATATCGTTTAAGTAGTGTTCCATTTGACGGTGAACTTCGTCGTGAACCATTTCGTGTGGTAATTCAACGATTTCAGCGTTTTCTACTGCTTTACGTAAAGCTTCATCTGCTACTGCTTCGTCAGCTGCAGCATTTTTTTCTTTTTCTAATTCAGTACGAATTTTTTCTTTTAATTCTGCTAATGTTTCAACTGAATCATCAACATCTTTAGCAAATTCATCTGTTAATTCAGGTAATTCTTTTGTTTTTACTTCGTGAACTTTAACTTTGAATACTGCATCTTGACCTTTTAAGTTTTCAGCATGGTATTCTTCTGGGAAAGTCACTTTCACTTCTACTTCATCGCCTTCTTTAGCGCCAACTAATTGGTCTTCGAAACCTGGGATGAATGATCCTGAACCTAATTCTAATGAGTGGTTTTCACCTTTTCCGCCTTCAAAAGCTTCGTCACCTAAGAAACCTTCGAAGTCGATTACTACTGTGTCACCTAATTCAGCTGCATCTTCTTTTACAACTAATTCAGCTGCACGAGCTTGTTCTTGTAATAAGCGATCTTCAACATCTTGTTCAGATACTGTACGATCTTGTTTTTCAACAGTTAATCCTTTGTATTCACCTAATTTAACTTCAGGTTTAACAATTACTTCTGCTTTGATAACCCATGGTTTACCTTTTTCGATTGATTCGATATCGATTGTTGGTTGAGTTACTGGGAAGATTCCAGTTTCTTCAACTGCGTTATCATATGCATCTGGTAAAAGAATGTTTAACGCATCTTGGTATAAAGCTTCTTCACCGTACATTTTTTCAAATACTTGGCGGCTTACTTTACCTTTACGGAAACCAGGTACGTTTACGTTCTTTTTAACGCGGTTAAACGCTTGGTCCAAACCTTTTTTAATATCTTCTTGTGAGATTTCAAATGTTAAAACAACTTTATTTGTTTCAACTTTTTCGAATTTTGCTGTCATATTATTCCTCCATAAATTCATTATTCACCTTAAAGATGAATGGATTTACATACTCATTTATTTTACAATACTCTTCCTCTTTTGTAAAACATAATTGACTTATTCCGGTTTAATTTAACAAGAATTTTGAATAGAGATTAAGAAAAGGTAACAAAAGCTATAGTTTTTCTCATTTTTCGCCCAAAATGTTATAATAGACGCAATAGGAGGGATAAAATGATTCAATATCCAAAAGGACAAAAACAATTATCACGGGCTACTCGGTCTCAAACAATGCAAACAAATTATAGTAGTCGCGGTATGGGTTTAGAGAACATATTGAATCAAACCAATGAACTCTATCGCCTTCAAAAACGAGCGGTCATCCACAAGAAACCAACACCGATTCAAGTTGTTAAAGTAAACTACCCTGCCCGTAGCGCAGCGCAGATTACGGAAGCCTATTTTCGTCAGGCATCGACAACCGACTATAACGGTGTGTATAAAGGAAGATATATCGATTTTGAAGCGAAGGAAACGAAGAATAAAACTTCTTTCCCGTTAAAAAATATTCATGAGCATCAGCTAGAACATATGAAAGAGTGCTGTGAACAAGGCGGTATCGCATTTGTTATTTTTTATTTTTCTAGTTTGAAGGAATATTATTTACTTGAATACAAATGGATTGAACAATTTATTTATGATTCAAGCTCAAAAAGTCAATCAATCCCGTTGACCTATATTCAAGAACATGGTCAATCGATTTCACTATCACTGCAAATGACTCTAAATTATTTAGACGCAGTAGATGCTCTATTATAAAGGAGGTCAATCTATGACTGAAAACAACACTGAACAAAGTCGTTCATCTCTGCATCGAAATTCAAGAAAGAAGCACCCAAGTTCTACGAATAAAAAGAAATTGTGGAAGAAAATTTTAATTGGAGTTGTTGCCTTTTTTGTTGTCGCATTTCTCGCTGTAGTCGCCATATTTGTTTACTACGGTTCTACTGCCCCAACAATTCAAGCAAGTGATTTAGAAGGAGCTACTGAAACTAAAATTCTTGATAAAGATGGCGAACTGATTTATTCACTTGGTGGTGAAAAACGAGATATTATCACTAGTGAACAAGTCCCTCAATTACTGAAAGATGCCATCACTTCAATCGAGGATAAACGTTTCTACTCTCATATGGGAATTGACCCAATCCGTATCGCTGGTTCATTCCTACGAAACGCAAAAGCAGGTCAAATCACTCAAGGTGGTAGTACGATCACTCAACAATTAGTGAAGTTAGCGGTCTTCTCTACTAAGAAAGAAGACCAAACCTATAAACGTAAAATTCAAGAAATCATGCTTGCGCTTCAATTAGAACGTAATTACTCTAAAGAACAGATTTTGACGTACTACTTAAACAAAGTCTATATGGCAAATAATGTTTATGGATTTGGTACTGCTTCACACTACTACTTCAATAAAGAGTTATCTGAATTAAGTCTAGCCCAAGTGGCCTTACTTGCTGGTATGCCGCAAGCACCGAATTCATATGATCCTTACGCAAATGCTGATCAAGCAAAAGAACGTCGTGACTTAGTACTCTATTCCATGAAAGAAAATGGAAAGATTTCAAAAGAACAATATGACCAGGCAGTTGCTACTCCAGTCACTGATGGTTTAATAGCACATAATAACAATGTCGATAGTAATGATAAAGCACTTGTTTACGATTCATTCGTAACAATGGTTTTAAAAGAAGTACAAGAAAAGACAGGACTTGATCCTTATAACGACGGACTTACGATTCAAACAACTATTGATTCAAAAGCGCAACAACGTTTATACGATATCGTTAATACGAATGATTACATTCAATACGTGAATGATAAAATTCAAAATGCGGTTGTTATGCTCGATACAAAAACTGGTGCAGTTCGCGCCGTCAACGGTGGTCGTAAACAAACGACTCTACTTGGCTATAACCGTGCAACTGACAATACACGTAGTACTGGTTCAACGATTAAACCAGTCATAGACTACGGTCCTGCCATCGAATACCTCAACTATTCAACTGGTCAAACCATCATGGACCAAAGAACTACTTATTCAAATGGTGTCGAACTAAACAACTGGGATTTCAGTCACAAAGGTGCAATGACATTACGTACTGCCCTCGTTTACTCAAGAAATACAACAGCATTACAAACCTTTAAAGCTGTTGGCGAAACAAATATCAAGTCATTCTTGAATAATCTAGATATTCAAATTAAAAATGATGGTCAAGACTATTTAGTAGAAAGTAACTCGATTGGTGCAGATATTTCACCAATTAAAATGGCTGCCGCATATGCCACATTTGGTAATTACGGTACTTATTCAAAACCATACACTGTAACGAAAGTCACAACTCGTGATGGCCATGTAACCGAGTTTAAACCTGAACAAAAACAAGCGATGAAAGATTCGACAGCGTATATGATTACGGATGTCCTAAAAGATTCATTCAAATATGGTTTCGCAACACAAGCAACTATTCCTGGATTGCCTACAGCTGCCAAAACTGGTTCATCTAACTATACTGTTGAACAAAAACGTGCAATGGGAGCTAGTGATTATGAAGATATCATCCCTGACTCATGGTTTATCGGATACTCTACTGACTACACAATTTCTGCTTGGACTGGTTATGATAATCCGTATGAACAAGGTGGCGGTGTAGACACTACCGAACAAGAATATTCAAGACTTATTTATTACTACTTAATGAAATATATGGCTGAATCTTCTAGCGGAGATGATTGGGTACAACCAGACAGTGTTGTCAAACAACAAATCGAAATTGGATCTGACCCATTAAGCTTACCTGGACCAAGAACTCCAGCGAACATGATTGCAACTGAGTTATTTGTTAAAGGACATGTCCCTACTCAACAATCTATGAACTATGGTACGAAGATTGAAGGACCAACTGGTTTGAAAGCTACTTACGATAAGAGTAAGAAGGCGCTGACTGTAACGTGGGATAATTATAAAACGAACTCTAAAGATAAGCCACAATACAAAGTCACTGTGAACGGACAAACACAAACTGTTTCAACAAACAAAGTGACATTCCAAAATATCAGCGGTCCTAGCGTTTCGGTAACTCTGGTTGTAACGGTTGGTAAAGATAGTTCTGACCCTATTACAAATGAGTTCCAAATAGAACAACCAACAACAGCTGAGGAACGTACAACTCAACAAAACCAGCAACAAAACAATCGTCAGCAAAACAACAATAATAGCAACAATAACAATAACCATGAACAAACAACTCAAGAAGCTCGTAATCAATAGTTCAAACAAACAAGGCATTCTCTAATAGAGAATGCCTTGTTTATATCTATAAAAAGTAAAATAAAACCCCATGACAACTTGTCATGGGGTTTCCAGTTTTACATCTACTCTTTCAGTAGAGTCAAAGTCAATCAATGATTACTTAGCATATTCGACTGCTCTTGTCTCACGAATAACTGTAACTTTAATATGTCCTGGATATTGGAGTTCTTCCTCAATTTGATTTTTGATGTCATGCGCTAAAATAATCGCTTTTTCATCACTAATCTTGTCAGGTTGTACCATTACACGAACTTCACGTCCAGCTTGAATCGCAAAGCTTCGTTCAACACCTTCATGTTCAGTTGCAATGGCTTCTAATCTTTCTAATCGACGAATATAGTTTTCGATTGATTCACGTCTAGCACCTGGGCGAGCTGCTGATAAGGCATCGGCTGCTGCAACAAGTACCGCGATTGTTGAAGTTGCTTCTACATCACCGTGGTGAGAGGCAATCGCATTAACAACAATCTTATTCTCTTTATATTTCTGAGCGATTTCTGCTCCGATTTCAACGTGAGAACCTTCAATTTCATGATCGAGTGCTTTACCGATATCGTGAAGTAAACCAGCACGTTTTGCAAGGTTCACATCTTCACCTAACTCACCAGCCATTACACCAGCAAGTTTAGCTACTTCGATACTGTGGTTCAATACGTTTTGACCGTAACTAGCTCTAAAGTATAAACGACCTAAAATCTTAATCAAATCAGGATGTAATGAGTGAATTCCAACTTCGAACGTTGCTTGTTCACCGATTGTACGAATTCGCTCATCCATTTCTTTACGAGATTTTTCAACCATTTCTTCAATACGTGCAGGATGAATACGACCGTCTGAAATTAATTTTTCAAGCGTCATTTTCGCGATTTCACGACGAATTGGGTCAAACCCACTTAATACCACTGCTTCTGGTGTTTCATCGATAATCACATCAATTCCTGTTAATGATTCAAGGGTACGAATGTTACGTCCCTCACGTCCGATAATACGACCTTTCATTTCATCACTTGGTAACGTCATAACCGTTACTGTGTTCTCTGAAACTAAGTCCGCTGCGGAACGTTGAATCGCTTGAAGAATAATATTTTTAGCATTTTTATCTGCTTCATCTTTTGCAAGCTGCTCAGACTCTTTAATCATGATGGCGCGTTCCTTACTTAATTGTTCAGTCATGTCCTTCATGATAATTTCTTGCGCTTCTTCTTTACTGATTGTAGAAATACGTTCCAATTCTTCTTGTTGCTTAGCAACGAGAGCTTCAGCTTGATTTTCTTTCTCTGTTACTCTCTCAAGTTTTTCTTGGATTTTTGTTTCCTTCAATTCAATTGATTTTTCACGTTTTTCTAGAATTTCATCCTTACGATCTAAATTCTTTTCACGTTGAATCATTCTCTTTTCTTGAAGAAGTACTTCATTTCGTCTTTCTTTTAACTCATTTTCAACTTCAGCACGATA